>JASFVE010000122.1:0-3003 GCA_050049995.1 Chlamydiota bacterium | reverse complement strand
TAGACCTCAATTTCGGTCCTACTGGGGTTCTGCTAGTGGTAAATTTAAGTATGACGTTGGGTTTATTTCAGGCCCACAAGGGTACCTGTTTGATCAAATATATTACGACTTGCAGTTAAGCTATATTATTAGTTCTAGTGCGTCTGATATTGGGGATAAGGATATTTTAAACCCTTCTCAGATTGTCAACGTGCGATCAGACTCAATACGTTATGTGCAAACGCCTTTTCATGTGGTTAATGGATATTTACAAAAAAGTTGGAATTTAGGGAGCGGCTTTTTTACTAGGCTAGCTGGGGGATACTTTGAGTTGGCTTATGGAGGTGTTGCCGGTGAGCTTTTGTATTATCCAGTGCAATCGAATTGGGCTGTCGGTTTTGAGGTGGCAGCTGTATGGAAAAGAAAATTTAATGGGTTGGGATTTCAAAAAAAAGTAAGAAAACTCCAAGGAACACAACCCACCTATGTTTCTTACTGGGGGTTACAGTATTTTCTGGATTTATATTATGAGTACAAACCCCTTAATTTAGATTTTAAGGTAAGTTTTGGGCAGTTTCTAGCTTGGGATAAAGGTGTTAGGTTAAATGCAGCCAGGACTTTTCCAAGTGGATTAAGAGTTGGTGCTTGGTACACCTTTACTAATGCAAAAGATATTGTAAATAGGGATCGTTATCATGATAAAGGGGTCTTTTTTAGTCTTCCTTTAGATATCTTTTTAAATAAAAGTTCTCGTACAAGGATAGGATATTCCATGGCTGCTTGGCTAAGGGATGTAGGAGCAAAAGCTGCTACTGGTAAAGAGCTGTATCAAACTATTTACTTTGAACGGTACAATCAAAATCCAGTTTTCTATTAGTGGAAACTTTTTAGCATTGGTAAAATAGTCTCAGTAGCATAAGAAAAAATCATGTCAGCTCCAGCCCTTTTAATACTTAGTAAGGTTTCATAAAAAACTTTTGCTTTATCTAAATAACCCAGTTGGTGAGCAGCCTCTACCATGGCATACTCCCCACTGACATGATAAGCCGCTATTGGTTTATTGGTTTTTTCTCTTAGTTTGGAGATGACATCTAGATATAGACTTGCTGGCTTTACCATTAAAATATCGGCTCCTTCTTTTTCATCTAGTTCAGCCTCTAAAAGAGCTTCTTTCTGATTGGCAGGATCCATTTGATATGTTTTTTTATCGCCAAATTGAAGATTGGAATTAAGGGCAAAACGGAAAGGATTATACAGGCTAGAAGCATACTTTGCCGAGTAAGATAGTATTCCTGTATTTGTAAAGCCAGACATATCAAGTGCCTTTCTTATATAGCCAATTCTTCCATCCATCATGTCACTCGGTGCTATGAAGTCAGCGCCTGCTTCTGCATGTACAAGAGACATTTTTGCTAAAATTTTTATAGTTTCGTCGTTAAGCACCTCTTCCTCTTTAACGATCCCATCGTGGCCATGCGACGTAAATGGGTCTAATGCAATGTCAGTAATTATACAAACGGATGGTAGATATTTTTTTAGATAACGTACAGTTTCAGGAATAATTCCTTTGGGGTTCAAGGCTTCATGGGCACTTTCTGTTTTTAAAGAAGGTTCTATAACAGGAAACAAAGCGATAGCTTGCACTCCTTGTGAGTGTATTTCTTCAGCTTTTTTTAAAAGAAGGTCTTTAGATAGCCTGTATATCCCAGGAAAGTTTTTAACAGCTTGGCTTGTTTTTTCCCCTTCAATAACAAAAAAAGGTAAAATCAAATCTTGAGGTGTAAGGTGGTTTTCTTTAATTAGGCTTCTAATAGAAGCCAGCCTTCTGTTTCTTCTAAGCCTTATTGGCATTTGTAAAGTGTTTTTTTCTAAAAAATTCATAAGCTTCCTTTCTAAAAAAAATTAAAAAACAATTCAAATCACCCGCTTTTTTAAAAAAAATCTAATTTTAAAGGCAGCTTTTTTGTTGTTTATTAACTTTTCAATTACTTTTCTCTTGATCCGCTCTTTTAACTTGTGGCACTCTTGAGGTCTTAACTTTAAGGACTAGGAGTTCTTGTATGATGCAAAATTATGAAGAGTTTTCTGAAAATCAAATTAAGATATTAGAGCATTTTGTTACTAGCACATCAAGCAATGTCTTTGTACTTCGAAATTTACCAGAAGTGATCAAAGGGGCTTTGTTTTCTAGATACTCCAGGTCAAGTTTAGGCTTGCGTTCTCTTTTGTTGAAAGATTTTATTTTAAATGAAGATACAGCTTTTTCATCTATTGTAGGCAGCGTTACAGAAGGTGCGTCATCTGGAGAAGATGAGCAAATTATGGCCATTAAAAAGGCGCAGAATTTCTATGACAGAATACTTGATGGCTATGGAGATGATTCTATTGGCGAGCTTGGTGGCGCCCACGTGGCTATCGAAAATGTCTCAATGCTAGCAGCCAAGATTATTGAGGACTGTAGGATTGGTGGCTCCCCATTAGAAAAATCAACAAGATATATTTATTTTGATCAGAAAATTAATGGTGAGTACCTCTTTTATCAAGAACCTATTATCATGACTTCTGCCTACAGAGATCTGTATGTAGAAATTTGCAACCATCTGTTTGATACATACAGCAAGTTAATTCCTCCACTTACAGCTATTATTGAACAGCAGTTTCCTAAAGAGCATCATATTTCCAAAGTCGCCTATACGGCTTCTTTAAGAGCGAAAGTATTAGATTGTCTAAGAGGTCTTTTACCGGCAAGTGCTCTGACTAACATGGGCATTTTTGGAAATGGCAGATTTTTTGAAAATCTTTTACAAAAACTCAATTGTCATAATTTGGCTGAAATGCAGGACCTTGGTAAAAAAGGTGTGCAAGAGTTATCTAAAGTTGTCCCTTCTTTTATAAGAAGAGCCGAACCTTCTCATAAGTACTTTCAAACATACTCTCAGTATCAAGAAGAGATGCAAAGTGAAATTAAAATACTTATTGAAGAGCACTCTTCTCAAGTTAAGCCAATGACAGAGCCTGGCGTTA
>JASFVE010000121.1:0-3082 GCA_050049995.1 Chlamydiota bacterium | reverse complement strand
GACTTCTCATAGGCAAACCCCTTACCTTTTAAACAATTTCCTTATAAAAAAGTCCAAAAACAATCTTTTTCCTTGGGAGAAAAAGCAACTTTCAAGGCAGCTTAATTTATATAACCACATAAAATCATCAAATGAATAATGACATCCCAGATATCCCTTTTAGCTTGACCTCTTCAGATATGATACATGAAGGCTTTTTATCATTTCGTGTAGACCGACTTGAGAAAACAGGTCATGAAAGTGTGTTATACCACGTAGTAATGACAAAAACAGATGCCGTAGCCGTTGTTGCCTTAGATATTGATAATAAATACATTTTGAACAGAGAGTACCGCCACCCCTTACAAAAAATTATTTTAGGTTGTCCAGGAGGTCGCATAGAAAAAAATGAGGACCCCATTACAGCTGCAAAAAGAGAGCTTTTAGAAGAAACAGGCTATACATGCAATCAATGGAAGATTCTAGGCTCTTCTTTTCCCTTCCCTTCAGTTTGTGAACAAAAAATTTATTACGTCTTAGCTACCGGAGCTAAAAAAGTGGCTTCTCCAAAAATGGATCCCTTTGAATCTATTCAAACAGTTACTTTAGAGGAAAAAGAAGTACTTCAAAAAATAAGTGAAAATGAGGATGTAGATGGCATTTTATGCAGCGCTCTATTTCTTTATAAAACCTTTTAAAAAATCCTGTTAGCTTTAATAATATTTACGATAAAACTATTATTGACCTTTGTTAAACTATTTCTAAATTTACGCATAATTTAATGGAAAATCTATCTAAGTCTTTCGAGCCTAAAGAAATTGAAAAAAAATGGTACCAATACTGGGAAGAAAAAGAATTCTTTAAAGCAGATCCAAATTCTTCCAAGAACCCCTATTGCATTGTGATGCCTCCTCCTAATGTTACAGGAGTTTTGCACATGGGACATGCCCTTGTTAACACCATCCAAGATATACTTATTCGCTATAAAAGAATGGATGGATTTGAAGCATTATGGGTGCCAGGGACTGATCACGCCGGCATAGCAACACAAACAGTTGTTGAAAGACATCTTTTTGCAAAAACTGGGAAGAGAAGAAAAGACTTCGACAGAGAAGAATTTTTACAGCATATCTGGAACTGGAAAGAGACCCACCAAAATAGGATTATCAGTCAGATAAAAATGCTTGGAGCTTCTTGTGACTGGTCTAGACTTCGATTCACAATGGACGAGCAGAGCAATGACTGCGTAAGAAAAATCTTTAAGAAGATGTATGATGACGGCATCATCTATCGTGGGGATTATCTTGTTAATTGGGATCCTGTTACACAAACAGCTTTAGCAGATGATGAAGTAGAATATGAGGAAAAAGAATCTTCTATTTGGTATTTCCGCTACCCTATTGAAAACTCACAGCAACATTTAGTGATTGCTACAACAAGACCTGAAACAATGCTGGGAGATACAGCTGTTGCGGTTCATCCCAATGACCCAAGATTTGCTTCTTTGATTGGGAAAAACATCCAATTACCTCTTACTAATCGACTAATCCCTATTATTGCCGATCATTATGTTGACCCAGATTTTGGCTCAGGCGCTGTTAAAATAACACCAGCTCACGACCCCAATGATTTTGAAATAGGTAACAGACATAACCTTCCATTTATCAATATTATGACCCCTGACGGCCATATAAATGAAGATATGCCTCAGCGGTTTCAAAAGCTTTCTATGCAAAAAGCAAGAAAAGCTGTTGTAGAGGAAATGAAAAAGCTGGAATTAATTGAAAAAATTGAACCTTACCCATTAAGAGTTGGAGTTTCTTACCGGTCTAAAGCAATTATTGAACCATATCTTTCCAAACAGTGGTTTGTTAAAACAACTCAGTTTAAAGACAAATTAATAGAAGTTGTTAAAACAGGTAAAGTTAAACTTATTCCTGAAAGTTGGCAGAATACCTATTTTCATTGGATAGAAAATTTAAGAGACTGGTGTATTTCAAGACAGCTATGGTGGGGACATAGGATTCCTGTTTGGTATAATAAAAAGGACCCTACACAGATTATCTGTCATGATGGCAAAGAACTACCTAAAGAAGTTCAAAATGACCCTGAAAACTGGTGTCAAGATGAAGATGTTTTAGATACATGGTTTTCTTCTGGCACCTGGCCCTTTAGTATTTTGGGGTGGCCACAAAAGACTCCCGAGTTTAATAAATTTTTTCCAACAAGTGTACTCGTTACAGCTCATGATATTCTATTCTTTTGGGTTGCTCGTATGATTTTAATGAGTGAATATGCCTTGAGTGAAGTCCCCTTTCGAGAGACATTTCTACATGGACTTATCTATGGAAAATCTTATTGGAAAGAACAGGATCACCACTTGCAGTACCTTTCTTTTGAAGAAAAAAAGAAATACGATCTTGGAGAAAAAATACCTAAAGATGTTTTTTCTAAATGGGAGAAAATGTCTAAGTCTAAAGGTAATGTAATTGATCCGGTGGAAATTATTAATGAATATGGGGCAGACGCCATGAGAATGGCTTTGACATCCAGCGTCACTCATGCAAGGCAGATTGACTTGGATAGAAGAAAATTTGAGGAGTTTAAAAACTTTGCCAATAAAATTTGGAACGGCGCTCGGTTTATATTCATGAATATCTCTGATTTACCAAAAGAAGAGCTTTCGAAAGGACTTGATTCTAGTCTTTTTACATTAGAAGATAAATGGATACTATCCCTTTTAAATAAAAATATCTCCTTAGTAAGAAAATACCTTGATTCATACCAATTAGATAAAGCAGCAAACCTTGCCTATGAATTTTTCTGGAAGGAATTTTGCGCCTATTATTTGGAACTTATTAAGCCTACCATTTTTGGGAAACAGCTTACTGTTGCCCATAAGAAAAACAAGCAAAAAATCCTTGTTATTTTATTATCTAGTTTGGCTCGCCTATTGCATCCTATGGCTCCTTTTATTACAGAAGAGATATTTTCTATTTTAAAAGAAATGTTCGCATCTAATGAGATAGAGTCTGCTATTGACCCTTATACTAAAGACACTCTTGATGCTCTTGCTTGTAATGCATGTATGAAAGCTTCTTAT
>JASFVE010000120.1:0-3154 GCA_050049995.1 Chlamydiota bacterium | reverse complement strand
AAGCCAGTTATTTATAGCCCTGAAAACAAAAAAATATCTCATCTTTTACAAGAAATTCGAAATAAGCAAATTCATATGGCTATTGTAGTTAATGAATATGGAGGCACTGAAGGGATTATCACCATTGAAGATATTTTAGAAGAAATTGTAGGCGAGATTGAAGATGAATTCGATACTTTAGAAGAAGAGCTATATTCCGAGCTACCTAATGGGGAATGGATTGTGGATGCTAAAATGAGCATTATTGATATTGAAAGTAAACTAGGGATACATCTCCCTCACAACCCAGAATACGAAACGATTGGAGGATATGTCTTCCATAGAGCTGGAACAATCCCTTCTAAAGGATGGAAACTTCATCATGATAAATTTGAACTGGAAGTAGTTAGCTCCTCAGAAAGGTGTATTGATAAGATTAGAATTATTCCTTTAACAAAACCCCCTAGAAACCCTTCTTGAAAAACAAACGAAAGATAGGCAAAATAAAAGAATCAACAAGACAAATAGGATAATTTATGCGTAGATCAGTTGGATATTGTGAACCTAATTTTGCTTATGCAGGCCAAATGGGTACTTGGAAATTTGTTTATACACCTGCAACATCTTTACCCAAAGGCACGAAGTTAAAATTTGATTTACTAACAAAATCTAGACCAATTGATTGGCAACTTCCTCAAACAAATGTTAAAAAAACTGAAAATTTAATTTGGGGACAACTTCCTAATGGAAAAGCTTTTGTAGCTAAGCAGGAAAAAGGTTTTTCTCCTGCTGAATACGAGTTCACTCTTCCTTTAGAGGTTAAAGCCGGTGAAACCTTTATGATTTGCATCGGAACTCCAGGAGAAGATGTAGAAAAAAAGGGAAATTTAAGCCAAAAACAAACTCAAAGAAGAAAGGCATTTCACCTTTACATAGACCCGAAAGGAAAAGGCCAATATCAGGATCCTGAAGTATTTCACATGGATGTAAGAGGAAATGAATTAGAAAATATTAGAATCATTACCCCTTCTTTAGTTTGGAGAAATAAAAGATTTGACGTTATCGTCCGCTTTGAAGACAAATTTGGTAATCTAACCGCTAATGCACCAGAAAATACCTTGGTTGATTTGAGTTATGACCACCTTAGAGAATCTTTAAACTGGAAATTATTTGTACCGGAAACTGGCTTTATCAATCTTCCTAATCTATATTTTAATGAACCAGGTGTCTATAAAATTCGCCTTTTAAATCAAACAACGAAGCAAGTATATCACTCCCCTCCTATCAAGTGTTTTGCTGAAGAAGAACTTAATTTATTTTGGGGTGTTTTACATGGTGAGTCTGAAAAAGTGGACTCTATCGAAAATATAGAAACTTGCCTTAGACATTTTAGGGATGATAAAGCACTTCAATTCTATGCTTCTTCTCATTTTGAAAATGAAGAGACCGTTTCATCTGATAATTGGAAAACTATTACCTCGCAATTAAATGAGTTTACTGAAGAAGATCGTTTTGCGGGTTTTATTGGTTTTCAGTATGTGGGAGATCCTAAAGAAGAAGGAATTAGACTTTTTATTACCCCTAAAGACAACAAGCAAATATTAAAGAAAAAAGACTCTAAGAGCAACTCACTTAAAAAGATCTATAAAACCTATAATTCAAAAGAGTGGATGGCAATTCCAACTATGACAATGGGTAAGGGATCGTCTTATGACTTTAAAAACTTTAACCCAGAGTTTGAAAAAGTAGTTGAAATATACAACGCTTGGGGCTCTTCGGAATGCCTAGAAAAAGAAGGCAATCCTAAACCAATTAAGGGGAAAGGAAAAAAAGCACTAGTTGAAGCTCAAGAAGGATCTATAATAAACGCTCTAAAAGAAAACTGTCGTTTTGGGTTTGTAGCAGGAGGCCTTGACGATAGAGGTATTTATAGTGAATTATACGATATTGAGCAGAATCAATATTTCCCAGGTCTTACAGCAATTTTAGCTAAAAACCACACAAGATCTTCTCTATTTGACGCTCTTTCTAAAAAGTCGTGCTATGCCACTACAGGTGCTAGAATGATTATCGGTTTTAATATCGCTGGAAAGCCTATTGGCTCTGAGTTAAATACAAAAGATAAGCCAGGACTTGAATTCAATAGACACGTTAGTGGCTTTGTTGTAGGAACTGATACTATTGAAGCTATTGAGATTGTAAGAAATGGATCTGTTATTCATACCATTCATCCTGAAAACTACAAAACTGAATTTACCTATGATGACATGGATCAGCTTTCTAAAGTCGCTTTAAAGTCCCCTGATGACAAGCCTCGCTTTGCTTTTTATTACTTAAGAATCAAACAGTCAGATGGTCATATCGGCTGGTCTTCACCTATTTGGGTCGATCAAATTGCAGCCACTAAAAAAGGAAAGAAAGCTTAATAACGTGATAGTAAAGACTATTATTTTCTCAGTTATTATTATCGTCCTATGCCTAGTTATGCTAGGGATAGGACTTATTTTAACTGGAAAACCTAAACTGAAAAAAGGATGTGGCTCATTGCCAAAAGAAAAAGGCAAGTGCGATAAAAATTCCTGTGAAGTTTGTAGTAAAAGAAACAACAAATCCAATTAACTACTGGTTGCTCCTTTATTTAAAGGGAATATTTCACAAATTATGCTTCTAATTTGTTAACTTCTCTAGCTAGTCGATCTCTTTTTACTGAAAGCTTATTTAGCTCAATTATCTTTCGATCTATTGGAATATTAATGACTCGACCCATAGCAACCTCCCTTAAGTTATTTCTCAAGAGGTTAATAAGCTCGATCGCCGTTGGATGGTTATTATTCACATATTTTTGGCCATCTATAATTGCGCTACGATCAAAGAAATAAGGTAGTCTGGAAATATTCTTAGCGATTGATATTAACAACTCTTTTCTTTTCTCTTCAGGAAAGCCATTCACAAATTCTTCGGCATTCATAGTGTTCAGATCTGCTAATACTCCAAAGAGTGCCCTGGTCTCAAGTTCTAATGAGTCTACTTCTTCTCTTTTATTATTGACCTCTTCTGAAAGAAGAGCCAAAGAGCGCTTTTTTTCTTTGATAAGGGCAGTTTTTTCTTTTGATTGAGCTTTCAATTTTACATCTGAAATTTCAGTCCAATTCTTATATGTGAATTCAAGAGCATA
>JASFVE010000119.1:0-3164 GCA_050049995.1 Chlamydiota bacterium | reverse complement strand
TGTCTTGATACCCTTTTGATTAGCCATTTCAGCAGTATGCTTAGATGATTCAACACCTATGATTTCGTAGCCTAAATCTTTGTAACTTTGCAGTTGAGTACCATCATTAGATCCAATATCCAAAGCTCTTTTGTGTTTTTGATTCTTAAAAAAACGATCATCTACACTTTTTGCCATCGAATCAAAATGTCTCTTTAAAGAATTAGTAACTCCTGAAAGATACGTATGATCGGAAAACATTACTTCTTTTTTTACGGTATAGTCGAGTTGTGCTGCTTGACAGTGTCGACAATAAATGACACGCAAAGGGTAAAAAGGCTCCTTGCCAATTTCTTCTTTTTGTAAAAAGTGATTACCCCATGGTTGATTCCCTAAATCTACCACAAAGTCAAAGTCTTTGTGATCACATACTCTGCAATACATCTTGTAGCTCCAGTGAAAAAAAAAGGAATATAACTTTGAAAAAAATGTTATGCAAGTTTTGAAAAAAAGAATTTTTTTGATAAGTTGACCAATCCTTTCATTATAGGAAATATTTTATGATGATCATATCAAGAACGCCAGTAAGAATTAGCTTTTTTGGAGGAGGGACTGACTATCCTGAATATTACTTAAGAAAAAAAGGTGCTGTTTTAGGAACAACCATCAATAAATATACTTACATTAGCATCAATACACTTAGCGATTTTTTCGATCATAAAATTCGACTTGGTTACTCTAAAACTGAACTTGTAAAACACTCCTCTGAAATCGCGCACCCCAGCGTTCGCGAATGCTTAAAGCATCATGGCATTGATGAAAGTTTAGACATTCATATTTTTTCTGACCTACCAGCCAAAACAGGATTGGGATCTTCTTCTTCTTTTACTGTTGGTTTTTTAAATGCCTTGTACGCTCTTAAAGGAAAAAACATTTCTAAACAAAAACTCGCTGAAGAAGCATGTTTTGTAGAACAAAATCTCATTCAAGAAAATGTAGGATCCCAAGATCAATTCCATGCAGCCTTTGGTGGACTCAACATTTTGGAATTTACCAAAAATCATATTCAAGCAAGACCAGTTATTATCTCTTCTAACAAACTTAAACTTTTTGAAGACCATCTTTTAGTATTTTACACAGGATTTACGCGGTTTGCTTCAGAAGTTGTTAAAGAACAAATAGATAATACAAAAACCCTTTCTAATGATATTTACCTGCAAAAAATGAAAGAAATGGTCTATGCAGCAGAAGATATTATTTCTAAATCTTCTGATGAAGTGTTTATGAAAGAATTAGGAGAGCTTTTGCACCATGGATGGAACTTGAAAAAGAAACTATCTTCTAAGATTTCTAATCCCTCAATTGACCTGGCCTATGAATTAGCAAGAAAAGCGGGAGCTTATGGTGGCAAGTTATGCGGGGCGGGCAGCGGTGGCTTTTTGGCTTTTTTTGTAAGCCCTGATAAAAGACAAAATGTTCGAAAAGCTCTTTCCAAATTTTTGGAAGTCGATTTCAAATTGGAAAATGCGGGAAGCTCAATCATTTACATGAAAGACTGATTATGGACTGCATCATTTTAGCTGGTGGATTGGGAACTAGACTTAAAAGCACGGTCCCTGACTTGCCTAAAGCATTAGCTCCCATAAATGGAACGCCCTTCCTTGAAATTTTATTGCAGCGGCTTACCCATTCTTCCTTGGTCAAAAGAGTGATTTTTTCCATTGGATACAAAGGATCCATGATTCAGCAGTATGTAGTAGCTAAATCTTATCCATTTGAATGTGTTTTTTCCTTAGAAGACAACCCACTAGGAACAGGTGGGGCCATTTTTCATGCTTTAAAACAAACCAACTCTTCTACTGTTTTTGTTATGAACGGGGACAGTTATTTTAACATATGCCTTTCTTCTTTTTTTGATTTTCATCAAAAAAACAATGCTGACATAACCATTGCTTGTTTAAAAGCTGAAGACCCTTCTCGTTTTGGGTCTATAGAAATTTCTTCTGAAAAGAGGATTCTTAGCTTTAAAGAAAAATCCAACAACAGTTCATTAATAAATGGGGGAATATACTGCATCAATAAAGAAGTTTTTCTATCTTTTCCCTTTCAGAAAAGTTTTTCCTTAGAACATGATGCATTTCCTCATCTAATTAAACATAAAATGTTTGCTTACATCTCTTCAGAAGACTTTATTGACATAGGCACTGAAGAATCTTACATACAAGCAAAAAAATTTTTAAAACCCTTGGTAGAAACATGAAAGAAAAAGTTCTTATAACTGGAGGAGCTGGATATATTGGCTCTGTACTTACCCCTATTCTTTTAGAAAAAGGATATCACGTAACTGTTATAGATAACCTCTCATTTAAGCAGTCTTCCCTTTTGCATTGTTTTCAAAAACCTGACTTTCAATTTATTGAAGGAGATGTCCTAGATGAAAACTTAATGAAAAAATCCTTAGCAAAAGCTGATATTGTCATTCTTTTAGCTGCCATAGTAGGAGCCCCGGCATGCGCAAAAGTACCTCACCTAGCAAAACTCATCAATTACGATGCCATTAAGCTGGTTATTGATAATACATCAACAGATCAACGTATTCTCTACCCCAATACAAATAGTGGCTATGGTATTGGAGAAAAAGGCATTTTTTGCACAGAACAGTCTCCTTTAAAACCCATATCACTTTATGGAAAACTAAAAGTACAGAGTGAAGATGAACTGTTAGCAACCAGAAGAGCCATAGCATTCCGTCTTGCTACCGTCTTTGGCGTTTCACCTAGAATGCGCATAGATCTACTTGTTAATGATTTTACCTTTAGAGCCTGTCAAGATCGGTTTATTGTTCTCTTTGAAGAACACTTCAAAAGAAATTATATTCACGTAAAAGATGTTGCTAAAGCTTTTCTTTTTGGGATAGAAAATTTTAACAAGATGAAAGGTGAAGCCTTCAACGTCGGCTTATCCTCAGCTAATTTAAGCAAGCGAGAACTCTGCGAAAAAATTAAAGAGTACATTCCAAGTTTATATATTCATAGCGCCCCTATAGGGGAAGATCCTGATAAAAGGGATTACATTGTAAGTAACGAAAAGCTTGAATCACTAGGCTGGAAACCAGATGTTAATCTGGATAATGGTATTCAGGAAATTATCCAAGCTTACCCCTTACTTAAAACGAATCAGCTTAA
>JASFVE010000118.1:0-3293 GCA_050049995.1 Chlamydiota bacterium | reverse complement strand
CCGTTGTGGTTTTCGCAGTAAATTTTTTAACAAAGCCATTTATCGGCTTTGTAAGTCAATTTTTATCAAAGACTTCCCTTAAAGAAATTGGATTTTTATTTTTCACCCCAGAGCAGGTTTTATTATACGGCAGCAAACTCATTATTTTAATCGGCCTTATCATTGTTACTTTGCTTTTAGGTTTTATTGCCAGGTGGTTTTTCTTCACAACTCTGATTAAAATAAGCGATAAAATCATCCATAAAATTCCCCTCGTAAATAAAGTTTACAAGACAACTCAAGATATTATTAAAACTTTGTTTGCCTCAGATAAAAACTCATTTAAACAAGTTGTAATGGCACCTTTTCCAAACTCTGAGACGTATTGTTTGGGCTTAGTCAGCAGAGAGTCTCCTAAAACTTGTAAGGATGCAGCAGCATCAGATTTAATTTCCGTATTTGTTCCTACAACTCCTAACCCTACCACAGGTTTTTTGCTTATGTTCAAAAAAGACGATCTTATATTTATCGACATGAAAACAGAAGACGCTGTCAAGTATATCGTTTCCTGTGGTGTTATTATTCCTGAAAAAGATCAACTGCCAGTTAAAGAAAACGTATGAAAAAAGCTTTTTTGACCGGACTTATTATCCTTATGCCCGTTGCCTTAACAGTAATGGTCGTTTTTTTCGTAGTCGATCTTTTTACGGATCCTTTTGTCAACTTTTTTAAAGATTTCTTAAGTAAACAGCATTGGATCAGATCTGCAAATCTACTTACATTCGTTGCTAGATTATTTAGTTTAATTTCTGTTTGTCTTTTTATTTTTTTACTGGGGTTTTTAACGAGACTATTTTTTGTAAGATGGATGTTGGGAGTTGCCAATCAATGGATTTCTAAAATTCCTTTAATAAAACCTGTTTATAATACTTCAAAAGACATTGTGAATGCCTTGTTTCAACAAGAAGGAAAAGCTTTTAAAAAACCTTTGATGATACCATTTCCTACTGATAAAAGTTTTTCGGTTGGCTTTGAAACAGGAGAAATCCCCACTTGCTGCTCTGAAAAAATCAACAAAGAATTAGTCCCGGTATTTATTCCCACTGCACCTCATCCCATTTCAGGATTTATGCTCATGGTTCCAAAAGAAAAAACCCATTTAATCGATATGACCAATGAACAAGCAGTTAAGTTAACTGTTTCCTGTGGTGTAATATTACCTGAAGATTTTACAAAGTAGTAAAAATGAGAGTTGTTTTTTTACAAATTAAAGATAATCGTTTAAAGGTTCAAAAACTTATTCAGATAGCTCATTATCATTTTCAAAAAAATGAGCCTTTTTTATTTATTGCCAATGATATAAAAAGTGCGAATTATGTGGATGAGCTACTATGGAAAATACCCGCTCTTAGTTTCCTTCCTCATGTCATCGAGGACAAAGTAAGCCAGGAAAAGGTAATTATTACTACGAGAAAAGAAAATTTAAATCAGGCTAAATATGTCTTTAACCTGTGTCCTACTCCCCTTTTATGGGACAATTTAAAAATCCTTTATGAGTTTGAAGATTTAACACACCCAGGTAAGCAGCTTCTCTCAAGAAAAAAATATGAAGCCTACAAAGAAAGAAAATATTTTATTGAAAGCAACCTTACTTGAATTTATTTCTTTTTTTCGCTTATAATTTTTACAAAAATTCGGAGACCGCATAATGACTAGGATTAGCAAACAAGAAGAAAGAAGAAATCAAAGTCCAAGGAAGCCAAAAACAGGTTCTGTAAAAACTGGACCTAAAAAAGATAACCTAGAATTAGGCTATAAAGAGCATAAAAATGCTCTTACAAATGACACTCTTGAAAATATTTTTATACCCACAATTAAATAAGGATTAAACATGTCCAGACATCCAAGCTACGGAAAGGCTAGCAAAGGTGACAAAAAAAGAAATGTCTTAAAAAGATTTGAAAGAATCGACACTTTAAGAAAATTAGGAAAATGGGTTGATGGCAAGAACAAAAAAGTAACTGGATTGCCAAAAACACCTAGCAAATAATTTTTGTGAAAGTCACCATTTATAATACACAAAAAGCCTATAAAATTAATAAAAGAGCTATTACCAATCAGGTATTAGCTCTTTTAACATTTCTTTCAGTTAAGACAGATGAAATCATATTGCATTTTGTAGGATCCAAGAAAATATGCTCTTTACATAATCAATTTTTTAATGACCCCTCTATAACCGACTGTATTTCATTCCCTTTAGATGCAGATAGCGACGAACCCTATAAAATTTTAGGAGAAATATTTGTCTGTCCTAAAGTTGCTTTTGAATATGCTAAAAAAAATAATGAGGACTATCAGAGCGAGCTTACGCTCTACGTTGTTCATGGTATTTTACATTTACTAGGATTTGATGATATTGAAGAAAACGAAAGAAGGGTTATGAAAAAAAATGAAAAAAAGTGTATTGAGTTTTTAAAAAGCAACAACCTTCTTTAAGTAAAAAATTTACATGAATATGATAGTACTTTCGGCCTTCTCGCTTTTTGGCGCAATGTGCCTTTCTGCATTCAACGCAGCTTACTTTGGACTGGAAAAGTTTGAAGCTAAAGAATTTTTACAAAAGAAAAAGCTTTTTTTCTTTTTTTCTTTTTTTAGAAAGTTTTTTTCTAAAGATGGCTGGAAAACACTTTATTTCGCTATTAGCTCTACTAAGCATATTCTAATTATTACTTTTGCCATTGCCAGCTGCTTTTTTTTACTTCAGTTTGGCGTTAATCCTTACATAATAGTGTTAAGTATTTTGGGAGCGTCTATTGCAGCAGAATTCCTTACGAGATCAATTGCTACAATCAGGCCGCGACTTGTCATTCGGTTCTCAGCTTTTTTCTCTTCTATTTATCTACTTCTTTTATTTCCTTTAGTGGGAATATTGCTGCAAATAACTAGATCTATTTTTGAAGCGTCTAAAGTTGAAGAAGAAGACCCTAGCATCTATATGGAAGAGAAAATTAAAGATATGGTTAGAGACTCTGAATTCATCCAATACTTAGAGCCTTATGATCAAAAGCTGATACATTCTTTTATTTCCTTCAGAAAACGGGTGGCTAGAGAAGTTATGATCCCAAGGGTAGATATTATTTCAGTTCCATTAAATGCTACACTATCTCAGGCTACTGCAATTTTTGCAGAAGAAGAGTACAGTCGACTTCCCGTTTATAAAAACTCGCTCGATGAGATAGTTGGAGTCCTTTTATATAAAGATCTTTTAAAATTTTACGCCGAACAAAAAAAAGATGAAAAATTGACTCATTTTT
>JASFVE010000117.1:0-3437 GCA_050049995.1 Chlamydiota bacterium | reverse complement strand
AGAAGCTGCAGCTACAACTACATCAGACTCAGCGCGATGTTGCTGTGTTAAATCAACTTCAATGTTTTTTTTCTTTAAAGCATTCTCTACCACATACTCACTGGCAAACTGGTCGATAATTACTTTTTTACAACTTGATTTTTGTACTAAATTGCCAATAGCTGTTGCATGCGCCCAGCCGAGCAGAAAGTTCAAGTTTTTCATTTTCTGGTACAAATCATTGTACTTTAAAGGGGAGATACAAATGACATCATGTGTAAAAGACTTTTCAAGCTCTTTTGCAATTTTTAAGACTGTCTGATCTGACATACGTTTGCTGTCTCGTATATTTAATGAGATAAGTTTTTGTATATCTTCCTTACCAGCATAAAAAGCACAAGTGCAAAGGGGGCCGAAAAAATCTCCCTTACCAGCTTCATCAACACCAATTCTTGGAGTTAAATCAGCTGTAGCTGTGGGATGGGTAAAGGTAAATTCTTTTAAAATCTCTGGCTCTAAGTAAAACTCTATAAAGGTTGCCATATCTTTACCTTGAACTGTCAAAGATCCTGACTTGTACAAACTGCAGCTCACTCCCTTTTTTTTAGCGGCAAAAATAGTATAGGGGGGGATGGTAATTTCAAAACCTTGCTGCAGTAAATCGTTTTTTAATTTTTCTGCGAGTTTAAGATCAATTTTTGTAGAAAAACAATTCATAGATTTTATCTAATTTCATTAAAATTGCATGATATCTTATAAATCTATAAGATGTCAGGTTAAAATTATAGAGGAATCATGGCCGAAGAAGATACACAAAAACTTGGTAGTTTGTTTCGTACGAAACGAGAGGAGATGAACTTAACTTTAAAAGAAGTAGAAAATGCTACATCTATCCGAATGATGTACCTGCAATCGATTGAAGAGGGAAAAGCACAGCAGGTGTTGTCACCTGTTTATTCATTGGGATTCATCAGACAATATGCTTCTTTTTTAGGGTTTAATCCGGATCAACTGCTAAAAGATTATCCAGAAGCTTTTAAGATAAAAAAAGAAAAGCAGGAGTTTGACTATGGTATAGGAACGCTGGAATCAAGAAATATGCAAGGGGCTAAAAAGGGAGTCTTGCCCAACCTTATTTGGGGGGGAGCTGTAGTTATTATTCTTATGGCAGCTTGGTACTTTGCTAAATTTTTAGGAGTTTTCTAGTGCGTATTTTCTGTATTGGACTTTTTATGGGGATTGCAGATCTGCTCCCCGGAATTTCTGGAGGGACGGTTGCTTTTTTAACAAATGTTTATGAGCGTTGGCTTACAGCTATTAAAAGTATTCAACCGCGTTATTTGTTGAAGCTACAGTTTCTAACATTCCTCAAAAAAATTAACTGGCGCTTTTTATTTCCTCTTTTAACTGGCATCATTGTTGCAATATTCTTATTTTCTCAAATTATCCACTTTATTCTGGACCACGCTACGTACAAAAAATATTTTATATATCTTTTTGCCACTTTAATTATTATTTCGATTGTATCTATTTCTAGAACAATTCCTAAAAAAAATCCGATCAATTGGGTGTTTTTTCTGTGTGGGGTTGCCATTTCGTATCTAATCTATCAAGGGCTTATTTCTTATCCCATGCAAAGCAATTACTTTTATCTTTTTGTAGCAGGCATGCTTGGCGTTTTTGCTATGCTTCTTCCGGGAATTTCAGGAAGCAGCGTATTAGTTCTTCTTGGTCTTTACCAAACGATCATCTTCCATGTTAAGAGTTTTTTTGATAGTATTATTAAACAAACACTTCCACTTCAATCGATGTTGTTTCTAGGAAGTTTCGTGTTAGGTATTCTGCTTGGCTTAGTGGTCTTTTCAAGATTAGTTTTATATCTTTATAAAAACTATCAGCATGCGACAAATAGTTTACTATTGGGTTTAATGCTTGGCTCAATTAATGGATTATTTTTACTTTAATAGTGAATTAGATTTGTCGTGTTAATTTTTTTATTAATTGAAATAAAAAAAAATTGATTCCTTGCATAGAAAAAGTGTAATCTTTCAAAATGCAGGGTTTAATTAATTGGTAGATTATGGCAGCAAGTATTGAAACATTTGGAGACTTTACTTTAGTCAAAGAGCTTGGAAAGGGAGCTTTTGGAAGTGTGTATCTCGCGCAACATCGCTTTACAAAACAAGAATATGTTTTAAAAATTCTTCCTGAAAACCTTTCTAATGATCCCGAATTTATTGAAAAATTTGAAAAAAACATTGGGACAATTGCCCGTCTGAACCATCCATCCATAGTTAAGGTTCATAATGTTTCTGCTTTTGACGGAAAATATTTCCTAGTAATGGACAAAGTAATTGATCTTGAAAAAGAATATGTAACATTAGATGCCTACCTGCAATCTAAAAACTTTGACCTGGCTGAGAAGGAAGTAGAAACTATTTTAAGCCAACTTGCTTCGGCATTGGACTATGCACATCAATTTCCTTTTGAAGAAGGATACCTTTTTCACGGTGGAATAAAACTTACTAACATTTTAATAAACCAAACTGACAAAAATTTAAGAGCTTATCTTTCTGATTTTGGCTTGAATCGCTTTATAGGAGAAAAGACAATATTTAGCGAACTGGCAGGGAAAATGGCAGAGGCTTTAAGCGATAGTGAATCAGAGGAAAAAACTTTGCAAAGTTATTTGTCTAACTTTGCATTTTTAGCGCCTGAACAAAAAATCTATGCTAACAGGGAAAAATGTGATGCTAAAGTAGATACCTATGCTTTTGGCGTCTTGGTATACTATTTAATTGCCGGTGGCTTTCCCGAGGGTTTTTTTGAAATGCCTGCGAAAATAAAACCTGAGTTTGAACAAAACTGGGATGAGTTAATTAAAGTTCTTTTGCAGTCCAACCCTAGTAAAAGACCTCTTCATTTAACAAAGGCTTTAGATAAATATCTATCAACTACTACTGATTCTTGGAGTGAACTAGAGCAGGCAGTAGAGTCTAAAATGCAGCTTTCTTTCCCTTTTCCCAAAGATAAAGATAAATCAGAGGCTGAGGTCCCTTTCAAGCCGACGGAAGAAAGTCCCGACTTGAAGCCAGTGTTGAAGCCTCAAGAAATTGAAAGACCAGTATATGAGCCTGATCCAGGAGCTATTTTTCAAAGAGAAATGCAAGTATCTCGTTATGAGCCCAAAAAAGTAGAGATAAGTGAAGTAGATCCCATTCTAACTGAAATGGTTATTATTCCCGGGGGGACTTATTCAAGAGGTTGTCAAAATGGAGCTAGGGATGAGATGCCGCGTCATTCTATTACTGTAAATAGTTACGCTATCGATATTCATCCGGTAACAAACGAACAGTTTGTCCGCTTTTTACAGGCAATGGGGGGAGAAAAAGATGGCAACAATAACGACATCATCAGATTAAGAGATTCAAGGATAAAAAGAAGTGGTGGTAAACTCA
>JASFVE010000116.1:0-3587 GCA_050049995.1 Chlamydiota bacterium | reverse complement strand
TTCAAGATCTGTCACATATAAAGTGGTTTTTTTACCTGCCCTTTCTGGAGGAAGGCTCTTCATTTTTTCAACGATAGATTGTATTTTTTCATAAGTCTCTACCTGTGTCTGGCATTGATTTGACCCAGTAAATTTGCTTCGCAAATAATTCATTAAACTTACAGCCATTATGATTCTCCTTTTAAGTTTTAATAATAGCAGAAAAGTTATGCCATAAGGCAGCTTTTATAATGTAGGATGGTTTTTTAGATTTAGAAAGAAAAAAGCGCTCTAAAAAAGAGCGCTTTTAAAAAGATAAATTAGACTTATGCGCTTACGCTTGTTTTGCTTAAGTATTTTTCTTTGTACTCGTTGATATCTTCAGTACTCATAACCCAAGCAGCACCTTTTCTAGATGCTTTTAAATGACCAACACGAGTTGCGTAGTAGATTTTCTGAGCTGGTACATTAAGCATTTTTGCTACTTGATTCACTGAATAGTAACCCTTATCATTATCGAAAAGAAGCTCACCGTCAAACATAGATTTAGTTCTTGAGTATTTGTTTTTTCTATATTCTTCTAAGTCATCTAAATCGATTGTCCATCTAGTAGAGTCTTTTTTCGCTCTCAGTTTCTTCTGCTTAATCGCTACATAAATAGCTTGACGAGTTACGTTATTAATTCTAGCTGCTTCCGTAATTGAAACAACTTTTTGATCACTAGGATTATTCTCTTGAATAGTAGCTTCAAGAGTATAATCCTGTTCTAGGTTATTATCTTCGAACATTTGTTCCTCCAACAAAATTAGATTTAATTATTAATTCTTTAATAGTTTTATTATCCTTTAACATTTAAGTTAACATTATTACATAATAATCTATTGATATCAAGTTCTTTGTTAATTTTTCTTAATAGATAATACTGAATATTATACTTACCATTATCTTAAACCTTTACATATAAGTGGTTTACAGAATTAGTTTGGCGACAACCACTATTTTAGTTATAGTTTGGAAAAATTTTGATGATTGAGGGTCCATGAAAATCAAAAAATGCATCTTACTAATAATCATAGCTTTAATACCTCTTCTAGAAGCGAAACCTCCTGAAGTTGCCCCCAAAGACGTCCAAAAGAAGGTGAAAGAAATTTTTAAAGCTCATGTTACTTATAAAAAAATGACTAACGAGCTTATGGCTAGAGTTCTCAAGAACTACATCCAGGAAATAGATGCGACTAAAACTTACTTAATGAAAAGTGAAATAGCCCAGTGGCTAGAGCCATCTGATGAGCTATTAGATAAAATGATAAGTGATTTTAAAAACAATAATTACTCCTCTTTTGAAGAAATCCATACCCTAATGAATAAAGCCATCACAAGAAGAAATCATATAGAATCGACACTTGAAAAATCGGCTATTATAAAAGATATTAAAGCTGAAGACCTTAAAGAAGATGTATGGCCAAATGACTTAGATGAACTTTCTAACAAGCTCTTAAAAGTTAGATCTCTTCAACAACAAGCTGCCGAGAAATTCAATGAAGAAACGATAGATACCTTTTTTCAAAGAATAAACAAAAGACGACTTAGCCATGAAGCTGAGTTAATAGGCTCATCGGACGAGGAGCAAAAAAAAATTATACTTTCTTACTTTCTTAAAGCCTTTGCAACTGCTTTAGACACACACACCAATTATTTCACTCCTAGCGAAGCGAGTCAGTTCATGATTCATGTCCAGCAGCGTCTTTTTGGCATTGGAGCTCAACTGCGAGATAGTCTTAATGGATTTTCTATTGTTAGAATTTTGGACAATGGTCCAGCTAGCAAAGGTAACAAGCTAAAAATCAATGATAAAATTGTAGCGGTGGACAATGAGCCAGTAGTTGGAATGGATATTACTGAAGCGGTCGAGCTAATTCGAGGAGAAAAAGGAACTAAAGTACTTTTAACTATTTTACGAGAAACACAAGACCAAACATCTGAAAAAATAAATGTTGAGCTAACACGTGGTGAAGTAGTCTTAGAAGAGTCTAGATTAGAGTCATCTCTAGAACCTTTTGCTGATGGTGTAATAGCCCATTTATCTTTATTTTCCTTTTACCAAGATCCTAAAAGTTCCTCAGCTTCTGATATAAAAAAAACAATCCAAGACATTCAGAAAAATCATAACCTGAAAGGGATAGTGCTAGACTTAAGAAACAACTCTGGTGGACTTCTCCCCCAAGCCGTTTCCGTTACAGGTTTATTTATTACAAAAGGGATTGTGGTTTCTATAAAAGATAACTCAGGAAAAGTACAGCACTTGCGAGATACAGATGGTAAAATGTCTTGGGATGGCCCTCTAGTTGTATTAGTCAATCGAGCTAGTGCTTCTGCGGCTGAAATCGTGGCGCAAACCCTTAAAGATTATGGAAGGGCTATTGTCGTTGGTGACGAACACACTTTTGGAAAAGGTACTTTTCAAACTTTCACTTTAGATGCAGCTCATGATGGACGAGTAAATCCTCAAGGCGAATACAAAGTTACAAGAGGTATGTATTACACTGTCTCTGGAAAAAGTCCTCAGTTAGTTGGAGTTAAATCAGACATTGAGGTCCCTGGATTGCTTTCTCAATTAGACATAGGGGAAGAATTTGCAAAGTATCCCTTACAAAATGATGAAATAGAGCCTCATTTTGAAGATGATTTATCTGATATTCCTATTCTTCACAGACATCAAATTGGAAAGCTATATAAGCATAACTTACAGGAAAAATTAGACATTTACACTCGCTGCGTTGATAAGTTGAAACAAAACTCCAAAATAAGGATCGATGGCAATAAAACATTTCAAAACTTTCTAAAAGAAGCGAAAGAAAAGAAATTTGATTCAAGTGCTATTGAAGCCTTTGGACAAAGTGACCTGCAATTGCAAGAGACGTTTAGTATAATAAAAGATTTAATTTTTCTAATGCAGCTTAATGAAAAGCCATTTACTTGAAAAAAACCCTCTCTAGGCGCAAAATAAGTCCCAATTTTTGTTAGGAGTTATTCCATGGAAGTCCGGGTACGAGTTGCGCCTTCACCTACTGGCGACCCTCATGTAGGAACAGCATATATAGCCCTTTTTAATATGATTTTTGCTCGTCATCATGGCGGTAAATTTATTTTACGAATTGAAGATACAGACCAGACACGATCAAGGCCCCAATACGAAGAAAATATTTACAAAGCCCTCCATTGGTGTAACATAACTTGGGATGAAGGACCAGATGTAGGTGGCGAATACGGTCCCTACCGACAATCTGAAAGAACTCAAATTTACCGAGAATATGCTCAAAAACTCCTAGATCAAGATTTGGCCTATAAATGCTTTGCAACACCTGAAGAATTGAAGGAAATGAGGGAAGTTGCAGCTAAAACAGGTCAAAAGATGGGGTACGACAGGAGATATCGCAACTTATCAAAAGAAGAGGTGCAGAAAAGAATCGATGACGGGCAGTCTTATGTAATCAGACTTAAAGTCCCTCTAACTGGTGAATGTGTATTCGAAGATGTTGTAAGAGGAAGAATCACTTGTCCTTGGGCAGATGTAGACGACCAAGTTCTAGTAAAGTCTGATGGCATGC
>JASFVE010000115.1:0-3680 GCA_050049995.1 Chlamydiota bacterium | reverse complement strand
CTTTATATTGCAGCATAAGATTTTCAGATGCTTTTATAGTGTGGATTGTCTGCCCATTTTTTTTGTAATAGGCGTATTCAATGTTTTTCGCCTGAATTCTTAATTCATCCGATACAATAATACCACCATCATTGGTAGATAATACTCCTGAAAGATAGGTGGGGTTATTCAGATCAACGGAAATATCAGAGGCACCAACTTTTTGAAAAGTGCCAAGACATAGGAATAGCAATAGGAGTTTTCTCATAAAAGTACATTGAAAAAAAACTAGACTAACAGGATTAAAATATATCCTCAATCACTGGAGGCTCGAATGATTAGACCTGCTAATGCATATCGATTTTTAGGGTTGCCTTTTTTTAAAGCATCTAAAACAGCGTAAATACTTGCTTCATCCTGTTTAGAGGCTAAGGTGAGGTAAATATCCATTAGTAGTTTGGATGCTTCGTCAGGATCCAAGCTATAACTGTCACTGATACGCATATTCCAGGGAAGAATAGGGCGTAATTGTATAATGTTTAAGTGATTTTGTTTCTTAAGCCAGTTTCTAATATATAGCTCATGCTCAACTCCTGCATTTAAACGGAAAAGAGCTAAATGACAGTAATCTCTAATGAGAGGTGCCCCAGTTTTTTGCGCAAAGGTATTGAGTAATGTAATCACTTCTGCTGTTTGGAGATTTTCTAAAAGATTCATTAAAAGAGGGATTAGGTCATTTTGTTCATTATATAAGATGAGCTTGGCTACTTCTAAAAAGTCACTTTGGTTTAATTCTAAAGCCTCTCTTAAAAAGTGTTCTTTTAAAGATAGGCTTAAAGATGAATCTACAAAAGGATCTTTTAGGCGCTGAGTTGCTGAAAAAATCACTTTTAAAGCTTTATGGCAGTGTCCTAAAGAATATTGCATTTGAAAAGCAATATCTCTAGAGTCTTTAATAAAAAACTCCTTAAGAAATTTAACACATCTGCCATCTTTTCTTTTCAAAAGTGAAATGACAGCATTAACTCTTACCTGAATATCATTTGATTGACAAAGTTGGTATAAGACCTCTTCTGAGTCATTAATAGAACTCAAAGCCTCAATGGCAAAAACATTCTTGTTTTGAGCCATTTCTACAATGTGTTTTTTATAAGAGTTGTCTCCTAAATAAATAAGTGCTTTGCAAGCAGCTAATCTGACATTGGCATCTTTAGATTTGACCAACTTTTGCAACCTAGGAATGCTCTTTGAATCTTGTAAAACCCCTAAGGCGTAAGCGCAAGCTTCTTGCTCTGCAATATGCGGATGGGTTGCGCATTTTCTAATAAGGGGAATTAGATCATCTCTTCCAAGACCGGCTCCACTAAGTATGGCTTGTACTCTCACCGTTGGATTATGATCAGAGATCATTCTTCGCAGCTCCGCCATTGCTTCGGCTGTTCCATTAATAGCAAAAAGAGGAGGGAAGTATGCTTTAAAAAAAGGAGGGAGTTTTTGCATCAGGGCTAAAATTTGTCCTACTGCTTGTGGGTGCTTTCGTTCTGCCAGCAAAAAGGCGGCTTCCATGCGAATAGGTAAATAGTCAGACCCCATAGCCCTTACCAACGTATCGCTTGTGCTGTCTTCTGGAAATTGAGCTAAAAAATGAAGGGCAGTCATTTGAATCTGCGGATCTTTACTCAAGGCTGCTCTATTTATAATATCAACAGAGTCTTGACTTAAGGCAATTCCAGCTCCAAAAAGTGACAATAATTGACTTTCCAGATCAGGCTCACTAGCTCCTTTTTTTAAAAGGATGTAACACATTTTTTGAAGTATTTCAAAGTCTGGTTTTTTTATCTCTGAGCAAAAGGATAAATATTTTTCTATACCTCTTTCTACTTCATTGGCATGCATTAAAAATAACACATGTCTTTGCGCTATACTTTGTTCTTCAAAGGTAATCTCATTACAAAAAAGGAAAAAGGGAATAGTAAAAAATTTAATGAACGAAAATCTTTTTATCAGCATGAGCATGAACTTACAGATTTAATATTTTTTTAGTAACATATGACATTTCATTAATATATTTTCAAATAATATTTTTTTTAATAAGTTTCTTAAACTTTTTATTTTGATAATAACACTTTAGTTTATTTTATATATTAAATATAATCTATGTTGTTAATAACCATTAATACCTTAATGGAGGAGAATAATGTTAGAAGTTAATAGCCTAAGAGGAGTTTTACCTTTCGCAGAGTCAGTTGAACAAACTCCTGGAATCTGGTCAAAAATCAAAGAAGTTGTTAGTAAAATTTTTATCGCTTTGCATTTTAGCAGCCCAAACTACTCTCAGCAGTTAAAAGAATTAGGAAGCAGAGCTCGTTTAAGTAAGCATAATTACGCTTTACTAGGTCTTACAAGCAAGATCCAAGCAAAGAATGCTGAAATAGAACCATTAAAAAGTGGAATACGAACTTATTCTGAGTCTGTATCAAATATGAATACTATGAATGCAGCAGAATTTGTAAATCATCTACCTGAAACTCAAAGAAATGATTTGTTAGCGTCAATCGCATCTGCTAGATCAAGACTTCCTTATTTGAGTAGAGAACGTTCAATTAGAGATGGTCAAAATAGTATCCAAAATAGCGATCTTACAGCTGTAAGATTGGTTGGAGAATATAAACGTTCTGTAAGAGCAGGTTTAACTCGTAAAATCGAAGCTACACAAGCTCAACTGGATAGAAAAAATTCACAACTTAGTAGACTTTTAGCTGAAAAAAGTCAGCTAGAGCAAAGAATTAACGCTTTAGAAGCTTAATTTGCTTCACACAAAAGGAGCTGATTGTCAGCTCCTTTTTTTACCCCAATTAATAAAATAATTTCTTAAACAAGTAGCTCAGCACTTATTTTATAATCAAAAGATTATCCTTATCTTTTTTTTATAAAATTTTTTTTAAATGCATGTAATATAATATTACATTATAATATTACATTAATAATAAATTACGTATTTATAATGGATGTTAAATCTTTATTTCATGTTTATGAAGCTTATAATTCAATCAAACATAGAGAGCATCGTAAGGAAATAAATTCTTTATTTGAAATTCATGTTAATAAGGCCAATGGATATATTTCTAACTTAATCTCACACATTAATGAGGTAAATTCTTCTTCTAAAATGATAACGCTACAAAAGCGAAGAGTAGAAGTGAAAGAGGGATTTTCTGCACCTTCTAGTTCAGCTGATCAGTATGACTTTTCCATAGATGTAGGTTATAGTTATTCATCACTAGGAAAGCGAATGCTCAATATACGGCTTTTTGATTCTTCTAAAGCATATATGAAAGAAGAAGTTTCGATAAATAACCTTGCTAAGAGATGTATCAAGATATTAAAAAGCGCTGAGTCTAAAGAGGCTAAAATAATGGCTGGAGTAGTCTTGCGAGAAATTCGAAAAGGCTATAGTGATTTGAATAAAGAGCTAAAGACATGCTCTTTAATTTTTCGAGTAGTTGTTTGGATTAGAAATTGTCTGTGGACGCCTCAAGAATTGATGGAAGATCGATATGCTCTTGAATTCACATATAAGAATTGGACTGAAATTTCAGATGTAAAATTGAAAGCTCAATCAAAAGAAAAAACTGCCCTTATCAAAGAAAAAAAGCGCTCTTTGGCTCTTCTTTCAGAAGAGATTAATAATAAAAGAGAAG
>JASFVE010000114.1:0-3999 GCA_050049995.1 Chlamydiota bacterium | reverse complement strand
AAAAGGCTGTAAGGAAACTTGATCCTCAGGGGGCAAGTAACTCATGATTGTTGGCATGAGTTGCTTGGGTTCTTCGGTTCTTTCTGTTAATTCTGAAAAATCAAATGGTTTAGGGGAAATAGGACTTGTCATATTATTTTCTTGTTTTCATTTAAAGAGTTATACATTGATGTGGGATAAAACCTTGAAGTTCTTCTGATGTAATTCCTGGAGGCAAAAATAGGAGTCTTAATTGTGCAGCTTTGCTCAAAAATTTTTGAAGAGCTTCCAGGTTAAGATCATAGCAGTAGCCGCCAATATGAAGATCATTTAATTCAGACAAACCTGGCATTGCCAACTCGTCTCCTTTAATACTTGTGCCGGAAATATATAATTTTTTTAGTTCTGTAGTGCTCTTAAAAAAGTCTTTAAGAGCTTTGAGGTTAAGGTTTTCGCAAGATTGTAGATCAAGCTTTTTTAGCTTAGAAGTGTTAAGAGCTAGCAGTTCTTCTCCTGTTATATCCGTGTGAGGTAGATCTAATTCCTCAAGTTTTGGAATTCTCTCAAAAAAGTCTTTAAGAGCTTTGAGGTTAAGGTTTTCGCAGCAACTTAAATCAATTGCTTTTAATTTAGAAGGATCAAGGGACAGGAGCTCTTCTCCAGTTATGTCTGTCCCACTAAGAGTTAATCTTTCAAGGTTTGAAGATCTTTTGAAAAACTCTTTAAGAGCTTCGGCACTAAGTTCTTCACAAAAACTTAAATCAATTGCTTTTAACTTAGAAAGATCAAGAGCTAGCAGCTCTTCTCCAGTAATGTCAACCCCTGATAGGCTAAGTTCTTCCAATAATGGAACATTACTTAAGAGTGTTTGAAGAGCTGCTATATTTAGGTTTTTACACTTATTTAAATGGAGTTTTTTTAATTTTGATGTATTCAGGGATTGTAGCTCTTCTTCCGTGATATCTAACTCAGAAAGATTTAATTCTTCGAGTTCTGTCACTTTACTTAAAAATTGTTGAACAGCATTTCTATTGAGCTGTTCACACTTAGCAATATCAAGTTTTTTTAATTTGTAAGGTACTTTAGTAAGGCATTCTCCTGACAATTTTATATTATTGGCTATATTTAAAGAGGTAAAATTAGGACACAGCTCTAAAACTGAAATAATATCTTCGTCAGTGTTAAATAGATTTCCAAAGTAACCTAAATTTAAAGATTGAATGGCTGCTCGTGCAGTTGAAGAAATCTTTTTTAAGAAGGCTATCATCTCCTTAGAACCTTTTCTACAGTTAAGTTGAAGTAGAATGCTTAAGTACTCTCCTAAAACTTTACCTGATGGATCTAATTCTTCATTAAACCTTTCCAGAACAGAAGGAAATAAAAACTTAGACTGGGTAAGCAACTCTATGTCATGAAATGCAAGGCCAACTATTGATTGTATCCGAGCGAATAAACCTAAATTTGAGTCAAAACTATCTCTCCAAAAAGGCTGCAAGGAAACTTGATCCTCAGGGTGTAAGTAACTCATGATTGTGGGTTTGAGTTGATCAAGTTCTTTGGTATTTTCTGTTAATTCTGAAAAATTAAATGGTTTAGGGGAAATAGTACTTGTCATATTGTTTTTTTCTTTATTAAGAAGGGATTCAACTGCTTAATTTTTTCTCACATGAAAAAAATCTTGTATTTCTTCCAACGAAATTAATTAATAAGAGGAAAATTGTAGAACTAATTGAATTTTTTCAAAACTCAAAACTTTTAAAAATAAGGATTTCTCTAGGTAGCTGGTTTATAAATTCTTTTTTAAGATTATGACAAAAACTTAAATAAACTCTTTTTAATTTGGAAAGATTAAGAGCTAACAATCCTTCTCCTGTTATGTTTGAATCGAAGAAGCCTATTGTTTTTAATTCTTGAGCTAGTTGAAACACTTGAAAAAGCACTTTTTCATTAAGTTTAGGACATAATCCTAAGCAAAGCTTTTTTAACTTAGACAAATTAAGTGAGAGTAGCTCCTCTCCTGTCACTGCCATACCATAGAGATGAATATCTTCCAAGTTAGTAGCTTTTTGAAAAAATGCTTTTATATCTTCCTTAGGGAAATGATTTCTAAGCCTTACCTCAATCTTTTTTAATTTTTCTGTTGAAAGAGACAATAATGCATCGCTAGTTATGGAGTTATTAACAACTTTCAGTTCTTCAAGGGTAGAGGAGCTGAAAATTTTTTTGAGAATTTGTGGATTTAAATTATTACAAAAATCCAAGTTGAGTTTTTTTAATGATAACAAATTAAGAGCGATTAAAGCACTTCCTGTCACATTTGTGCGGCTTAGGTCAAGCTCTTCTAATGATTCAGCTTTTTCTAAAAACCCTTCTAGCCCAGCTTCTTCCAAATTATAGCACCTCCCCAAGTCCAGCTTTTTTAAATGAGCCGCACTAAAGGTTTTTAGGGAAACTCCCGTGATGTTTGTGCTGCTGAGTTTAAGATCTTCTAAAAAATTAGCCTTACTAAAAAAAATCTGAAGAGCTTGTTCATTGAGCTTCTTACAACCGCTTAGTGAAAGCATTTTTAGGGCGTTGTTTTTTGATATAGCAGCAAGACCTTCCCCAGTAATAAATGTAGTGAATTTGTTACGGATATCTACGGATAAGTCTAATTCACTCAATTTAGGGCAAAATTGTAAAATTAAAACAATGTGTTCATCAGTGATAGGGGCGTTTTTTAAATTTAAACATTGAATAGTCTCCCTTACTTGAGTGGGAAGATTTTCTAAAAAAGACAGCATCTTTTGAGGGTCTTCCATATATATAATTGAAAGCGCTTCACTTAAGAACTTCCCCAGCGTTTTCCCTGATGGGTCTAGTTGCTCATGAAACTTGTGTGTGATAATAGGAGGAAAATACCCTTTTTCACAAATTCGTGTGACGGCCCTTTCCTTTAATCCTACAGCTGATGTTATGAAGGCAAATAGGCCAGCGGGAGATTGAGAAGCCTCACACCAAGCTCTGCAGGTACGCTGCATAGTGGCTTGTTCTTCTGGTTTTAAATAACTTAAACTGTTTATAAAAAGAAATGGATAGCTTTCTGCTAGTGTTGAAAGGGGGAAGCTATTAGGGGTAGTCATAAGTTGTCTTAGATTATTTCACATATTCTGATTTTAATCGCGCTAGATTAAATGCTTTTAATGATTTTTTTATAGATTTTTATCTATAGATAAGAGATGGAAAGATCCTTTTTTGAAAAAGAAGCTAGTGAAAATATCACAGAGTGGATATTAAAAAATAAAGACCGCCTAAAAAGTGTTTATTTTTAGGCGGTATAAGGAGTTTATCTTTCAGGGTGAATTAAATTTTTAGAACCTTTAGCAAGCTCGAAAAAGTTTTCTACATGCTCTCGTTCAAGATTTGGACAGTTATAAAAATCTAGCTGTTCTAATATTTCTAAATTAAGAGCTAACAACTCTTTTCCGCTTATCTTGGTGCCAGATAGATCAAGAGCTCTAAGAAAAGCTTCAGATAAAAGTTTCTCTAATTCAGGAAGTTTAAGTTCTTCACAACCTCTTAAAACTAATCTTTCTAATTGTTTCAGATTTAGTTTTTTAATAGCCTCTCCTGTAGTAGATGTAAATGATAAATCTACTTCTCTTAGCTCTCCAAATTGTGTAAATAGTGTAATAAGGTGATATTCATGAAGTTGATCACAATGACTTAAGTTAATGCTTTTCATTTTTGATAAATCTACCTCTAGCAATTCTTCTCCAGTTACCATTGTATGTGAAAGATCAAGTTCTTCTAGCATTTCTACATTAGGTAAAAGAATATTAAGAGATTGCAAATCTAGTTTCTGGCAATTGGATAAGTTAATTTTCTGTAACTTACTATTGGAAACCTTTGCAAGCCAGCTACCAGTTACATCGGTATTAGATAAATTTAAAGAAGTTAAATTATGGTATAGATGTAAAATATGATTCACATCTTGATCAGTAACTGAAGAGTTAGTTAAGTCTAACGCTTTTACGCAGG
>JASFVE010000113.1:0-4010 GCA_050049995.1 Chlamydiota bacterium | reverse complement strand
CACTATCTAGATTTAGATTTTGATAAAAGTAAATCTTTTTGATTTTAGATAAATCTAGGGGTAACAGTTCATGCCCTGTTATTTTTGAGCTAGAGATCGTTAGTCTTTCTAAAACCGTAGTCTTGCGAAAAAACTCTTCAAGAGCATTGTTATTTAGATTTTCACACACTAATAAAGTAATAGATTTCAATTTGTTAGGAATCTGAATATCCCATTGGCCAGATAATCCTTTATTATAAGATACGTCTAAAGAAGGTAAATGAGGACATAGCTTAAAAACTTCAGTAACCTCATTATCAGTAATATTTAAATCTCTAAAGCCTAAATGTGGAATAGTACTTCTAACTTCTGGTGAAAGGGTTTTTAAGAATGCAATTTTGGAGTCCATGCTACATTCAAGTCGAAGTAGGCTATTTAAATAGCTCCCTAAAACTCTACCTAATGGATCCAATTCTTCATTAAATCTTTTTAAAACAATAGGGAAGGGAAAATTAGACCTGTTAAGTGAGGCTATTTCATGAAATGCAAGGCCAACTATTGATTGTATCCGAGCGAATAAACCTAAATCTGAGTCAAAACTATCTCCCCAAAAAGGCTGCAAGGAAACTTGATCCTCAGGGGGTAAGTAACTCATGATTGTGGGTTTGAGTTGATCAAGTTCTTTGGTATTTTCTGTTAATTCTGAAAAATTAAATGATTTAGGGGGAATTGCAGTTGCCATGTTACTTAACCTCAAATAGACTGAATATTTTCTTTGTAAGGGGTTTTCTTTAAGTAGTAACCGTGAACCACACATTGGCGTCGGATAAGGGGTAATAATTCTTCATCAATATATGAGTCGGGAATACAAAGATCTTTAAGTTCTGTGGCTTTAGTTAAAAATGCTTTAAGAGATTCTTTATCAAGGTTGTCGCAACTATTTAAATTGAGAAATTGCAATTTAGAAGGATCAAAATCTAATAGCTCTTTGCCATTAACATTTACTCTTGATAGATTTAAGTCTTCCAATTCTGTAGCTTTTCTTAAAAATGTTTGCATTGCTTTTTCATTGAGATTTCCGCAGAAGGATAAGTCAAATATTTTCAATTTAGAAGGATCAAGGGCAAGTAATTCCTCTCCAGTTATATCTGTTTGAGAGACATCTAAACATTCGAGGTTTGTAGCTCGGCTAAGTATTTGTGCGAGCATTTCTTTGCTTATCTTTGTGTTAATTCGTAAGGATTTCAGTTTAGACAAATCAAGAGCTAATAACTCTTCACCGGTAATGTTTGACCCCCATACATCTAATTGCTCAAGATTCGTAGCTTGGCTAAATACCTGAACAATCACTTCGCTATTTAGACTTTTACAAAGGTTTAACTTTAAGGATTTCAGCTTAGATAAATTAAGAGCTAATAATTCTTCACCACTGATGTTTATTTCTAGGCGGCCTGATTTTTTTGTGATGGTTAGCTCTTCCAGTTGAGGACATCTTCTAAAAAGTTTTTCAAGAGCTTGCTCACTAAGGTTTAGCCCTTCTAATTCGAGTTTTTTCAATTTTGAGGAATCAAAAAGCCGCAAGTCTTCTTCTGTGATATTAGAAATACTTAGTTCTTCTAGTCCACTAGCTTCACTTAAAATTTTTTTAACAACATCTCTATCAAATTCGTGGCAATGGCTTATATCAAGCTTTTTCCAGTTATGGGTGACTTGAGTTGCAAACTGTCCTTGCACATTAGTAGAGCATACATTTAAAGAAGTTAAACTTGGACAGAGCTCTAAAATTGATGTGACGCCTTCATCAGTAATTCCAGAATAACCAAGGTCTAAAGATTGAATAGCTTCTCGCGCAGCCAAGGAAACTTTCTTTAATAGTTCGATCATTTTCTGAGGATTTCTTTGAAGCTTTATAAGTACACTTAAATAGTCTCCTAAAACCTTACCTGATGGATCTAACTCTTCATTAAATCTTTTCAAAACAGTAGGAAATGGAAATTCAGCCCTATTAAGTGAGGCTATTTCATGAAATGCGAGGTCAACTATTGATTGTATCCGAGTGAATAAACCTAAATCTGAGTCAAAACTGTTTCCCAAAAAAGGCTGTAAGGAAACTTGATCCTCAGGGGGCAAGTAACTCATGATTGTTGGCATGAGTTGCTTGGGTTCTTCGGTTCTTTCTGTTAATTCTGAAAAATTAAATGGTTTAGGGGAAATAGCACTTGTCATATTACTTATCTCAAATGGGTTGGATGTTTTCTTGAAAAGGAGTTTTTTTTAAATAAGAACCGTGAACCACGCATTGTTGCGGAATAAGGGGTAATAATTCTTCATCTATATATAAGTCGGGAACACAAAGATCTTTAAGTTCTGTGGCATTAGTTAAAAATGCTTTAAGAGATTCTTTATCAAGGTTATTGCAATCATCTAAATTGAGAAATAGCAGCTTAGAAGGATTAAATGCCAATAGCCCTCTACCATCAATGTTTGTTCTTGGGAGAAGTAGCACTTCTAATTCTGTGGATTTTGTTAAGAATATTTTTACCATTTTTTCATCAAGGTCTCTACAGAAAGATAAATTAAGTGTTTTCAATTTAGATGGATCAAGGGCGAGTAATTCCTCACCAGTAATATTTGTAAGTGAGGCATCTAAACTTTCGAGGTTTGTAGCTCGGCTAAGTACTTGTGCAAGCATTTCTTTGCTTATCTTTGTGTTAAGTTTTAAGGATTTCAGTTTAGATAAATCAAGAGCTAATAACTCTTCACCAGTTATGTTTGTTCCCCATATATCCAATTGCTCAAGATTTGTAGCTTGGCTGAATATCCGAATAAGCGATTCTTTATTTAGATTTTTACAAAGATTTAACTTCAAGGACTTTAGTTTAGATAAATCAAGAGCTAATAGCTCTTCACCACTGATGTTTACATCTAAGTGGCCTGATTTTTTTGTGATGGTTAGTACCTCCAGTTGAGGACATCTTCTAAAAAGCTCTTTAAGAGCTTTCTCACTAAGGTTTAGACCTTCTAATTTGAGTTTTTTCAATTTTGAGGAATCGAAAAGCTGCAAGTCTTCATCAGTGGCATAGGAAAGACTTAACTCTTCTAGTTCTCTAGCTCTACTTAAAATTTCTTGAATAATTTTTCTATCAAACCTTTGACATTGACTCATATCAAGCTTTTTCCAGTTATGGGTGACTTGAGTTGCAAACTGTCCTTGCACATTAGTAAAGCATACATTTAATGAAGTTACACTCGGGCAGAGTTCTAAAATTGATGCGACGTTTTCATCAGTAACTTCAGAATAACTGAGATCTAAAGATTGAATAGCTTCTCGTGCAGCCAAGGAAATTTTTTCTAATAATTCAATCCTTTTTATAGGATTTCTTTGAAGCTTAATAAGTACACTTAAATAGTCTCCTAAAACCTTGCCTGATGGATCTAACTCCTCATTAAATCTTTTCAGAACAATAGGAAAGGGAAATTCAGCCCTATGAAGTGAGGCTATTTCATGAAATGCGAGGTCAACTATTGATTGTATCCGAGTGAATAACCCTAAATTTGAGTCAAAACTGTTTTCCCAAAAAGGTTGCTGAGAAAGTTGGTCTATAGGATCTAAATAACTCATGATTATTGACCTGAGTGGCTCGAGTTCTTTGGTGTTCTCTGTTAATATAGCTCTTATCATACGATTTCCTTAATTAAAGAGGTGGGTTAACTACCTAGTTTTCTTACTTCACATAGAGGAGAAACAAAATCTTGTATTTCTTCCTTAGATATATTCGCAAAAGTTAAATTTAGTTCTTTGAGCTCTGTAGCTTTACTTAAAAATTCTTGAAGGGCTTCTCGATTAAGGTTGCCGCAATTTGCTAAGTTAAGAGCTTCTAGTTTGGATGGATCAAGAGCCAATAGCTCATTTCCTGTAATATTTGTAAAAGAAAGATCTAGTTTTTTAAGACCTGAAAGTTTTTTGAAAAATTTTTTAAGAGCACCACTATCTAGATTTTTACAAGATAGTAAACTTAAGGTTTTTAACT
>JASFVE010000112.1:0-4099 GCA_050049995.1 Chlamydiota bacterium | reverse complement strand
GGGGTCAAAGTTCCCTTGCAAAATTTTATTGGGTATTTTTTTCCTTAAGTCTAAAAGATCATAGTGCCAGTCAAAACTTAACGCATTTGTACTCAACATCGAAAGTTCTTCTTGGAAAAGACAGCTTCCTTTAGCAAACACAATAGTTAAAGTAGAAATAGACCTAAGAATTTTTCTTATGTAATACAGTGAAAACTCTTCTAAATGTGAGCTTGATAAAATATTTGCAGCAGACTCAAATATTTGTATTGCATCGACTCCCGCTTCAATTTGCATTTTTAGTGCTTGAATAGATGCCTGACAAAGCTCTTCTAACAAACAGTGAAGTTCCAAGGGCTTTTCATAAATCCACTTTTTAATATCATCCACTAAATAACTTGCTACTGTAAAAGGCCCGCCACAAAACCCAATTAAAGGGACCTGGAGCTTTTTTTTGATTTTTTTTACAGTATCTTGGAGATAAAATATGTCTTTTCTATTCTTTGTGAACTTAGCTACCGGACCAATGTTTTCTATATAGTCCACTTCAAAACCGATGGCCTCAGCTATAAGAACGATATCCCAAAAAACAATAGCTGCATCTAAGGAGAAGTATTCAAAAGGCAGACAGGTAACTTCTGCTGCAAGTTCTGGATTAGTAAAAAGACACTTTAAAGAGTGCTTTCTTCGGAGCTTTTGATAATTAGGAAGGTACCTTCCCGCTTGCCTCATTATCCAAATCGGGTAAGAATTGCCTGTATTCTTACCCTCAAGAGCATTTAAAAACTGGTTATTTTGTATCAAATTAATCGTTGTACTATTTCGTCAATTGTAAAACCGAATTCCTTTGCAAGATCGGCGGCAGGTGCAGAAAGTCCAAAACTTTCCATGCCAATGCAAATACCATCTAGGCCTATATATTTATGCCAGCCAATATCTGCTGTAGCTTCTATACTAACCCTTTTTCCTAGATCTCCTTTTAGTATAGAATCTTTGTACTCTTGTGGCTGTTTTTCAAATAGCTCCCAACAAGGAAATGAGACAACTCTAACATTTTTACCCATTTTCTCAAGGTTTTCTGCTACATCCATAGCAAGAGACAGCTCAGATCCTGTTGAAAAAATAGTAAAATCGGGTTTTGACTTTTCTTTTTTTAGAATATAAGCACCTTTTGCAAAACCTTCTTCATAGGGAATATCAGTCCGCTCTAAAAGGGGTAAATTTTGCCTCGACAAAATAATTGCTGTAGGCCCTTCATATTCTAATGCTGCCCTCCACGCATATTTTACCTCATTATTGTCAGCAGGTCGTATTACATGCAAATTAGGCATAGCTCTTAAAGAAGGCACATGCTCAATGGATTGATGGGTCGGACCATCTTCTCCTAAAAATATGGAGTCATGAGTAAATTGATATATAACAGGATATTTTGATAGTGCAGCTAACCGAATAGAGTTACGCATATAATCGGAAAAAGTTAAAAAGGTACCACAAAAAGGACGGAACATACCAATAGTGGAAAGACCATTAGTAATGGTGCCCATTCCAAACTCTCTTACTCCATACTTTATATTTCTTCCTTTGAAGTTACCTGGCTGCATAATCGGAAAATCCTTCATCATTGTCTTGTCGGAAGAGGACAAGTCTGCAGACCCCCCATATAGAAATGGAAGCTTTTTTCCTAAAAAATTAATTACAGCATTAGAAGAAGATCTAGTTGCATTAGGCGCTTTAATCTCTAATTCTTGTAATTCCTTGTATAATTCTTTGGGAACTTTGTGTTCTTTCATAGCAGTAAATTCTTCATGAAGTTTTGGATTGGTCTTTGACCATTTTCTATATAAATCATTCCAGTTATTTTCATGTTCTACATCTTTTTCCAACTTCTGCTTAAAAAAATCTATGACAGCCTGAGGAATATAAAACTCTTCTTGAGGAAGTCCTAAAGCCTCTTTAGCATTTTTTACTTCTTCTTCCCCTAAAGGAGAGCCATGTGCCTTATGAGTATTAGCTTTGGTAGGAGCTCCCTTCCCAATAATGGTATGAGCTAAAATAAAGGCTGGTTTTTCCTGGTTTTCCCTAAGCTCCTGAAAAAGCCTTTCCATGACTTCAAAATCGTAAGGGTCAATTTCGTAGACATCCCATCCATATGAGCGGTAGCGAGCTTTTGTATCTTCTGTCAAACACTCGGAGGTAGGACCGTCTAAACAAATATTATTGCAGTCATAAACCACAATTAAATTATTAAGTTTCCAGTGCCCTGCTAAAGAGGAAGTTTCGGCAGAGACACCTTCCATAATATCTCCATCACTTGCCATGCAAAAGATTTTATTATCAAAAAGGGAAAATTCATCTGTGTTAAATTTCTGCGCTAATATTTTATATCCCAAGGCAAGACCGACTGCATTACCAAAACCTTGTCCTAAAGGACCTGTTGTCACCTCTACTCCATCTGTTTCCCCTTTTTCGGGATGTCCAGGAGTTTTAGAATGGAGCTGTCGAAAATTTTTGATTTCATCTAAAGATAAATTAAACCCAGCAAGATGAAGGCAAGAGTAAAGCCACATTGAGCCATGACCTGCAGACAAAACTAAACGGTCGCGATTTATCCATTGTGAGTTTTTGGGATTATGCTTTAAAGCACGTCCATAAAGATACGCGCCGAGCTCTGCACAGCCCATGGGAAAGCCGGGATGTCCCGAATTTGCTTTTTGCACAGCGTCCATTGATAGCTGTCTGATTGTGTTAGCAATCTTCCCTAAAATTTTTTTATGGTCATCGTCCATTTGTAATTCTCCAAAACTTAAATGTAAAAGTTATCCATAAAAAACAAATCCTTCAAGCATTTGTTAGTTTAAGTTCTAAAATATAGCTTTTTAAAATAAAAATTTCAGATCTAAAACTTTTGACTTCTCTACAGAGATAGGATACATTTTTCGAAGTTATGAGGTAAAAATATGCTATCAAAAGAGATCCGAAGAAAGTTTTTACAGTTTTTCCAAAAAAAAGATCATAAGATTGTCCCTTCTTCCCCTGTTATACCTTATGATGACCCCACTTTAATGTTTATCAACGCTGGAATGAATCAATTTAAAGATGTGTTTCTAGGCAAAAACAAAAGAGATTATACAAGAGCTGTTTCTTCTCAAAAATGTATTCGTGTAGGTGGTAAGCATAATGACTTAGAAAACGTAGGCCATACTTCAAGACACCTTACATTTTTTGAAATGCTAGGAAACTTTTCTTTTGGAGACTACTTTAAAAAAGAAGCTATTGCCTATTCTTTTGAGCTTACTACAGAAGTTTTTGGATTTGACCCTGAATTTATTTGGGCATCTGTGTTTGAAAAAGATGAAGAATCTTTTGAACTTTGGAAAAAGTTTTTACCTGAAAAAAGAATTGTCAGATTTGGAGAAAAGGAAAACTTTTGGACCATGGGAGAAGTAGGCCCATGTGGGCCTTGTTCCGAACTTTTATTTGACAGAGGCGAAAAATATGGACCAGCTAATACCCCGCTTGAAGATCTTTCAGGTGAAAGGTACTTGGAATTCTGGAACCTGGTTTTTATGGAATTTGAAAAATCTTTAGACGGCACTCTATCCCCTCTGCCTCAAAAAAGCATAGACACTGGAGCTGGCCTTGAAAGAGTTATTTCCTTAAAAATGGGTGTGGAAAATGTATTTCATACTGATATTTTACAAGAGCTGATTAAAGAGGTTGAAGTAATCAGTAAAGTAAAATATCAAAAAAACAATGAAGCATGCTTTCATGTTATTGCAGATCACATAAGAGCCTTGAGTTTTGCTATAGCAGATGGTGTTCAACCATCTAATGTAGATAGAGGTTATGTCCTTAGAAAAATTTTAAGAAGAGCAGTTAGATATGGAAGGCAATTGGAATTAAAAGAGCCATTTTTATCCAAGCTTTTACCTAAACTCTCAGAGCTTATGGGAGAAGATTTCCCTGAACTTATCAGCGCTCAAGACCGAACAGCAGAAATCTTGGAAACAGAAGAAATTTCTTTCATTAGGACATTAGATAGAGGCGGTAATATTCTACAACAAATAATGGGAAAGGCCCAAGAGACTATCAGCGGAGAAGATGCTTTCAAGCTTAAAGA
>JASFVE010000111.1:0-4190 GCA_050049995.1 Chlamydiota bacterium | reverse complement strand
AATTGTAAACTACACCAACAGCCAGAAGAGGTGATAAATTTTTTACAGGATTTACCTCCGTCTAAAAGAGAGGAGGTGCAGTCTTTAGATTTTACCAATAGTGCTATCTCATTTCGGATGATAACAGAAGCAGAAATCGCAACGCTGCTTCAGTTATGTCCTAATTTAAAATTCTTAGCGGTTGGAGGTAAGCTAACTGGTGAGGGGCTTGCGCATTTACCTGAGGACAATCAACTTGAGAAACTTTTTTTTTATACTTGGAGTCCTGATGAAAGGTTTCTAGCCCAGTTTTTCTCGAGAGCTAAAATGCTAAAAGAAATTATAATTCATAGAACAACAGGTGAAGGGCTTGCGCATTTACCTGAGGACAACCAATTAAAAAAAATAGATTTTGGTGAGTCTGCAAATCTTGATGAAGCAGCTCTTGCAAAGCTTTTTGCAAAAGCGTCCTTTTTAAGAGAAGTTAATTTTTCTTTTACCACTACAACTGCTGAAGGACTTTCGTATTTACCTGACAACAATCAATTAGAAAAAGTAAGACTTTTTATGTGCAAGCAGCTTGATGAAGTAGCACTTAAAAAGCTTTTTGCAAAAACGTCCTTTTTAAAAGAAGTTGATTTTTCTCATACCACTACAACTGCCGAAGGGCTTTCGCATTTACCTGAAGGCAACCAATTAAAAAAAGTGGACTTTGGGTTTTGCAGGCATCTTAATGAAAAAACACTTAAAAAGCTTTTTGCAAAAACGTCCTTTTTAAAAGAAGTTAGGTTTGACTGTTCAGAAACTACTTTTGAAGGGCTTTTGCATTTACCTGAGGATACTCAACTAGAAAAACTTTCTTTACGTCATTGCCATATTGATGAAGATATTTTTAATGCTATTATTAGTAAAGCGACTCATTTAGATAATGTTGATGATAAAGACGCTACTATTAAGAAAAAAAATGGGTTTTTAAAAGCTTTAAAAAGAGTTTTAGTTCGTTAGTGTTTTAAAAAGAGCCTCAAGCTTTTTGACAAGCTTGAGGCTCAAGATTTACTTTCATCTATCTTTTTACGAATCATAGTTTTATTGTTTTTCGCATTTTTAACTTATAATTAAGGTATTATACATGTCTGCTTTGAGTATTACTCCTGTTATATCCCATCTATCTTCAAAAGAAATGGTAAATATCCTTTCCTATTTACACCCTAAAGAACAACTAACTATGCGTAAAGTTAGTCGTATTTGGATTGACCTTTCTCAAGAAAGATTAGGACAGTTTGCCCTCGTGCAATCAATAGCAGGAACTCAGTTTCATGGTATCAAGGAGTTGTATGATACTAACCCAGAAAAATTTGAAGGTTTGTTGGATAGAATAGTTAATACCAACTTTAATCTAGTGTCAGATTCAGCCAGTAGGGCTATGGGAAGGTTTTTTTATAATGTTCTTCAGGTTAAAGGTCATGTCAATGCCGAAGAGATGACACAATGGCTAAGGAAGTTGCCTCCTCAAAAAGGAGCAGCTATTCAGGATTTATATCTTCCACTTACTATTACGGATAGACAACTTGCTGCAGTAATAGAGTTGTGTCCAAACTTAAAAAAATTACAGATTAGCAATGCTAACATAACAGGCGAAGGACTTGCAAATATACCAGAGAACAATCAATTGGAATATGTTATCTTATCATCTTTCAATTTTGATAGAGATTTTGCTGCCACATTTTTTTCTAGAACTACTAAATTGAAGGAGCTTAGTTTATCTTCCCCAATTGCTGGAGAAATTCTTTGTCATATCCCCAAAGATAATCAACTGGAAAAAGTGAGGTTGGGTGGTAATAATTTTGAGGAAAATCATCTCATAGAGTTTTTCTCTAAAGCAATTAAACTTAAAGAATTGAATTTAGGTCAGACCAATATAACGGGAGAATGCCTTAATTTTATTGTTAGTGATCAACTAGAAGAAATAACATTGAGTTATTGTTCACATCTTGATGAAAACTACCTCGCAAAGTTTTTTTCCAATGCAGCTACGCTTAAAAGAATTGATTTGACTCAATCACCAACGACCGGGGAGGGACTAACTCATCTTCCTATAGACAACCAACTACAAAGTCTGACTTTAATAAACTGTAGACATCTTGATGAGAGGTGCCTCGCAAAGGTACTTCCTAATGTAACTCTGCTTAAAGAGCTTAATGTTTCTAAAACCATTATAACAGGAGAATGTCTTGCTTATATTTCAGAGCAAAATCAATTAAAAAGTCTTATTTTGTATGATTGCAAAAGGCTCAATGAAGTATTTCTTGAGGAGGCACTCTTAAAAGCAACTATGCTTACAAAGCTCGATATTTCTGAAACAGCGATAACAGGACAAGCTCTAGTTGATATTTCTGAGCATACTCAATTAGAAGAGCTTATCTTTTATAGTTGTAAAAATCTCAAGGAAGCATTGCTTTGGCAGTTTTTCTCAAAAGCAAATAAAATAAAAAAACTACACTCTGATTGTTTAAGTGGTTCTTTCTGGAGAAAGGTTCAACTATTTGAAATGCTAGTTCTTAGAAATGGTAATTGTAAACTACACCAACAGCCAGAAGAGGTGATAAATTTTTTACAGGATTTACCTCCGTCTAAAAGAGAGGAGGTGCAGTCTTTAGATTTTACCAATGGTCCTACCAATGGTTCTATCTCATATAGTACCATAACAGAAGAAGAAATAGCAAAGCTGCTTCAGTTATGTCCTAATTTAAAATTCTTAGCGGTTGGAGGTAAGCTAACTGGCGAGGGGCTTTCACATATACCTGAGGACAATCAACTTGAGAAACTTTTTTTTTATACTTGGACTCCTGATGAAAGGTTTCTAGCCCAGTTTTTCTCGAAAGCAAAAAAGCTAAAAGAAGTTAAAATTGAGAAAACAATAGGCGAGGGGCTTGCACATTTGCCTGACAATAATCAATTAGAAAAAGTAAGCTTTTTTCTGTGCAGGCAGCTTGATGAAGCAGCTCTTGCAACCCTTTTTGCAAAAGCGTCCTTTTTAAAAGAAGTTGATTTTTCTCATACCACTACAACTGCCGAAGGGCTTTCGCATTTACCTGAGAATAATCAATTGGAAAAAGCAAGCTTTTTTCTGTGCAGGCAGCTTGATGAAGAAGCTCTTGCAACCCTTTTTGCAAAAGCTCTCCTTTTAAAAGAAGTTACGTTTGACTCTTCAGAAACTACTTTAGAAGGACTTGCAAATATACCTGAGAACAATCAATTAGAAAAAGTGGGCTTTAAGTCTTTCAAGCACCTTAATGAAAAGGCACTTAAAAAGCTTTTTGCAAAAACGTCCTTTTTAAAAGAAGTTACGTTTGATTTTTCAGAAACTACTTTTAAAGGGCTTTTGCATTTACCTGAGGGTACTCAGCTAGAAAAACTTTCTTTACGTCATTGTCATATTGATGAAGATATTTTTAATGCTATTATTAGTAAAGCGACTCATTTAAATAATATTGATGATGAAGGTGCTACTATTGAGCAAAAAAATATGGTATTGAAAACTTTTAAAAAAATTTTCCGTCGTTAGGGTTTTAAAAAGAGCTTCAGGTTTATAGAAAAGCTTGAAGCTTAAAAATTACTTTTATCTATCTTTTTACAAATCATAGTTTTATTATTTTTCGCATTTTTAACTTATAATTAAGGTATTATTCATGTCTGCTTTGAGTGTTACTCCTGTTATATCCCACTTACCTCCTGAAGAAAGGGTAAATGTCCTTTCCTATTTACACCCTAAAGAACAACTAACTATGCGTAAAGTTAGTCATATTTGGAATACACTTTCTCAAGACAGGTCGGGGCTATTTGCTCTAGTGCAATCTATGGCTGGAATGCGATCTGAAGGCATCAAGAAAATGCATGGTAGTGTTCCAAGGAATTTTAATGCTTTTTTAGATAGAATAGTAAATACCGCCTTTAATCAAAGTTTGGATTCTGACAATAAAATTATGTCAGGGTTTTTGAATAAGATTCTGCAATATAAAAGTAAGACCAATAGCGAAGAAATGATGCAGTGGCTACGAGCTTTACCTCCACAAAAAAAAGCAGCTATTCAGGATTTACATATTACATCGCCTATTACGGATAGACAACTTGCTGAAGTCTTTAAAACATGCCCAAGTCTTAAAGAGTTGCACTTTGTAGGTGAAGATATGGCAGGCAAAGGGTTTGAACAT
>JASFVE010000110.1:0-4282 GCA_050049995.1 Chlamydiota bacterium | reverse complement strand
CCTTGTTTTTGGAGAGCTACAATTAGATCTTTTTCATTAAAGGGATCTAAAAAGCTGATCAGAATTGCACCCTTTTTAAGCCATGCAATTTCTTCTATTTTAGGTTTCCTAACGCAAAGTAGTATGTCAGCTTGAGAAAAAAGCTCTTGTCGGTTTGGCTCAACTTTTACACCTAGATCTAAATACTTCTTGTCTTCAATAGAAAGAGAAGTTGCTAAACCTTTTTCAATGGTCACATCAGCTTTTAGTTGTAATAGTTTTTTGGCAGTGTCTAATGAAAGTGCTACTCTTGTTTCATCGGCATGAGTTTCTTTAGGTACAGCTATTTTCATTTTATCTCCACAAATTAAAAAGAATAAATTATGCCTGTTTTTCAAGATCTTTTCAATCGTATTTAAATTTTTCTTAAAGTATTGTATGGAGTTGTAATTAATTCAAAATTGAATATTTGCATTTTTTAATAAAATGAAATTATAAATGAATAAGATTTAAAATTTAAAATTTAGAAAAATTAAAAATCTACATTAACTCTTACTGTCAACCCTTGTAGACCAAGAAGACCTGAGTTAATAAGAGTTTGTTTACTTTGGCTGGCACTTCCAAAAGTAGATCTGAATACATCTACCACATTTGTCCAAATATTCAATTCATACCCAGCAAATATTTCGAAACGATTTTTTCGAAAGGACCTTTGATAAGAGGGGCCCGCAAGAAATTGCGTATTAAAGCTGAGTCTCCAATCTTCATATGAAGTATTTCCAACAGGAATAGAAAGATCATCTGACCCTGATAAGTTTTCTGTTGTTATAGAGGTCGATCGATTTTTGTATTTTCCCACCAAGTTAGCAAAAGTCATGATACCCGTAATATAAACATCTTTTCTCCAAAACCAGTCAAATGAAACACCCGTTCTAAAACCTACACCGTTAAAATTCCAATTATTAGTGGTGGTAGTTGTATTGCTAATAATATCTAGATAACGGACTTTCCATTTTTGAGTAAAAAATGCTCCAGTAATCCCTGCACATAATCGTAGTTTTAAATGAGGGTTAGGGTGAAAAACGCGATCAATGAGAAAGTCTGCCACATGGTAATGCAGCTGCGCTAAACTAGTTGCGCGCACAAGTGACCTGCTTAAAAGCTGTGGAAATGTGCCAACTAAAAGATGAATATCTGAGGAATTAATGCTGTCACTTGCTTTACCATACAACCAAGTATACTGCGCTTTAAGCTCCCAGTATTTTGGAGCATTAAAGTATCCCAGTGAAAATCTATATCCGGAATCAAACCCAAAACCTGCCCTTTGGAACTTTCCATTGGCAAGTAGGCTATCAGAGTTATTTCTAGCAGGGCTTTCAGAATAGAGGGCGTAATCAAGTGTATTTTGTCTTACGTTCCAGAAAAGATATTCGGCATTTATAAAAACGATCTCTTCACATTTTCTAAAAAGATCGGAATCATCAATAGATGAGTCGTATACTGTTGTCTCTTTTTTTTCAGGACAATCCCATGAAGCAAAAAGAGGGGCGCATAACAATGCTAATGCTGGAAGATATTTAAACATCTTTCACCTAATCATTTTTTTTATAACAAAAAAACAAAAAAAATACTTCACAAATTTTTTGAATTATTGAATCCTTTCCAAAATTTTTTTAGGAGTAGCGATGTTTAAAAAGCTCATTTTTTTTGTTATAAACCTTTCTCTGTTTGCTAGTTTTCCTCTTATTAAAACTCCAGCAGACCTTACTAGTTTTTTTCCCCAATCCATCACAGATGTAGAAAAGAAAAAAAATGAAGTAACGCAGGAATTTATAGAAAAACTGGAAGAAGCTATTCAAACACCTTTTGAAGAAAGTTCTTTTTCTAATGTAGTCGTTCCTATTGATACAGCTATAGGTCAAATGGGAAGTACTATTGAGTTATTCCAGATGCTTTCTATGCTGCATACTAATGAAAAGGTTAGAAAATATTTATCGGAATCAGCTCAAGAGCTTGCTAATTTCAAAGAAGAATTTTTACTTTCACATCCAGAAGTTTATGAAACTTTACAAAGATATTATGACAATCCTAGAGAGAACTTATCAGCTGAGAAGTTATATTACTTAAAAAACATCCTTCAAGAGCTTAATCGCTTAGGTTTAAGTTTTTCAGATAAAAAAAGAAATCGCCTTATCCAACTAAAAAAAAAATTAAACGAGCTTACAACTCTTTTTGATAAAAACATTATTCAAGATCAAAAATTTATAGAAGTAAGTGAAAATGATCTAAAATCAATGGCGGAAAATTTTCTGTTACAACTTAAAAAAAATGAAAGTGGTTTATATATTTTAGGAACTGACTATCCAACTGTTTTTCCTGTTTTATCTGAATGCCAAAATAAAGATGTTAGAGAAAAGGTGTTTCATGTATTTCAAAATTTAGGCTATCCAGAGAACCTACCTATTCTAGAAGAAATAATTGAGCAAAGACAATTATTAGCAGAAGAATTTGGGTTCGATAATTTTTCTCAGTATCAATTGCATGATTTAATGATAAAAACTCCTGAAAGAGCAAAAGAATTTCTAAACGACTTGTTTGCTTATGCTAGTAAAAAAGAGCAAGTTGAGTTTGAACAGCTAATCAATGATCTTCCAGAAAGTGTATCTATTAATGAAAGTGGGAAAATGGAACCATGGGATATTGCTTTTTGTCAAAATCAGTACAAAGAAAAATGTCTCGATTTTGACAATTCATATATAGCAGAGCACTTTACTTTAGATACTGCTATTAATGGGTTTATCGATATCTTTGAGCAATTTTTAGACGTTCAAATATCTAAAGTGGAAATAAAAGACCTTTGGGCGGAAGAGTTATTTGCTCTTAAAGTTTCTAAGCAAGGGGAATTGTTAGGCTATATTATTTTAGATCTATTTCCAAGGCCAATGAAATACAACCACGCTTGTATGTGTCCGATCATTCCTGCCTGGGATTCTGAAAATATCCGCTACCCTTCATTGAACATTGTTGTAGCTAACTTTCCAGCTCCTACTTCTGAGTCTCCCTCTTTTTTAAGTTTAGATAATATGAGGACCTTATTTCATGAGCTAGGTCATGCCTTTCATGATCTTATGGGAGAGTCTGATATGATTTTAACCTGCGGAACAAATGTAAAAAGAGACTTTGTGGAGCTTCCCTCTCAATTAATGGAAGAATGGCTTTGGGAAAGAGATGTCCTAAAAAGAATAAGTTCTCACTATGAGACTGGAAAGCCTCTTTCTGATGCTCTTATTGAGAAAATATTATCATCTAGAAGTGTTGATATTGGGTATTTTTTAGAAAGGCAAATCTTTTTTGCTATGCTTTCTTTACAATATTTTAGTCAAAATGTTCCAATCGATACGCAAAAAATTCTAAAAGATGTTCATGACCATGTAAGGAACAATTATCAATATTATGATAAAGATCACAGGCAAGCTTCTTTTGGTCATCTCACCGGATATGGAGCTAGTTACTATGGGTATTTATGGACAAAGGTGATTGCACTCGATTTCTTTGAAAAAATTAAACAAGAAGGGATAGACAATCCTTTAGTAGGTAACGCCTATATTGAAAAAGTAATCGGGCAAGGCGGGAAAAAGGATCCTAATGAAATAATCCAAGATTTTTTAGGAAGAGAGGTTAGCCTTTCAGCATTCTTAAAAAGAACTGGAATTGATTGCCAATAAAAAAAAATTACGTATTATTTTTCGGCTCTAATAGAGGTACTATGCCATGAAAAAACTTGTGTTTTTACTTATCTTTAGTTCGTTATTTGCCGCGCAAACAAAAGTCGGCTTGAAAGATTTCCGCCTATATGATTCTGAGAGAAATCGCCCTATTAACATGCATGTTTGGTATCCCATTAATCAAAAAACGAAGATACCTACTTACTTAGATGATTTGTGGAAACCGATTCCAGAAAAAAAAGATGCAGAACTTTTAAGATCGAGTAAGAAGTATCCTCTTATACTTATGTCTCATGGCAATGGTGGCGAAAAAAGAGATAGAGCTTGGCTTGTACCGCACCTTGTATCAGCAGGTTATATAGTAGCTTCTGTAGAACATTATGGGGATACTTTTGACTTCTTTTCTCCTGACCTTTATTTGAGTGCTTGGCTAAGGCCTGCAGATATTTCTTTTTCACTTACATACCTTTTAGAAGAGTCTTGTTTTGCAGATAAATTAGATGAGGAACGAGTAGGTTTTTGTGGTTATTCTTTAGGTGGCATGACTGGGATTTGGCTTGCGGGAGGAATACCTGTAG
>JASFVE010000109.1:0-4388 GCA_050049995.1 Chlamydiota bacterium | reverse complement strand
ACATATAGGCCAAGATGCTGATAGCACTTTTTAGCTGCAAATGGAATAGTAGATCGGCTAAAATAAAGGGCTCTATTCTGCTGGTTAAAAACACATTTGACAGTATGAGGAGATGCAATTTTTGAAAGATCTTCTAAAGGAATAACGGCTGTTGCCACCATGGCTTCAGGATCACTTTCTAAACAAGAAATTGTAGAAGAAATAGTTGAGCTTTGAAGGCAGGGGTGATCTCCTTGAATATTTACAATCAGGTCATATTGATTTAAAAAATCATATTTCTGAAGCGCTTTAGCGAGCCTTTCTGTGCCATTTTCACAAGCATCTGTCATTAATACCTGGGCTCCAAAACCAAGGCAGTGATCAGCAATTTTTTTACTATCAGTTGCTATAAAAACGTCTTCTACATGTGAACAATTTTTAGCATTCTCATAAGTCCACTGAATTAATGTCTTTCCCAATATGGGGAAAAGCAGCTTTTCAGGAAATCGACTACTTTCTAGTCTGGCTGGTATAATAGCTGCTGTTTTCATGAAAATTTTCCATTTTAATAGATAAAGGGTAAATGGTATAGGATATTAATATCAAGAAAGGCCTCTCTTGAGAAATTCAATTATTTTCGCTAAACTTAAAGAAAATTGAGAGTCATATGGAAAAAAGCCCCTTATCTACCCTTCGGTTACACTATAAACCCAAAATACCCCCCGTGCTGCAGGATCTTAAAAAAGTATCTATTAAAAAAGGTAGTTTTCCAAAGGTCCATGAGGACATTAAAAAACTTTTTACCCATACGAACAATCAGCCAATTGTGGAATTTGAACAAGGTGATAAATCTTTTTCAGAGATTTCCTTAAGAGTAGGAGTTGTTTTTTCTGGTGGGCAGGCATCCGGAGGGCATAATGTTATTTCAGGTCTTTTTGATTCCTTAAGAGAAATACATCCAGACAATGTGTTAATAGGTTTTTTGAATGGACCTAGTGGCATTGTTGACAATAACAGTATTGAAATTACTGAAAACCTACTCAAAGACTACCGCAACCAGGGAGGGTTTGATCTGTTAGGGTCTGGCAGGACAAAAATTGAAACACCAGAACAGTTAGAAAAATCTTTAAAAACTACACAACAATTGGAACTCGATGGCCTTTTAATTATTGGAGGGGATGATTCCAATACCAATGCTGCTGTTTTAGCTGAGTATTTTGCAGAAAAAGGATGTCAGGCCAAAGTAATAGGTGCCCCTAAAACGATAGATGGTGACTTGCGAAATGAATATATTGAAATGTCTTTTGGTTTTGATTCAGCTTGTAAAACTTATGCTGAATTAATAGGCAATATCTGCAAGGATGCATTATCTGCTAAAAAATATTATCACTTTATTAGACTTATGGGAAGGTCTGCTTCTCATATTACATTAGAGTGCGCTTTAAAAACTCAGCCTAATTATGTCCTTATAGCTGAAGAAATTGCAGAAAAAAAACTTACCTTAAAACAAATTGTACAAGATCTAGCATCTTTTGTGATTGAAAGGTCTCACAATCAAAAAAACTATGGTGTAGTTCTACTTCCTGAAGGTTTAATTGAATTTATCCCAGAAGTTAAAGCTCTTATAAAAGAGTTAAATGAATTATTAGCGAAAGGAAAGGAACATTTAGCTCATATTAACCAGTTATCTGAACCTTCTGAAAAAATAGAGTATGTAACAAATCATTTGTCTCAGGAAAGCCAGAGCTGTTTTTCTATTTTTCCTGAAAAAATTAAAGAGCAGCTATTGATAGATAGAGATCCGCACGGCAACGTTCAAGTCTCTAAAATTGAAACGGAACATCTTTTAGTGGAAATGCTCAAAAAGGAGCTACAGCAAGACAAAAGTTTTCAAGGGAAATTCAATGCAGTTACCCATTTCTTTGGTTATGAAGGAAGAAGCTGCATGCCCAGTAATTTTGATGCTGATTATTGTTATTGTTTGGGGTATACAGCCTCATTACTTATCTATTCAGGGTTAAGTGGTTATATATGCTGCGTTTCAAACCTCAATAAACCAAGTGATTCCTGGGAGATAAAAGGTATCCCAATTGTTTCTTTCATGAATTTAGAAAAACGACATGGCAAAGAAAAGCCTGTTATAAAAAAGTACTTGATAGATACTTCCACAGAGGCTTGCAAGAGGCTAGTTAACAAAAGATCAGCTTGGATGATTGAGGATCATTACTTATTACCTGGACCTATGCAGTTTTGGGGTGAAAAAAAACTAACAGACTCTTTTCCTATATCAATTTCTTAATGAAAAAAAATCTTAAAGAATGTAGTATTTTTGCTTCACTTTTTAACAAAAAAGGTTTTACATGTTAAATAATATTTTTTGCTGTCAAAGAAGAGATAATAACTGTCTGACGCAATTAGTAACTTCGGTTTTAAACACAGGACTGGTGAGAGGAATAACCGATCTTAGTAGGGCTCATTTTACATCACTTCAATCACTTCAAATTAATTCTAGTATTGAATCTATTAGACTTAAAAATCCCGTTTGTTTGATAAACAGTGGTAATAACTGTTTTCTAAACTCTTTATTTCAGTCACTTATACATCAAACCGCTATTATTGATGAAATTGAAAGACTCCCTAACCCTGATTCTATTACCATAGGAAGTACAGTAGGGTATGTTGTTATTGAAAATCAGGAAAAACAAGAAAAAATAAGCAACCTTGTTAAAGAGTTAAAAAACATGCAACGTGGCTATGTTACAAAATCAGAATTAAACCTGCAGCCTCTTCGAGAAGCGTTGACATCAATAGTCCTATTAATGGACCCAGTTGGCACACAATATGACCCTGATGATGTATGGCAAAATTTTGCTAGATTGTTATCAGGTAAAGCTACTAATAGAACTCAGGTTTACAATTCCGGATCGGGAGAAACAAATCATGGACCTGGACTAGTACCTAATCATTTTCCAATAGATCTACAAAATGAAGAGGAAGGCGATGCTTCTACGATCCCTTTATCAAACATGTTGGAAAACACTTATTTAAATGTTTTAAATCCCAATGGAAATAAAGTAACGACAAGGTTCGAGAAAATCCCTACATTTTTTTCTGTAACAGCTAAAAGATTTCACCATCAAATGTATTTTCCATGGTGGATGAAAGTCATTAATTATCTTCTATCTCTTCTTAATCTTTCAGAGTATTCCTTAAGAGCTGAATTCTTCCCAATTAAAAGAGAAAACAAACTTAATGTACCCTTGGAACTTAATCTTAATAAAGATTTGGTCTTAGAAAAGTCTAACAATGAGCTTGCCTATAATTTAAGCAGTTTTATTGTACACTTTGGCAGAACAACAGAAAGTGGTCACTATGTTTCTTATCTCAAAAAGCATGACAAATGGTATGAATGCAGTGATACAAGTATAAATGAAGTGTCTATTGAAAAAATAACTAAGCTAAAGCAACACGCTTATATGTGTTTTTATAATAGATCAACTCAATCTTCTATCTGAGAATCTTCAATTAATACAATGCTTTTCCACTTGCCTTTGACATATCTAATATAATAGATTGCATATGTGATTACACTATAGAAGAAGGCAGCAGCCCAAGCCCATTCAATGGGCTGGGAATATCTCACAACAATTAAGTAAACCGGAAGCAGTAAAAATACCCATACTGATCCAGCACCAGCAATTAATAAAAATAAAGTATCTCCAGCAGCACTCAAAAGCCCAGATATCACCCATCTAAATCCCTCAAAGGTAATATAGAAAAAGACGAAAATTAAACTTACTTGTAGTGCCTCTGAAAAACCATCTTGGATAGCTAAAAATTCTGCGTTAGTTACAGGAAAGAAAACAGATAGTGTTACTTTAGGGTCTAATGTAAGCAGCAAAGCAAGAATTAAACTAAACCCAATTTGAAGGGTGATGCCAGCTCTAAAGACTTTAGAGATCAAATCATACTTTTTAGCGCCAATAAAGTTGCCAGCTATAGAGGCTACCCCTCTAGTTAGTCCATCCATGAAAAAAGAAAGAAGAATGATAATACTTTGACAAATAGATGAGACAGTAATGTGCAAAAAGCTAACTTTGGACATCATTTCAAAAAAAACGGCCCATCCTACAATTTCTAAACCATAAAATATCCCTTGGGGAGCTCCCACTTTCAAACTTTTAAAAAAGAGGGTCTTATGAATCTTCCAATGATTAGTTCCGTATATTTCTTTATTGTTTTTCTTTAAAAACAATAATAACAGAATAAATGCCTGTACCAAATAACCCGTACAGGTAGCAATAGCTGCGCCTTTTATCCCCATTTCAGGAACTACCCCTTCTACGCCAAAGATAAAAGCCCGATCTAAAGCTACATTAATGAGATTAGCGACAAGAGCTAGTAAAATA
>JASFVE010000108.1:0-4395 GCA_050049995.1 Chlamydiota bacterium | reverse complement strand
AAAAGATCTTAGATAGAAACTGGATGGAGAAAAGAGAAGAGATAAAAGAAAGAATCTTATCTGGCAAATGTTCGGAAGAAGAGGCTTTAGCTTTAGCTAAAAAGTTTGATGAGATCAAAAAACAAAGACCAGTTGTAAAAATCATAAACGATGAGTGAATCATTTAGGCATCTTATTTTTTTTGATGGACAGTGCGGGCTTTGCCAAAAAGCTGTTAAACATATTATTGCTATAGATCGAGATAAAATCTTTTGCTTTGCCCCTTTAAGTGGAGATACAGCCAGTACAATCCTAACCGGTAAATTTTCTTATTTACAGAAGGAAAATAGCTTAGTTTTAATTGAGTCTTTCCAAACCTTTCATAAAAGGTTTTGGCTGCGTTCTAAGGGTGCTTTTCGTATTTACTGGCTCTTAGGAGGTAAATGGAAATTTTTAGGCGCATTGCATTTTTTGCCATCTTTTCTTATCAATCCTTTGTATCGATTCATAGCAAAGCATCGACATCAATTTGGTGCAAAACAAAATAATGAACTATTTGAAGGGAAGGAAAAAAGTCGTTTCCTTCCATAAAATACCTTTATTTTTGAAATAAGCGAAAAAAGCCCGAGAATTGGCTGGCAACCTGCGAAAATATTCCAGTAATGCTCCTATTTCTTTTAGGAGCAAGAGAGTTTGTAGCCTCTTCTATAGGCTCAGGTAACTTTTGTTTATCAACTTTAGAATTATTAGACGCAGTTGCCTCAGAAGAGGGGGCTGAATAACTCACTTTTTTTACAGGAACTGTAAGAGATATAGGTCTTTCAGGAGGATTCGGGATAGCATCCATACAAATAGCATTAAAGGCATTTATAGCAATCTTTGGTCCAAGCTGCATAAAATACGAGGCGTCAGCAATACGCCCTTTTTTAATATCTGCGATGACAATTTTGTTTGTGATAAGGAGCGATTCGGGCTTGGGTTCGTCAGATCTTTTTACCCACTTTTTTAAAGGTAATAATTCTTGATTAGAGCCAAACCAAGGGTCCCAAACCCAATGTCGGTTTTTGCTATCTGTAATCATTGCTGCAGCATGAAATCCCCAAGGAGGATGATCTGGTTCATAAGAATCCCAATCTGAACTATTCCAGAATTTTAGCACTTTCGTTGTTGTAATATGATATGCATCTAAAAGTTTACTGATAACTTCAGCTCTTATATGACATAAGCCAGCGCTTTTTTCTCTTTGATATTTAAGTTTTTCCGGGGTGTTGTATCTAACAAAGTCATTAAAAATTTTAAAAATTGCAGAAGCTGTGGGTCTTTGGTTGTCATAAAATATTGGGAATTCACCGGTGTAAACTGAAATTTCTCCTAGCTCTTGTTTGCACTCTTTTTGTAGAGATCTATTAATTATCTGAACTCGAGTGGCCAGTTTTAATGAGGTTTTATATTTATCTGGTTCTATGTGTAACATTAATGAGGTAATTTGCATTAACTTACCAGGACGTTTAAAAAAGTAACCCAATAGTGGTCCTAAGTTTTCAAACTTCTTATCAAAGGGGAGAGATTCAGGGGGGATCATTATAAAAGAAGAAAAATGAAAAGAGTGATGTAAACTATCATCTCCTCGAATTCCTAGTCGCAGTGTTGAAAAATCTACCCAAGAGCAATCCATCTCTCTTGAAAAGGAAATGTTTAGCGGACCGTAATGATAATTACATTTTTCAGGAGGGTTATATACCAATAAACTATTTTTTAAATTTACTTCAGGAGTACTCATAATATTAAACTTGGTTTCAGTTTATTTTATCTATTTTCTTCCTTTTTTATTTAAAAGTAAATTAGATGACTTTTTTTAATTAAAAAAAACAGTTCGTTTTTAAAAAAATAATTAAAGATAGTTCTTTTTTTAATCTCTAGAACTAGAAGAAGCCTCGACACTCTCTTCTTCAATAGTAATCATGGATATTGGCTTTTCTGGAGGATTAGGAACTGCATCCATCCAAAGTGCTTGAAATGTTTTTAATTCTTCACTATCGGCGATTTGCATGAAACATGGCGAATCAGGAACCGTTCCATATGGATCTTTAATAATGGTTTTATTGTTAATAATTACTAATTTAGGGGTAGGCTCGTCTGTTTTTTTTACCCACCGTTCTAAAGGTAATAACTCTTGATTAGATCCAAACCAAGGATCCCATATCCAGTATTGACCATCTCTATCCATAATCATATTAGCACAGTGAAAACCCCATGGGTTATGAGTAGTAGGAAATGCGTTCCAATCCATTAATTTCCATACTTTTACTATCTTAGTTGTTGTTATGCGATACATATCTAAAACAACACTGATAAACTGAGCTCTCATGCTACATCGATTTTCGCTAAGAGCTTGCTGGGATCGAAGCTTTTCCTTAGTGTTATGTTGTATGAATTTTTTGAATATTTCATCAATTGCATCAAAACTAGGTTGTCTATTATCAAAAAATATAGGGTATCTTCCAGTTTCAACTGGAATATTTCCTAGTTTTTTTTGACAAGCCTTTCTCAAAGATTTGTTAATAACTTTAATTTTACCTATTTCACTAGATAAGCCTTTCTTAAAACTACAATGCTCGTTCTCAGTATCGATTAGTAGAGATGTAATTTTTACGAGCTTATCTTGATGGTGTGAATCACCAGGTAAATATCCTAATAGTGATGTTAAATTTTCTAGTTCTCTATTAAATGGAAGAACTTCTTTAGGTACCATAGAAAAAAACGGAAATGAAAAAGTGTGGTATTTCTTTAGTCCTTTAAATTTAAGTCGTAAAGTAGAAAGTTCTATCCACTCATACCCAGGCTCACTCATTAAAGTAATTTCAGCTTGTTTATAATAAAAAACGGCCTCATCAGGTGGATTATATAATAATGATCCGTTATGTAAGGTTATTTCAGAGGTACTCATGTCAAAAACCGAATTATTTTTTAATTTAGTTAGTTTTTCATAAGTAAGTGTTTAAAAGCAAACGAGTTAAACTCATTTTTTTTAAATCTTTGTTCAATTTCTAGATAATTTTTTTAGAACTTCTTCTAAAAAGTTCTTATCTTTTAAATAAGCTTGAATGTTTTCACGTTCTTTTTTGTATTTGATAGTGATAGGGTCTTCTTCAAATGCTTCAGAATAGGATGTAAAAGCGGGAAGCTTAATATTATCCATAGTCACATCATGGAAATTTACAGGAGATGGTTTAGACTTTTTTACAAAGGAGTTTTTGTGGGCCATTTCATAGGAAAAGAAATAAGAGTTTCTTTCTCCATAACCATATAAAATGCCACAAAGGTAATGGTTGGATAAGACCTTCTTCCAAAAAATAGAGGAGAGGTCTTCAAATTCTAATACAGCAGACTTAGGATCAAACTCCATTTTCAGCTCTTTTCTAAAAAGATCATGATATTCCTGCAAAGTCCGAATTACTTCTTCAGTATTTATTATATAAGCCATAAAGAAGTGAGGATCTTTTGTAGGTCTTAAAGAAAATTGAAACATGGATTTTATATTCTTTTTTTTCCATGAAGCCCATTTTTCCCAATTTTCATAAATATCATATTCTTCATAACGAATTTTCACTTCATTTAACAAAGCACCAATATCCACATCTTCGTTTATATAGTTTTTTGCAGAACTTTGCCACTGCTCTAAAGAAGCAATAATGATTTCTTTTGATGACATTGGTTTACTGCCAAAAACAGTGTATATTCCAGAGCTATCGAGTAAAAAGTCTTGGAAAAACTTATTCATCCAAACTTTATCTTCCTTGGTAACTTTTGCTTTTTGTTTTGTGTGGAAGTCTGAGAAGCATCCGATAAAAACTAAAGTTGTTAAAAATAAAAAAATGATTAGAATTTTTCGTTTTAAAAATTTTAATAAGGATTGCGAAATGAGCTTAGGCAAAAACGTATTTTTCATTTTGATGGGCTTTTTATTCTTTTCAAAACCTCTAATGTGTTCTTCAAAAGATGAAAAGTCAATTATAAATACCATTGTCGAAACAACCAATAAAGTTCTTCTTGAATCTTCTAGTGCAGTTGAATTTATAAAAGATCAAAAAGTTTATCTCTTAGAAGATCGAATTTTAGATGATCTTGAAACGCAATATTTATTAACAGACAATGAAGATTTGATAGATATTCCATTTCTCTCATCGGACGAAGAAGGTGTTTTTATTTCATGTTCTAGCTCAGAGCTAGCAAAAAAATTATTCAAATGTGTTTGCAATGTATGTTCCTTTGAGTGGGAAGGAGGAGTTTTTACAATTTGGTGTCCCAGCTGTGGGAGTAGTGATTTTAGGGTAGTTAGAAATAGGTAGAGTTTAAGGAAAATTTTATGAAGTTTCTTGTAAGAAAAATATTAACTTGGGTCTCTCCTTATCTGCC
>JASFVE010000107.1:0-4444 GCA_050049995.1 Chlamydiota bacterium | reverse complement strand
GACAGCTTTTGTCCTGTAAATATGGATTTTTCATGCCTAAGGAAATTGTAGGTACAGACATGGAGAAAGATTATATTGAAGCAATGGAAAAAGCTAAAAGCGCCTATGACACCATTGCAGCTGAACTTCCAGAAGAGGCTCAATATATAGTCCCTATGGCATATAATATCCATTGGTATTTTACTGTTAATTTAAGAGCTCTGCAATGGATGTGTGAGCTTAGATCTTCTCCTGCAGGTCATCCAAACTATCGCTATATTGCTCAAGAAATGGCAAGACAAGTTTGCCAGGTATTTCCACAATTCGAAAGATTCTTCAAGTTTGTAGACTATGACGGGTATGAGCTAGGTCGTTTGGGTCAAGAAATTCGAAGGGTAGAAAAAGCAGAATCCCAATGAGCCAAAAACCTGGTAGCATTTTAGGGGGAATGTTTTTAACTGCCGGCAGTTGTATTGGAGCTGGCATGTTAGGCCTCCCTATTTTATCTGGGATGGCTGGTTTTTTTCCTGCAATATTAATGACTCTTCTTGCCTGGGTCTTCATGACCTTTACCGCCCTTTTACTTGTTGAGGTAAATGGCTGGTTTAAAGGTCAGGTTAATATAGTCACCATTTCCGAAAAAGCATTTGGACCTAAGGGAAAGGTAGTTAGTTGGGTTTTATATCTCTTTTTGTTTTATTCCCTTTTGATTGCATATATTGCCGGAAGCGGATCGGTATTTTCTGCTTTTTTGCAAAAAGCATTTCATATTGATTTTTCTCCCTCAATTATAGGCTTTGTTTTTGTTTTGAGTTTAGGCTTTATTGTGTACTTAGGTACAAAGCTGGTTGATATGACTAACCGATTTTTAATGATAGCTTTAATAATTGCCTACGCAGGGATGATGTTTTTAGGAGTGCAAAAAATTGATGCCAACTTGCTCCAATACCATAACTGGAGCTATCTTATTTTGCCCTTGCCTATATTAGTTACTTCCTTTGGTTTTCATAATATGATTCCGAGTTTGACGGCATATATGAATGGTGATCTCAAAAGAATGAGAATAACAATCATGGGCGGCAGTTTAATTTCTCTTATAATCTATACTTTTTGGCAGGTAATGATTCTTGGAATTGTTCCCGTTTTTGGAGAAAACTCTATTTCAAATGTCTTTTCACTAGGCGGTGAGATTACCAAGCCATTAATACACTATTTACACTCGCCTTGGATTATAATATTTACTCAAGTGTTTGCCTTCTTTGCGATTATAACTTCTTTTTTAGCACAAAGCTTAAGTGTTATGCACTTCATTGCTGATGGCTTAAAAGTAAAGCCAATTAAAAAAAACAATAGATGGTTAATACTTTTAGCTCTTATTCCTCCTTACTTGTTTGCCTTAACCTATCCAGGGGTGTTCTTAAAGGCACTCAGCTTTGCAGGGGGCTTTTGCGCAGTTATTTTATTTGGGATTTTACCTGCACTAATGGCATGGGTAGGTAGATACAGTAGAAAATATAGCTCACAATATCATGTGATGGGGGGAAAAATTAGTCTAATAATAGCGATACTATTTTCTTCTTTCTTAGTGTTGAATGAATTAGGAAGAATTTTAGGAATTAATATTTTTATAAATTATTAAGAGAAAGTTTTATGGTTAAAACGAATAGATTTTTTGGAAGCGTATTATTAATTGCAGGTACTTCAATTGGGGCAGCCATGCTGGCTCTTCCCATAAAAAGTGGCTTTGCAGGTTTTTTTCCATCTATTGCTGCCTTACCTATTTTATGGCTTTTTTTCCTAATTACTGCCTTTTTAATTTTAGATGTTAATTTGTCAATTGAAGGTGAGACTAACATGGTCTCCATGGCAGAAAAGACATTGGGAATAGTAGGAAAAGTTGTTTGCTGGGTTGTATACTTGCTCCTTTTATATTCCTTAACATCGGCGTATATTTCCGGAAGTGCCCCTGTCTTTTCAGAGTTTTTCAAATGGTCAACAGGACTTAATTTACCTGAATGGATCTCCCCTTTGCTGATTATTGGTTTTTTTGGGACTTTTGTTTATCACGGCACTAAATGGGTAGATTACATCAACCGATTTTTCATGATCGGTCTTGCTATAACCTATTTTATGATTGTTGTATTTGGCCCATCTCAAATAAATACAAAGCTACTTTCTCATTATGATCCTAAAGCTATCCTGGTTGCTATTCCTTTGCTTTTTACTTCTTTTGGCTATCATATTATTATCCCTTCTCTTACTACATATGAAAGGCATAATACCTCAAAACTTAGACTTACTATTCTAGTTGGTAGCTTGATTCCCTTGCTTGTATATTTCCTGTGGGAATTTTTCGTAATGGGTCTAGTGCCTTTGTCTGGTAGTGAAAATTCTTTAGTACAAGCCTTTAATGAGGGAGCTCCCAGTACAAAGCCACTAGTCCAGTTAATCAATCATCCCGTGGCAGAACTTGGGGCTAGGTTTTTAGCATTTTTTGCCATTGTTACTTCATTTTTAGGGGTTTCTCTTTCTTTAAGAGATTTTTTAAGGGACGGGTTGAAGCTGAAGTCAGGGAAAAAAGGAAGATTGATGGCCTGTGTTTTAACATTTGCCCCTCCTTTAATATTTGTTCTTAGTTATCCAAGAGCATTTATCATCGCATTGCAGTACGCTGGACTTTTTGTAGCAATATTATTGGGAATTTTGCCAGCTTTGATGGCTTGGAAACTAAAAAAATACAAAAACTTTTTTGGAAGATCCCTTCTAATTACAATAATTTTAGGATCTTTATTTGCCATTGTTTTAGAGTTTTTAGATGAAGGGGGCGTGCTTAATCACTTTATTGAGCCTTACTTAGGTTGATATGGGAAATTTTAAAATCAAAACAAGTTTTGAGCCGAAAGGTGATCAACCTGAAGCCATAAAAAAACTAACAGAGGGACTCCAAAGCGGGAAAAAATCCCAAGTTCTTTTGGGCATAACCGGGTCTGGTAAAACTTTTACCATGGCTAATGTCATACAAAACATGCAAAGGCCAGCTATGATTTTGGCCCATAATAAAACATTAGCAGCTCAACTCTATCAGGAATTTAAGGCCTTTTTCCCAGATAATGCTGTGGAATATTTTGTGTCTTACTATGACTATTACCAACCTGAAGCCTATATCGCTAGAACAGATACCTATATTGAAAAAGATCTTTCTATCAATGATCGTATTGAAAAAATGCGGCTCAGTGCAACTCGATCCTTAATTGAAAGAGACGATGTTATTATAGTAGCTTCTATCTCATGTATTTATGGTTTAGGATCTCCTGATAACTTTAGTAAGATGCTTTTAAAGTTATCTGTCGATCAGCATGTAAGACGAGACGACGTTTTACTACACTTAGTTGAGCTTCATTATAAAAGAAATGAGTATGAGCTTGCCAGAGCAACGTTCAGAGCGAAGGGAGATGTTTTAGAAATAGTTCCGGCATATGAAGATGACATAGCTTACAGGATTGAATTTTTTGGAGATGATGTCGAAAGGATCAGTGAAATTGATCCATTAACTGGCAGAGTACGAAAAAGAATGCAGGAAGTTACCATATTTCCTGGATCGCACTATGTAACCCCTGAAGAAATACGACTCGCTGCTATTGAAAAAATCAAATATGAACTTGCTGCAAGAACAGACGAATTTGATAAGCAAAACCTTTTAATTGAAAAACAAAGAATACGTGAGAGGACAAACTACGACCTTGAAATGATTAAAGAAGTTGGATTTTGTAAAGGAATTGAAAACTACTCCAGGCATTTCAGCAACCGCAACCCAGGAGATCCCCCTCCTTGCTTATTAGATTATTTTCCTAAAAACTTTTTATTTTTTATCGATGAGTCTCATCAAACTATACCTCAGATGCATGCTATGTATAACGGCGATAGGGCTCGAAAAAAATCTTTGATTGAATTTGGTTTTAGACTTCCTTCTGCCTTTGATAATAGGCCTCTTAAATTTGAAGAAAGTTATGAGTTTTTTAAGTCTGTGGTATATGTATCTGCAACACCCGGTGATTGGGAAATACGAGAAGCTGAGGGTGATATTGTTGAGCAGATAATCAGACCAACAGGTCTACTTGATCCGGAAATAGAAATTAAGCCTGCTGAAGGGCAAGTAGATGACGCTTTAGAAGAAATAAGGCTTGAAACTGAAAAAAATAGAAGAGTTCTCGTTACTACCCTAACAAAAAAGCTTTCAGAGGATTTATCCAAGTACTTACAGGAAATTGGCGTGAAAACTAAATACCTGCATTCCGATATAGATACTTTAGAAAGAATGCACATCATCAAAGATTTAAGGAATGGAAACTTTGATGTATTAGTAGGCGTAAACTTGTTAAGGGAAGGGTTAGATATTCCTGAAGTTTCTTTAGTTGTGATTTTAGATGCGGACAAAGAAGGTTTTTTAAGGAGTGAAACTGCCCTT
>JASFVE010000106.1:0-4578 GCA_050049995.1 Chlamydiota bacterium | reverse complement strand
TCCTTATTGTACTTAGGTATTAATTTGAAGGCAGTATCTTCGTTATATGAGATGGTTAAAGTCTTAGATTTTTTGTCTCCTTTTGAAAAGTGCCAGTCCAGTCTAGAAGAAAGCCAGCCTTGAAAATAGAGAGCTTGTATAGCATTTTGAGCAAAACTCAAATTATGTGCTGCAGTATAATGGATCTCTATTATTTTGGATCCTTTTAGCTTTTCCAGCCGTTCTTCAGAGTAAAAGGTTGCAGCAATACAATTTTTCCAATTTTCCATATAAATCCATTGAATATCTGCAAAATCTACAAATGGATGCACTTTTGTCATTTGAAGTGTGTATCTGGCAAATTGGTAAACACTTTCAAAGCTTTCAGAGTCAAAAATAATTCTTGAGGCAAATTTTTTAAGTTTCTCAAATAGACCCTTATTTTCTATCGGGTTTTCGGGCCAAAAAAGATAAATAGGTAGATCTGGCAAAAAGTGGGGTGATAATAAATAAGGGACTTTTTCTATATCACTGCCGGAAACGCCGATATCAATACTGTCACATGCAGTATCAGAATCTTTTTCTTTTTGAAAGAGCACAGATATAGCTGTTTTTAAAAAGTTTTTCTTTGTTTGATCATCATGAGTAATAAATAAAACGCGGCAGGGAAACTTTTCTACAATAGATTGTACAATTTTTCGAATGTTGTCATAGCGTTCATTTTGTTTGGCATAGACTATTAGATTAAACAAAGAGGCTCTTGTTTTATTTTTTTTGGCAAGTGAATCCCAAATTTGAAAGAGCTCTTGTTCTATTTTTGAAGGGGCTACGATTTTTTGAGAGATCATTTTTTACGGAATTCTCCAGTTCCTATTATCTCTGGCCATTAAATCATCTGCTTCTTTAGGTCCCCAGCTTCCTGAAGGATAATTAGGGAAGTTTTTAGGAGGATTCTTTGACCAGTATTCTAATATGGGGGTAAAAATTTTCCAGGACTGCTCTACTTCATCCGCGCGTGCAAATAAAGTGCTATCTCCTAAAATACATTCTAGTATCAAGCGCTCATAAGCTTCAGGTGGAGTTTTTCCAAAGTAAGCTCCATAGCGAAAGTCCATCTTAACAGGTTGCACAGGTGAGGAAGGGCCCGGAACTTTACAGTTCATTTTCATAGAAATACCCTCATCTGGCTGGATTCTAATTGCTAAAACATTCGGGTCATTTTTGCTATTGTGATGTTTAAAAAGAAGACCCGGAGCATCTTTAAAAATAATAGCAATTTCTGTCACCTTTTTAGGAAGCCTTTTAGCTCCTCTTAAGTAAAATGGAACACCTGTCCACCTCCAGTTGTCTAAGTAGAGCTTTAAAGCAACGAAAGTTTCTATATTAGAGTTTTTATCAACTTCTTCTTCCTGCCTGTAGGCTTTAACTTTTTCTCCTTCAATGAACCCTTTATCGTACTGACCTCTTACCAAATTATTTTGAAAGTCTTTTTTACTTAAAGGCCGAATGGATTGAAGTACTTTTACTTTTTCATCTCTTATTCCTTTTGCGCTTAAGTCAATAGGTGGCTCCATGGCTACAATAGACAAAAGCTGCATCATATGATTTTGCACTATATCTCGTAAGAGACCTTCCTCTTCAAAAAATTCGCCACGATTCCCGATCCCTAAATCTTCTGCGACAGTAATTTGTACATGATCAATATGCTTATAGTTCCATATAGACTCAAATATGGAATTCGCAAAACGAAATACTAATAAGTTTTGAACAGTTTCTTTTCCTAGGTAATGATCTATCCGATAGGTTTGCTCTTCGGTGATAAACTTTTGGATATGATTTTGAAGATCCATAGATGACTTCCAATCCTTTCCAAAAGGTTTTTCAATAATAACTCTAGACCATTTACTTTCATTTTCTTTGTAAATCAACCCATGTTTAGAAAGCATTTCAATAATAAGAGGAAAAAATTTTGGCTGAACAGAAAGGTAAAAAATTCGATTTCCTTTCGTTCCTAGTTTAGCATCTAGCTCTCCTAAAAAGCCTTTTAGCTTTTCATAGCCTTCGTCTTTATCAAACTCTGACTGGTGATAGAATAACTTTTCATGAAAATTAGACCAGATATTTTCCTCGATGGGCTTTACTCGAGAATGATCTGAGACCTGTTTTTTCATCTCTTCTCTAAACTCATCGTGGCTCTTAGGTCTTCTTGCAAAGCCCACGCACCCAAAGTTTGCGGGTAAAAGAGATTCGCGAGCAAGATTGTAAATAGCCGGCATAAGTTTTCTTGCCGTTAAGTCTCCAGTTGCCCCAAAAATGACAACAATACAGGGGTCAATACTTCTGGTAGAGCGACCTTCTTCTTCTAAAGGATGAGCATTCATAGCATAACTGCTTTTTTACTATGGAATAACGAATATAATTTTTTTTTTACACACTTTATTGTTTAGCATCTAAAAAACTTTGTAAAATCATAGTCGCAGCAATTTGATCTACTTTAGATGTCCTTTTTTTTCTAGACGTCTTAACTCCTTTCAATTCTTTATGAGCAGCCGTTGAAGTGAGTCTCTCATCAAAGTAGGCAACTTCTATTCCAGCCTTTTCTTCAAGTAAAGTGCCAAACTGTCTGGCTAGAAGAGCCATTTCTCCTTCCGTCCCATTCATATTTAAAGGCAGCCCTACTACGATTTTTTCTACATTTTGTAGAGTATCAGAAAGTTGGTGTAAAACATTAGATACACTTGATTCTATCGTTTTACCACCTGGGACTGTAGTTAAAGGGAGTGCCATTCTTTTATTTTCATCAGAAATGGCAACCCCAATCCTAGCGAGTCCAAAATCAATACTTAGGATTTTCCCCATTTAGCTTCCTTTGCTGCATTAATAAAACTAGTAAATAGTGGGTGCGGCTCTAATGGCTTAGATTTAAACTCTGGGTGAAACTGAACTCCTACCATCCAAGGATGATGAGAAATTTCAGCAATTTCACATAAAGATCCTTCATTTAAAGTTCCCGCAAAGACCATACCATGTTTTTCAAACTCTTCTTTGAATTCATTGTTAAACTCATATCTATGTCTATGCCGTTCTTGCACAACTTTTTTGCCATAAGCTAAATAGGCCTTGGATTCAGGCTTTAAAAGACAAGGATAAGAGCCAAGGCGCATTGTAGCCCCTAACTTTTCAACCTTTTTTTGCTCCTCCATAAGCGATATGACAGGGAACTCGGTGTGGGGGTTAACTTCTACAGAATGAGCAGTTTCTTTTCCAAGCACATTTCTTGCAAATTCTACGATCATAATTTGCATGCCAAGGCATACTCCAAAAAATGGAATATTATTTTCTCTGCAATATTTAGCTGTAAATATTTTACCAAGCCAGCCTCTTTGACCAAAACCACCTGGGACTAAATATCCATCACACTTTTCTAATTGAGACTCATGATCAACTTTGTCAGATTCAATTTTACAAATATCTAAATCGACATGTGCTGCAATTGATGCATGATATAGCGCTTCATAAATAGACTTATATGCGTCATTAAGGTCAACGTACTTACCTACTACACCAATTTTAAGTTTTTGTTTGGGCTTAATAGCTATAGAAATCATCTCTTTCCAAGCACTCAAGTCAGCTTGCTTAGCAGGTAGGTTAAGCAGTGTTAAAATTCTTTCATCTAACCCTTGTTTATGAAGCTCTAAAGGCACTTCATAAATTGTCGAGTCAACATCCTTTTCATCAAAAACATCTTGTTTCAAGACATTGCAGAAAAGAGAAATTTTTTCTTTAATTTCATCATTTAAAGCCTGCTCACAGCGACATAAAATCATATCAGGAATGATACCAATTTCCCGCAAAATCATAGCTGAATGTTGAGATGGCTTTGTCTTTACTTCTCCGGCAGCTTTTAAATAAGGAACATATGTCAAGTGAATATTTACACAGTCATTGTGATGTTCATATCTAAACTGTCTTATAGCTTCTAAGAAAGGAAGGCATTCGATGTCTCCTACAGTGCCTCCAATTTCAATGAGTACGACATCTATTTTTTGAGACTGTTTGGTAACGGCTGTAATGCGATTTTTTATTTCATCGGTAATGTGAGGGATTACTTGAACGGTTTTTCCAAGATATTCACCCTTACGCTCTTTTTTAATGACTGTTTCATAAATTTGACCAGATGTAGCATTAGAAACTTTCGAAAGAGGACTTTTAGTGAAACGGTAGTAATGCCCTAAGTCAAGATCTGTTTCGGAGCCATCGTCCGTTACATAAACTTCACCATGTTGAAATGGGTTCATTGTTCCTGGGTCCACATTGAGGTATGGATCCAACTTTAAAATAGCAATGTTTAAACCTCTTGACTCTAGCAAGTTTCCGATAGCTGCTGTAGTAAGGCCCTTACCTAATGAAGAGACCACTCCGCCTGTTATAAAGATGTATTTAATTGACATAATAAATTCTTTAATGTTGTCACATCGGAAGGTATGTCGATAGCAATATCCACATCTTCTACGATGGTAATTTTTATAATGTAACCTAGTTCTAATATTTTAAGTTGCTCTAGATCTTCCTGTCTTTGCAAAAAAGTAGAAGAAAAAG
>JASFVE010000105.1:0-4604 GCA_050049995.1 Chlamydiota bacterium | reverse complement strand
GATGAGGACAATAAAGTCATTTTTTCAAAATTAGTAGAAGAGATCACTCATGAGCCTGACTTTGCTGAGGTAGAAAGTCATTTAAACGATTGACTCTGCTTGCTTTTGTTTAAAGAGCTTAACAACTGTAAACAGCCAAGCAATAAAAATAACAATCAATCCTATATTGACGATAGGCATGATCTTGGCAAAGGCCATCCCCTGTAAGATAAAGATGAAAAAAGAAGCAAAAGATCTTGCTGTTCTATAGGCAAATATATCAATGACAGCTTTGGCTTTAAATTTTTCATCTGTACTTAAAGGTACGTAAAGCATCTCTCTGGAAATTCCAAAAAGGGAATGGTCCACCGACTTGATAGCTACTAAGGAAAATGAAATCATTGCGAAAGTTGGAAACAAGAAAAAAGTTACTGTGTTTAACAATAACAGCATAGGGACTAATAAGTGGTTTCTTTTGAGTCCTATTAGGTGAATTAACATATAACCACCGAAAAACTGAAAGCATGAGGTTATAATATTGGTAAGACCAAAGAGCCTTCCACAATATTGAGTTCTTAAATCTTTTCCAGAAATGTTTAACTCAAGGTATTGGTTAAACTGGTAGTCCGTCAAAGAGATTGCCAGCTGCATAAAAATAACCAAGCTTAAAATTCCCACTAAGTATTTAGAATTTTTTACAGATTGAAAAAGCTCTTTAGTAGAAATGTTTTTAAAAGGTTTGTCTGTAAGGGCAGGTTCATGTTGAAAAGAGCTTTTAAGGTAGGCCTTCCAATAAAAGAAAGCAGCTAGAAGATATATAGGAGCTGAAAAGAAAAAGAGCTTTTCTGCACCTAGGCCAACAGATAGAAAACTGGGAATGGTACTGCCGAAAATAGAGCCTATTCCCCCCATTCCAAAAATGATTCCATAAATATATTTAGCTCGTTCTTTAGGTATAGTTGCATGGATAAGTGACCACATCTGCTTAAACATGAAAAGGATATAAATATCTTTCAAAATAAACTGAATAAAAATTAAATAAGGAACCTTAACAACTAGTAATCCAGTTAGAAAATTCAAGGAAATTATTGAAAAAGTGAAAGCCAAAAACATCTTTAAACAACCCAACTTAGATAAAAATCTGTTATAGGTGTGAATAAAAAATAAATTTACAGGAACGGTACAAAGCCAAACGAGAGGAAAAAGCCTGGTTGAGAGGTTGGTGATAAAAATACCATTACTAGCGGGTCTTGTAATGCTGTACTCTAAAGAGATCAAAAAACCTAAGGCCATCATACAAAAGATGAAAATCTTTTCTTTAGAAGTAAACTTGCTAAATTCTCCTTTTATAGCCGTAAATCTTTTAAACATAATAATCCAATCTCATATTAATAATAAGTATTTTGGTTGCATTCGATATTTATAGCAAATAATAAAAAATTGCGATGAAAAAATATAAAATTTAATAAAAATATTATTTCCTGAATAACAGGATTACTGAACATTTTTTTAAGTTAAAAATTAATTTTTATTGATTTTAAAAATTTAAATCGACCACCATATTCCCCCTTTAAAAAAGGAGTAGTTATGACAAGTGATATTAGATCTAAAAATCTATTGGCCTCTGCAAATATATTTGATAATTTGTCACCTCAAGATATTTTCAGCTATTTGTTACCTCAAGATAGTGCCTGTGCTCAACGAACTTGTTCTGCCTGGCATAGAGCTGGAACTTTTGCTCGAATAGAAACTATAGCAAATAGTGATGACATGGAAACAATAATGCTTACTGTAAGAAGAAGATACCAACCTCAGAAGGTAGCTCGATTAGAGTTAAATCTCCTATCTAAAGTAAAAGATTTAGTTCTAGAAAAGTTATTTAACCAACAAGCTCCTGAAGAACTTCCGGCAGACATATTTCCTGAATTTGACCCAACTGGAGAGGTCTTGGGTAGATATATAAGTAAAATTCTTAGTGCTGAACATTTATCTCATCCTGAGGATGCAGTTGCTTTTCTAGAAAGCTTTTCTCCAGAGGCGAGAAAGACTATTCAATTTTTAGATTTTTCACCTCGACCTGTAACAGCAGAAACTTTGAGGATTTTCGAATTATCCCCTAACGTTAGATCTTTAAAATTAGCTCATAGTAAGCTAAGTGACGATCAACTGTTTCACATTTTAGGGTCATGCCTGGAACTGGAATCTATTAATTTAGTTCATAGTGAGGTAACAGGTTCAGGTCTTGAGAATGCCTCCCCTAACTTGAAAAAACTTGATTTGTATTGGTGCAGTAATCTCAGAAAAGGGTTTCTTAATAGAGCTTTAGCCAAATTTAAAGCTTTAGAATACCTCGGGTTGGCATATTCAGGTGTAAAAGAATTATCCTATCTTGATCCAAGCCATTTAAAGCATCTTTCTTTAGGTTCATGCCCATTAGAGGGAGAAGCTATTGTTGAAACCCTTTCTAGAGCTGAAGTTTTAGAAGATCTCTTTTTGTACAATACCGATATTACAAAGTTGCTCTTGCCTAATCCAGAAAGGTTAAAGAGACTTGATTTAAGTGGTTGTAGAAAGGTTGATATTGAAGATCTTATGGCACTTCTTTCAAAAACTACCAATCTAATAGATCTTAGCTTGTCTTATACTAAAGTAACTGAGGTACCTCTTACTAATCCGCATCTAATGGAAAGACTCGAGTTAAAGGGATGTAAAGGTCTTAGTGAAGAAACTTGTGCTCAATTACTCTCTCAGTGTACTAATCTAGAAGTGCTTGATTTATCCTTTATGCCAATCAAGGAGTTAAACATACCTAACCCAGGTAAGTTAAAAGTGCTTAAACTGCAAGGTTGTAAAAACCTTAATGAGGAAGCTCTTTTAGAATTACTTAATAAAGCTACAAACTTAGAAGAGCTTAATTTATCAGGTACTGATTTATCCTTTTCAGCCGCTGAAATATTAGAAAAAATAAAAGAAAGCCAGAATAGCTAATAATATTTATGACTGATGCGATTAGCCCTACAGGACTTTTCTTTCTAGGTTTTATGAAAAGTACTCTGAATTTTTTAGGGATTAATGAGCAATCTGTTGTACAACGTACCTGCCGGGATTGATATAAGCCTTCTCTATCCAATCCCGGCCTATATGCTCAAATGAAGTCTATTACCAGCGCAGGAAATGCTTTACAAAAACCGAAATTATATCGAAAAATTTCCGGGAGCAATTGTATATATTTAAAAAACAAATAGAAACAAGGATACCAAATAATATTTATGGCTAATGTGGTTACCTCTAAAAACCCTTTCTTTCCAGGTTTCATAGAACATACCCTGACTTTTTTAGGGATTTATGAGCAATCTGTTGTACAACGTACCTGCCAAGCTTGGTGTAAATCTTCTCTATCTAGTCCAGGCAGGTATGCTCAAATGAAGTCTATCTCTAGTCTTTCAGGTGAGGAAATAACGGAACTGGAAGATGTCGGGTTTTCATTTGCTGAATTTTTTAAGGAGAAGCTTATAGGCAATAGCCTAACAAAGGAAAAGGTAAATCCTTGCAACACAACCTCAAAAGAATACTTAACGGAAGTTCTTCGAGCCAAATGTAAAAATGATCTTCATGAAATGTTATCTTTTTTAACAAGCCTTTCCCCTGAAGTTAGAAGCGGTATTCAGCTTTTAGATTTAGATAATGAGGAACTTAATGGAGAGCATGTTGCTCAAGTATTAATGTTATGTCCTAGCTTAGAAGCGTTAGATGTAAAATCAAGATCTCTAACATCCATCCATCTACCTGAAGACTATGAGAACACTAAGTTGAGAAAAATTAGTTTAGATTTCTGCTATCACCCGATGGATGAAGAGTCCTTTAAGTTATTTTTCCAAAAAATGGCATCTTTAGAAGATCTCAGCATTGAATGTTCAGGAGCTACAGGAAATATACTGCTAGGATTGAATCCTATTCATTTTAAAAAGCTCAAAATGTCTTATTGTAACAATCTTGCTCAAGACACTCTTGGGATATTTTTGAGAGAATGTGTAAAATTAGAAGAGCTAACCCTTCTTGCAAGTAATGTATCATATGATACACTCGAAAAAATCCCCATAAACAGCAAATTAAAAAAGCTGGCTTTCTATGCAAGCGATGAAGATCTAACAGAAGAACAATTGGATAGAAAATTTACATTTCTATTTAGCAAGACGAAAGAACTTGAAGAGCTCAATCTTATAGGTTTAAAAATGAAAGGAGAGGCATTGAAAGCTCTTAATCCATCAAAATTGAAAGTTCTTAAATTAACTGCTTGCTTCGAAATGGATAGTAAGATTTTAGAAGAGTTCTTTAAAACAACTAAAACCTTAGAAGAGCTTGAACTTAAAAATACAGAAATAACTGAAAGTGCATTGAAAGCTCTCGATGCTTCAAAGTTAAAAGTTCTTTGTTTATGGTCAAACTTTACAGAAGAAATTCTTGGCGAGTTTTTAGCAAAAGCTGTTTTATTGGAAAAGTTAGATTTAGCCCATACAGATACAACTGGTCTTTCATTACTTTCATTTAATGCGTCAAATTTAAAAGAATTATTATTACATTCATGCAGAAACATCGATGAAACTGTGCTTAGTAATTTTTTAGCA
>JASFVE010000104.1:0-4644 GCA_050049995.1 Chlamydiota bacterium | reverse complement strand
CATCAAGATGACAAGAATTATATAAATGCAATTTTTCTAACTGGTTTTCTCTAGGAAGCTGGCTCAATCCTTCTCCCGTTGTATTTGTCCAATTCAAACTAACTTCTTTTAGTTGGGTGGCATTTCGGAAAAACTCAGCAAGAAAAGCCTCATTAAGATGATGAGAGTCACATAAATGCAGTTTTTCAAGCTGATGTGAAGCGCGGGCCAGCCCTTCTCCTGTTATGTTAGAGTTTTTGAGAGTTAAAGACTTTATATTAGGACACAGCTTAAGAACTTCCTCCACATCTTGATCCCTTATATTTGCATTGGAAAGGGTTAAAGACTGAATCGTATTTCTTTTTTCCTGAGAAAACCGTTTCAAATATGCTATCATATTTTCTGGGTTATGAGTACATGCATGCTCAAGTATTATAGAAAAAAACCTACCTGTATGTTCATAATTCGGATCTAAGGCTTCATTAAATTTTAAAGTAACTAAATGTTCTATTAATTGAGGGTGTTTGATTAGAAATAAGCTTCTTTCTTTATCTGGCAGCTTGGCAATAGATTGCATAAGGAAAAATTGGCTTCTAAGCTCGGTCGTAGAAATGCGATGCCAAAGTTTGCTAATTTCACGAATTTCTATCTGCTGACCTACTGGCAAAAATGCTATAATATTAGGAAGAATATCATTGGAAAGACTTGGAAGCTGCGTGTAATGTAGGGAACTAACCATAATTTAACCTGTTGCACTTTAAAGGGCGAAAATACTATAGCAAGCAGCCTTAAATAACGAGTGTATTTTGCTAGTACACCCCTTCTGATAAAGAGATTTGCTTTCGAGCATTTTTTTCTGTTTTTATAAAAAATCACACAAAGCAAGTTCAACGCCTTATTCTTAATGTTTTTTTCTGAATCCTTTGTAGGAATTGTGTATTAAGATTTTTACAAGCTGTTAAATTTAGACTTTCTAACTGATAGTTTTTTGGAAGGTAAGCAAGAGACTCTCCTGTTGTGTTTGTATTAGATAGATCTAGCTCTTTTAAATGAAAAGCCTTTGCAAAAAACCATTTAAGAAAATACTCATTAAGATTTTCACAAAGTTCTAAGCTAAGATTTTCTAGTCGATTTTCTGCTAAAATATGAGCAAGAGACTCTCCCGTTGTGTTTGTACCAAATAAACTAACCTCTTTTAAACAAGCGGCTTTTTGGAAAAGTCCTATAAGGAATCTTTCTCTAAGGTTCCTACTCACGCTTAAGTTAAGCGTTTCTAACTGATTTTCTTCGAGAAGATGCGCCAGCCCCTTGCCTGTTGACAGTGTTTGAGATAAATCTAGCTTTTTCAGACAAGCTGCCTTTGAGAAAAGCTCTTTAAGGAAATCTTCCTCAAGATTTTTACAGGAGCATAAACAAAGGTCTTTTAATTGGTTGTTTTCTGGAAGATGCGCCAGCCCCTCTCCTGTTGTTTTTGTTTCAGATAAATCTAGCTCTTTCAGACAAGCTGCCTTTGAGAAAAGCTCTTTAAGGAAATCTTCCTCAAGATTCCTACAAAATCCTAAACAAAGGTTTTCTAATTGGTTGTTTTCTGGAAGATACGCCAGCCCCTCTCCTGTTGTTTTTCCATTAGATAAATCAAGCTTTTTTAAATAAAAAGCTTTTCTCAAAAGCTTTTTAAGGGAATCTTCCTTAAGATTTTTACTGAACCTTAAACAAAGGTCTTCTAATTGGTTGTTTTCTGGAAGGTGAGAAAGCCCCTCTCCTGTTATGTGTGTTCCATATAAACTAATTGTCTTTAGACAAGCAGCCTTGGAAAAAAAGGTTATAAGAAAGTTCTCTCTAAGAGAAGGCAAATCGGCACCTAGGTGATCGAGCTCTACTTTTTCTAATTGGTTGTTTTTAGGAATAAGAGAAAGCCCCTTTCCTGTTGACAGTGTTTGAGATAAGTTAACCTCTTTTAAACAAGCTGCCCTTGAGAAAAAGATTCCAAGAAACTCTTCATCAAAACAACTTTCTTCCGAATCATCACCCTCATCCTCATCCTCATACTCATTGAGACAACAACTTAAATCCAGTTTTTCTAATTGGTTGTTTTCAGGAATATTTGAAAGTCCCTTTCCTGTTGTGCTTGTATGAGATAGATCTAGCTCTTTTAGATGAGTTGCCTTTAAGAAAAAATCTTTAAGGAAGTCTTCTTCTAGATTTCCACAATATTTTAAATTCAATTTTTCTAACTGGTTTTCTCTGGGAAGTTGACTCAATCCTTCTCCCGTTGTATTCGTGCTCTCCAAATTAACTTCTTTTAGTTGAGTAGCATTTCGGAAAAATTCAGCAAGGAAGGTCTCATTAAGATGACGAGAGTCACATAAATGCAGTTTTTCAAGCTGATGTGAAGCGCGAGCCAGTCCCTTTCCTGTTATGTTAGAGTTTTTGAGAGTTAAAGACTTTATATTAGGACACAGCTTAAGAACTTCCTCCACATCTTGATCCCTTATATCTCTATTGGAAAAGATTAAAGAATGAATCGTATTTCTTTTTTCCTCAGGTAAGGCCTTCAAATAAGCTATCATAGCAACTGTGTCATTACGATATTTGTGTTCAAGGAATATAGAAAGAAAACTATCTGTATGTTCATAATTCGGATCTAAGGCTTTATGAAATTTTAAAGTAACTAAATGTTCTATTAATCGAGGGTGCTTGACTAAAAACAAGCTTCTTTCTTCCTCTGGCAGCTTGGCAATAGATTGCATAAGGGAAAATTGACTTCTAAGCTCGGTCGTAGAAATGCGATGCCAAAGTCGGCTAATTTCACGAGTTTCTAGCTGCTGACCTGCTGGCAAAAATGCTATAATGCTAAAGAGAATATCTTCGGGAAGAGTTGGAAGCTGCGTGTAATGTAGAGAACTAACCATAATTTGACCTATTGCACTTTAAAGGTCGAAAACACTATAACAAGCAGCCTTAAATAACGAGTGTATTTTGCTAGTACACCCCTTTTGATAAAGAGATTTGCTTTTACTGCAAAACACAAATTTTTTCTCTTCTCTTGATATATTTGCTAAGAACAAATCAATTTCTTTTAGATTAGCCTAAACTCACTAGCTTTCTGCTAAAACGTGCATTAACCCTATTCACCTTTTATAAATGAAAACCCTGTGCTTGCATCTGAAACATTAGCCTCTTTTAAATGAAAAGCCTTTGAAAGAAATGCTTTAAAAAAATTTTCTCCAAGGCCTTTTGAAGTATCTAAATAAAGCTCTTCCAGCAAGTTTTTAGGTGGAATATATGAAAGCCCCTCACCTGTTGTGTTTGTTTCAGATAAATTAACCTTTTTTAAATGAGCAGCCTTTGAGAAAAACCATTTAAGAAAATACTCATTAAGATTTTCACAAAGTTCTAAGCTAAGATTTTCTAGTCGATTTCCTAGCGAAATATGAGCAAGCCCTTCTCCTGTTGTGTTTGTTTCAGATAAATTAACCCCTTTTAAATGAACTGCCTTTAAGAAAAAGATTCCAAGAAAATGCTCATTAAGATTTTCACAAAGTTCTAAGCTAAGATTTTCTAGTCGATTTCCTAGTGAAATATGAGAAAGGCCTTCTCCTGTTGTGTTTGTTTGATATAAGTTAACCTCTTTTAAACAAAGAGCCTTTGAAAAAAATGTTTTAAGAAAATACTCATTAAGATTTTCACAAAGCCCTAAGATAAGGTTTTCTAGTCGATTTCCTAGTGAAATATGAGAAAGGCCTTCTCCTGTTGTGTTTGTTTGAGATAAACAAACCTTTTTTAAATGAAAAGCCTTTAAGAAAAACTCTTTAAGGTAGATTTCCTTAAGATTGTCACAACCACTTAAATTCAGTTCTTCTAACTGATTTTTTTTGGGAAGGGCTGATAGTTCTTCTCCTGTTGTGTTTGTTTCAGATAAATTAACCTTTTTTAAATGAAAAGCCTTTAAGAAAAAATCTTTAAGAAATTTTTCTAGACCTCTTGAAGCTCCAGCTCTCAGATCTTCAAGATGGTTTTCAGGTGGAATACAAGAAAGTCCTTCTCCTATTGTTTTGGCAGCGGTCAAATCAAGCATTCTTAAATGGAATGCTTTTGGAAAAAATCTTTCAAGAAAATCTTCCTTAAGATTTTCGCAGCTATTTAGCCACAATTCTTGCAACTGATTTTCCTTTGGAATTTGAGCCAGTCCCTCTCCTGTTGTGTTTCCGCATAAACTAATTGTCCTTAAACAAGCAGCCTTGGAAAAAAAGTCTCCAAGAAAATTCTCTTTAAGAAAAATCCTATCACTTTCATCTACTCTATCGAACATTACTTTTTCTAATTGGTTGTTTTTAGGAATATTTGAAAGTCCCTCTCCTGTTGACTTTGTTTCATCAAGAAAACTTGCTTCTTCTTCCTGATCACGATCGGAGCAACAATTTAAATCCAGTTTTTCTAATTGGTTGTTTTTAGGAATATTTGAAAGTCCCTCTCCTGTTGTCCATGATTGAGAAAGATCTACTTCTTTTAGTTGGGTGGCATTTCGGAAAAACTCAACAAGGAAGTCTTCCTCTAGATTGCCACAACCACTTAAATGCAATTTTTCTAACTGATTATTTTCTGAAAGATGAGCCAGAGCTTCTCCCGTTATATTTGTTTCAGATAAATTAACCTCTTTTAAAT
>JASFVE010000103.1:0-4688 GCA_050049995.1 Chlamydiota bacterium | reverse complement strand
ATCCCGGGAGAGCTTTTAGAAGTAAAAGAGCTTATTGGAACTGTAAAAAGTAATGAGAACGTTGCCTCTTTCATAAAAGAACTGGTAGTGGAAGTTCCTGTCGAAGAAATTATTGATTACAAGTCTGGGGGATACTTGCAGTTTCATGTCCCTTCTTATAAAACCAATACTAATGATTGGAAAGAGACTATTGATCCAATTTACTATCCTGAGTGGGAAAAGTATGGACTTTTTGGGGTGACAATTGATAACTCTAAACCTGTTGAGTCAGTAATCAGAGCCTATTCAATGGCATCTTATCCTGGTGAAAAGAATATTTTAAAATTCACTGTTAGAATTGCAACGCCACCGATTATTAAAGGAAAAGTAGCTAATAAGCCATGGGGTATTTGTTCTAGCTACATCTTTTCTTTAAAGCCAAATGACCAGGTCAAGCTCTCTGGCCCTTATGGTGAATCATTTATGATTAATGATGATAGGGAGCTAGTTTTTTTAATAGGTGGTGCTGGAGCCTCTTTTGGACGCTCACATATAATGCATCTTTTTTTAACAGAAAATACAAAAAGAAAAGTTACTCTTTGGTATGGCGCAAGATCTTTAAAAGAAAATATTTATGAGCAAGAGTTTGAGGATCTAGCTAAAAAATTTGATAACTTTACGTATCATCTAGTTTTATCTGAGCCTTCGAAAGAAGATCATGATAAAGGCTGGCCTACGAAAGAAAAAGACCCAACTAAAACTAACTTTGTCTTTAAAGCATTTGAACTGGCGCAGTTAAAAAACATCGAAGAGCCTGACGAAGTGCTTTATTATGTATGTGGCCCACCCATGCATAATGCAAGTGTTATGAAATTGCTTGATGACTATGGCGTTCCAAGAGAGAATATAGTTTTAGATGACTTTGGAAGTTAATAATGCGCATTTTTGTAGCACAACTGAACCCTATAGTTGGCAATTTACAGTCTAATACTAGAAAAATTATTGAAACTATTCATCTAGCTAAGAAAAAAAAAGCAGATATTGTCCTTTTCCCTGAAATGGCCATTTGTGGTTATCCCCCAGAGGACCTAGTTTTATTTTCTACTTTTATAGATGAGATGCAGGTACAGCTTCACGAGATTGCTAAAGTATCTGACAACATTATGGTAGTGGTTGGACTAGTCAGGAAAAACCCAACTGGCACGGGGAAACAGTTATATAATTCAGCTGCTGTAATTGTTGATACTAAAATTGTTGGATTTAAAGATAAAACTCTTCTGCCAACTTATGATGTTTTCAATGAGTCTCGATATTTTGAAGAAGGGGAAGAACAAAAGGTTTTTCGTTATAAAGGTAAAAATATTGGGGTCATGATCTGTGAAGATGCTTGGCAGCATGCAAAAGGTGTTGAACAGACTCATTACAAAAGGGATCCTATTCAAGAAATAGCTTCTCTAAAACCTGATATGCTCTTGAATATTTCAGCGTCGCCTTATTATTTTATGAAAAAAGATAATCGACTAAAAATTTTTGCTCCTTGCGCGTCTTTTTTAAAATGTCCATTTATTTGGTGTAATCAAGTAGGGGGAAACGACTCTCTAATTTTTGATGGCCATAGTCTATGTATTAATGAAAAGGAAGAGCTAGTCCAGTTAGCTAAAGGATTTGAAGAAGACTCATTAGTGATTGACCTCGAAAAAAAAGAGACAGCAGTTTCTTTTCCAGATCATCCTTTAGAAGATCTTTATCAAGCTTTAGTTCTTGGGGTAAAAGACTATTTTGTTAAACAAGGGTTTTCTACAGCAGTAATTGGTTTGTCAGGAGGCGTAGATTCAGCCCTTGTTGCCTGTATTGCCAAAGATGCTTTAGGTCCTGAAAACCTTTTAGGCGTATCCATGCCTTCAAGGTTTACTTCTTTAGCAAGTATGGAGGATGCAAGAGCGCTGGCAGAGAATTTAAATATTTCCTTAAAAGAAGTTCCCATTGATCATTTGTTTCAACAGTATTTAGATCTTTTATCGCCTTTATTTCATGGGTATTCAACTGATGCAACGGAAGAGAATCTTCAAGCAAGAATTAGAGGCATGGTTTTAATGGCTATCTCTAACAAGTTAGGGCACTTAGTGTTAAGTACAGGAAATAAAAGTGAAATGGCTATTGGATACTCAACGCTATATGGTGATCTTTGTGGAGGGTTAGGGGTTATTAATGATGTAAGTAAAACAAAAGTATATGAGCTTTGCCGCCTTCTTAATAAATCAGAAGAAGTTATTCCACAAAACATTATTGATAGAGAACCATCAGCTGAGCTTAAAGCAAATCAAAAAGATCAGGATACCCTTCCTGACTATGCTATTTTGGATGCTATTTTAGAAGGATATGTTGAAGGGCATATGTCTTCACGAGTTATTGCTAATAAATATGACTTAAAGGAAAAATTTGTGGAAGAGATGATCCATAAAATTCATTTGGCAGAATATAAAAGAAGACAGTCTCCACCAGGTCTTAGAGTTACGAAAAAAGCTTTTAGCAAAGGAAGGGTTTTTCCTATTGTTCAAAAATGGGCTTAAATTTTCTTTTCTTATAAAATAGTTTTAAAATTAAAAATTTGTTTCTTTTTAAAAACGTTTTTTATATTTAATTTAAATCTATTACTCTTTATTGTGTTCGTTTATTGTGAATTATTCCAAATGAAATTCCCAAATTACATTAGAATGTTTAGGCATTAGCTATGAGTTTCTATAAAAACCTGACAAAAGCAGAAGCCTGTGGAAATACTTTTTTAATATTTGAGGGGAGCTGGCCTCAACAAGAAATGATTCAGGAAATCATTTTGCAAAAAGTTGATTCAGGTCTAAAGTTCGCTATTGAAAAAGAAACTCCTGAAGCCATTTTTGTTTCTATGAAAGTACTAGAAAAAGACGGGTCAATTTCAGAGTTTTGTGGAAATGGAGCTCGTTGCATTGCGGCTTACTTGAAAGCCAATCACCTGGCTCCAAATAAAAAATGGTATTTGATAAAGGAAAGTAAACTTTTACAGTTGGGGGTTTCTCAAAATAACTATTTTGTAGAAGCATCTTGTTTTCCAACTTTTCAAAAGTTCACAGAAAATGCTTTTGCCCTCCAAATTCTCGGGAGCCATTTTTTCTTCACTCAATGGTTTAATGAGCCCCATTTGGTAACTTTTGATAATTTGGGCTATGAAAAATTATACGAGATTGGCAAACTTGCTAACTCATTAAAATATAGAGAGGTTTTTCCTAAAGGAACTAATATCAATGCAGTAGCTGTTAAAGAAGAGCAGAAAATTGAGAACATGACCTTTGAAAGAGGGGTAAATGCAATTACTCGTGCTTGTGGGTCAGGATCTGCATGCGCTTCGTGGCTTTTTCATTATTTTTCTTCCATCCTTAAAAATAGTGAACAGTATTCTATTCAGGTCCTTAATAAAGGTGGAACCATTGAATTTTCTTCTTCTAAGAATAATTTCTGTATGAAAGGAGAAGCATTAGTTTCTTAAAAAGTTTTGGTAGTTATGTTTATTTTTGATGTTTTAGATAAGTTAAATTATATTTTTTGGGGCTATTTTGGGTTTTCCATAATCGCTCTTTTAGGGTGTTACTTTACAATAAAAACAAGGTTTTTTCAAATTAGAGAAATGCCTTCTCTTTTTATTCTTTTTTTCCGTTTTCTAAAATTTCGAAAAAAAACAAAAGTTGGCACTCACCCCCTGCAGGTCTTTTTTGCCTCAGTCGGAGGAATGCTTGGAGTAGGAAATATTGTTGGTATTGTCACAGCTCTTCAGATAGGTGGTCCTGGCGCTATATTCTGGGTTTGGGTAGCGGCCTTCTTAGGGTCGATTTTAAAGTATTCTGAAGTATATTTAGGCTTGAAATATAGAAGGAAGAATAAAGAAGGAGGGTATGATGGTGGCCCTATGTACTTTCTACAAAAAGCATTTAATAAAAAATGGATTGCTTCTCTTGTTTGCATCCTTCTTTGTATTTATGGTGCCGAAATTTATCAGTTTTCCGTACTAACCCATAGCATTTCTACCAGTTGGAATATTAACCATAGTTTGGTGGTTGTTCTCCTTTTAGCCCTTGTTTTATATTCTGCTATAGGAGGAATCAAAAGGGTTGGTAAAATTTGCTCGGGTGTTATTCCTTTATTTGCAGTTGTATATGTATCAATGTGTTTTTACATTATTGGTAGTCATATTCAGGAGATTCCAGCACTTATTGCAAGTGTCATCCGCGCTGCATTTACTGGTTCTGCTGCAACAGGAGGGGCTATAGGTGGTGGTATCCTTTTAGCGCTGCAACAGGGAATTTCTAGATCCGTATATTCATCCGATGTTGGTGTCGGGTATGATTCTATTATTCAGAGTGAGTCAAGCGCCGATCAAATTGACCATCAAGCTAGATTGGCTATGCTAGGTGTGTTTTTTGATAACTTTATTTGTACATTAAGTTTGCTTATAGCTCTTATTACAGGATTTTGGAAAATGACTCAGGCTGATCCTTATTTGATAGTAGAAAAAGGACTTTCCTTGTACTTCCCAGGTCAGGCTATTTTTCTTCCCTTGTTTCTATTTGTCTTAGTGTACACAACCTTAATTTCCTATCTTTATGTTGGCATGAAATGCGCTCATTTCTTAAACGGAAGATTTGGGAAAAAAGTGTATCTATTTTTTTCCAGTATCTTTT
>JASFVE010000102.1:0-4757 GCA_050049995.1 Chlamydiota bacterium | reverse complement strand
GCCAGTTTTGCCACATGAATACCATAGCTTTTATCTGTTGATCCTTCCACAATTTTGTGTAAAAAAACAATATCTTCCGGGTTTTCCTTTACTGATACCTGAAAGTTTTTAGCTGAAGGGTAATCTTTTGTAATCTTTGTAAGCTCCCAATAGTGCGTTGCAAATAAGGTTTTTACTTTTTTTTCTAATAAATATTCCGCAACTGCCCAAGCAATAGAAATACCGTCATATGTACTTGTTCCTCGTCCAATTTCATCTAAAATGACTAGAGATTTTTCACTAGCATTTTTTAGGATATAGGATGTCTCCATCATCTCAACCATAAATGTTGACTGTCCTCTTGAAAGATCATCACTAGCGCCGATTCTGGAAAAGACTTGATCAACTATTCCAACACTTGCATAAGCAGCTGGAACATAACATCCTATCTGAGCTAAAATAACAATAATGGCAACCTGCCTGATATAAGTAGATTTTCCTGCCATATTAGGTCCTGTGATTAAAAACAGAGCTCCTTCTTGCAGGGAAGTGTCATTTGCAATGAAGTAGTTGTGGCCAACGGAACTTTCAATTAAAGGGTGTCTTCCATCTTTAATTTCTATCTTTGAGCCTAAGTTAACAATAGGTTTTACATAATTATTGGCAGTAGCTGTTTGGCTAAATGATACTAATAGGTCTATCTCTGCTGTTTTAGTAGCTGTAATGGCAACCTGCTTTTGATAATTCGCCACTTCTTTTCTAAGCTCTTCATATAAAGTACTTTCTAATGCTTTGATTCGCTCTTCAGCAGAAAATACCTTTACTTCATATTCTTTTAGTTCTTGTGTAATAAACCTTTCAGAATTAACCAAAGTCTGTCTTCTTTGAAAAAAATCAGGAACTTTGTCTGACTGTCCCTTACTAACATCTATGTAATAACCAAATACTTTTGTAAAACCAACTTTTAAGGTTTTTATCTTAGTCTCTTCTCGAAGTTTATTTTGATAGTTGGCAATCCAGGTTTTACCATCAGTTTTAATAAGCCTTAATTCATCTAGCTCATGATGAAATCCTTTTCGAAAAACACCACCATCATGCACTTTTAAAGGGGGGAGCTCGACCAAAGAGCTTTTTACCTTTTGAATAATGGGAGTTAAATCTTCCAATTTTTTTTGGATCTCTGCTAATAAGGGAGAAGAAAAATGCATTAATTCTTTTTTGATGAAAGTAATATTTTCTAAAGACAAACAAAGATATAGCAAATCTCTAGGTGAGGCGTAGCCACTAGAGACTTTCATCATTAATCGCTCAATATCTTTTACTTTTTCTAAATAGGAAGAAAGCTCAGAAACCTTTTCTGGTGAGCTGATTAGTTCTTCAACAGCATCTAGCCTATTTTGGATACCTTCTTTTTCTACGAGAGGGTGGCAAATCCATTTTTTTAAAAGTCTAGCTCCCATAGAGGTAGAAGTATTGTCTAAGAAGTTGACCAGTGTATGTTTATTGTCTTCTACAGATAAATCCAAATTTTTCATAGTAGAAAAATCTAAACGCATATAAGAAGCTAAGCTCTTAATCTGAATAGACTGAATATGCTCTAAATTATGTTTTAGCTCTTCTTCTAAATAGAAAATAAGGGCTCCAGCTGCATTAATAGATGCTACCATTCCTTTCAATCCAAAGCTGTCTAAAGGGGAGGAAAAGTGTGCATTCAGTTTTTCAACAGCAAACTGATGGTCAAAGAGCCAGTTTTCTTTCACATTCAGGGTAAAAGAAAAGTGATAAGAAAGTTCTTCCAGTTTCTTTTCAAAAGTATTTTTACACTGTTTAGAAAGTAAAAACTCAGTAGGTCTCACCCTGTGAATCTCACTAAAAAGTTCTTCCAAACTCGAAAACTCTACAACATTAAATTCTGATGTGGAGATATCTGCATATGCGATGGCAAAACTAGAGCCAACCTGACATAGGGAAGCAAAATAATTATTAGCCTTTTCCTTTAATAAAGATGAGTTAATTAGGGTACCTGCACTGATATATCGGACAATTTTTCTTTTAACAATCCCTTTAGTTTCTTTAGGGTTTTCTACCTGTTCTGCAATGGCTAACTTTAATCCGGCAGCAACAAGCTTGTCTAAATACTGGTCCAAGGTGTGTGCAGGAACTCCACACATAGGAATACCTTGTCTTCTTGTGAGTGTTAAAGAAGCTTTTTTAGCAATGGTTACCGCATCATCATGAAATGCTTCATAAAAATCACCTAGTCTAAACAATACGAGGGCATCTTTTGCCTCATTTTTACATGCCTGCCATTGGGCCATCATGGGAGTTGTGCTTTTTTCTTGAGTCATACGCTTACTTTTTGGACAATATCTTAAAAGCACTTAAGCATGAGTAAAAATGACTTTTTTTTCCAAAAATAAAAAATCAGTAACATTTGCCACCGCCTGCTGGGAAGAAGACTGGAAGACTCTTTTATTAGATGATAATTATTTGAACGAGAAAATGATATCTCCTCATTTATATGATTTTGAGGAAAAAATCCTTATTATTAATAATGTTAAAGACCGAAAAAAGGTAGAAAAACTAGCTCAAGATAAAGTTCAAAAAAATATATTAACCGGCTATGTAATAGCCGAAGATATTTCTTCTAATGTCTTAGACTTTTTTCAGCTCAAAAGGTCTGATTTTAAAAAAGGGGATGATGCCCACTTATATGCCAATGTAGATAATGACTGGATTTATTATAATGCTTTAGCTCCTCTTTCTGCGATTTACTCGGCTAAAAGTGACTATTTGCTATACATGACGGGAGATTCATATTTAAAAGATCCAGTGAGCTGGATAGATAAATCTGTTGCCATGTTGGAAAAAAAAGAAAAAGTTAAAGTTGCTAATCTTATCTGGAATGGGAAAATAGATGAGGTGAAGAAAGAGTCCTATAAAAAAAATAGAAACTTTTTCTTTGCTAAAGAAGGGTTTTCTGATCAACTTTTTCTTGTCAGTTTAGAAACCTTTAAAAAACCCATCTACCATGAAATAAGAGAGGACTCTCATCATTTCCCAAGAGGAGATGTGTTCGAAAAAAGAGTTTTTAGTTATTTGAAGAATAGAGGGTATGAGAGACTTATTTTTAAACATGGATCATATACACATATAGGTTAATTATGCCGGCCTTTACTAAAGAAAGCTTAGAGACACTTCGTCAAAAAATTAACTTAGTTGATTTGATCTCTTCTCACATTACTTTAAAGAAACAGGGGGGATTTTATAGAGCTCGTTGTCCGTTCCACGAAGAAAAAACTCCGTCTTTTGTGATTCAAAGCAATGATAGCCATTACCATTGCTTTGGCTGCCAGGCTCATGGTGATGCCATTCAATTTCTTATGAATTACCTCAAAATGAGTTTTGTAGAAGCGGTAGAACATTTAGCTGAACGGTTTCATGTTAATTTGGAGCAAACCAATAAAGTAGAAGAGAAAGGGCCTAGTAAACTAAAGCTTCGGGAAGCTTTGGAAAAAAGCTGCCGATTTTATCAGTATATGCTCTTTCACTCCCATGAAGGGCAAGATGCCTTGTCTTATCTTTATAGCAGGGGGATAGATCTAGAATATATTAGAATGTTTCAAATTGGCTTTGCACCTAAAGTTCCTTCTGCTCTTCAGCGGTATATGCGTGAGTTTAAAATAGAAGAAAAAGACCTGAAAGAAGCTGGGCTTGTTACTGAAAACAGAAGAGACTTTTTTTCAGACCGTATCATGATCCCTATTACAGATGCTTTAGGGCGAATCATTGGCTACAGTGCAAGAAAGTTTAAGGAAAGCACTTTTGGGCCTAAATATATTAACACTCCTGAGACACCTCTTTTTAAAAAGTCTAAAATTCTTTTTGGACTTAGCTTTTGTAGAAAGAGAATCGCCAAAGAAAAAAGAGTCATCATTGTAGAAGGGCAGTTTGATGCACTTCGTTTAATTTATTCAGGCTTTCAGTTTACTGTAGCAGGACAAGGTACCGCTTTTGGGAAAGATCACGTTCAAGAATTAATCAACTTAGGGGTGAAAAATGTGTATCTTGCCATGGATGCAGATAAAGCAGGTGTTGAGGCATCTATCAAAGTTGGAGACTTATTTCAAAAAGAGGGGATAGAAGTAAAGAGGCTTGCCCTTCCGGAAGGATTAGATCCTGATAGTTTTATTAAGGAAAAAGGGCCAGATCTTTTTGAAAAGCTGATCAACTCAGCGCAAGATTATTTAACTTTCTTAATAAGTGAGTATTCTAAAAATATCAATATGCAGTCACCCGCTCATAAAGCTGACTTAGTGCAAAGAATTGCCAGTCAGATTCAGAAGTGGGATCATCCTCTCATGGTTCATGAAAGCCTTAGGAAACTAGCTAGGTTGACGCAAACTCCTGAGTCCATGTTAGCCAACAAGCAAACGCCTAATGTCCACTTAAAAAAAAGCGCCAATCTTTCTTTTTCAGAAGTCAATGCAGACAGAGTGTTGGAAGCTGATTTATTAAGATGGCTGTTTTTAATGGCGAATACATATCCTAATATAGTGAAAATTGCTCAAGAAAATCTAACAAAAGACCATTTTAAAATGAGTGTTTGCAAAAACCTCTTTGAAAGTTTTATTAAAAACTTTCAAAAGCAAAATGCAGCCGATCTTTTATCTATAGCTATTGATACGGATGGTGTAGAAGAACAGCTTTTTTTAGCTGAGATGCTGCAAAAAAAAGTAGATAAAGAAAAGGCGGAAAACCTATTTATTGATACAGTG
>JASFVE010000101.1:0-4777 GCA_050049995.1 Chlamydiota bacterium | reverse complement strand
AGAACCTTCATCCCAAAAATTGTCATCAATGCCATAAGCGTACGTTACTTCTTCTATGGAGCAGTTGTTTTTAAACCAAAGCTCTAACTCTTCAGGTGTAAATTCTCTAGGGTTTTTTAATGCTTCAAATACTTCATCAACAATGTTCTCAGGAGTATAAAGCTCATAAAATCTATAAAGCAAATCACTTACTCTGTTATGATAGCCAATGTTTCCAAGTCCTTCGGAAAAGCCTTCGTCGGATTTTGCAACAGCAATATAGGGCTTAAGAGCTTCTTTTGCTGCATTTAAATTGTGGATAACAAAACCACGTCCATCAGTTAGCATTGGCATAAGATCGTGTCTTCTGTTGAATAAGATAGATTGTATTTTTTCTGTGAGTGGCAGAGCAGGAACCTGAAAATCTGGAGGCAGGTCCAGGTTATCTAAGTTCACATCAAATTGATGATTGATGGCATCTTGCCATTGCTTAGGACAATGTTTTCCAGCCATGCATAAATCAACAAGTATATTAGCTACTTGAGTTTTATCTGATGCGGGATCTCTTGCAAAGTTCAATATATGCTGTAGTTTTTTGGTTAGGGTGTCATAGTAAACTGCTCTTGCAGCAGCATCACTGGGAATGCCAGCTCCACCATTTGGTCTAATAGAAATTGTGTTTATCATATAGGTAAGTCCTCTTTTGGCTTCATCTTTAGTGTAAAGAGGAGGCACACCATGGGTTGCATAATTATCAACTATATCTTGTGGGTCATAATGACCACCTAGATTGGTTCGAGTGCCATCAGGGTTATTTACAAACCTAGGAGCTCGAAAGTCAATTTGGTCAAAACATGCTAACAATCCCCTAATATCAGGATTCCCATTGGCAGGTGGAACTTCCATGCTAGCTCGTGGGACATAAAGAAGAGCTTGATTATTTAATATCACATTTTGTCGAGGGAGTTGCTCTCTAACATATCTATGATTAGCATCTTTTTGAAGGGGAGTAAGTTGATCTTCTACTAACTCTATTAATTGTTGAGATCCGAAAAGATAGGCAATTAATAAGGCTCTTGGATCCTTCCAGTCAAATCCAAAAGTTCCATTCATCATACATTCAGTAAACCACCATGATAGATTGAGCGATTTAATTTCTCGTATAGCATTTCTCCAGTTAAAGTGAGGTAATACATTAGAAAATAAGCGGTTTAAACTATTAGAGTCTTCTCTCTCGACTAAAATTTGTGCAAACGTCTTGTTGTTTTCTACATGACAGTTAAGTGGAAATCCTTCTCTTTGAACATTTGCCAAGGAGGGCATTTGGGGAAAATGTGTATTATTAACAAAATGAATAGTGCTAGGTTGCTGAGCTTGTCGCTGAGCTGGAGCTCGTCGTGGAGGTATAGGTTGAGCTGGAGCTCTGTGCAAGCGCGGAGGTGGTCGATGAAAGGCGGCAGCTCGAGGAGCGGCATTAAAATCTCTTGCCCTTCTGCGCACATGGTGCACTAAGGGTCGATCCGCATTTATTTCAAATAGTTCATCTGCAAATCTCCCTATAGGAGAGGTGGCATTTGAAGTGTCTACATAAGACCAGTGGGAAATTAGCTTTAGAATTGAGCTTGTGTTTATCATGAAAATATTAATAAGAGCTAAAGATAAGGTGAACGGTCCTATATTTAAAAGAGCGATACCTGAAGAAAGCGATTTTATTTTTAAAATAGATTCAGAGACATGAAGAATAGTATGAACCTTTGGCTGGTCAACGTATGTAGCCAGACTATGTATAGCCATATAACCAAACTGTAGAGCAATCATAGGAAGGGTAGCCTGAGCGACAGTATTAACTAGAATAATAGTAGTCGCTATGGACATAGCCACCTTGCTAAAAACCTGGTTAATCTTTTCTATAGCTATCTTTGTGTTATCATCATTGGAAAGATTTTTCAGAACAATAAGGGTCGGTGAAACTAATAGCGAATACACTGTAGCAGGAACAATAGCAATAGCTGATGCTGAGGTAGAAATATTTTTATTGTTTATAAGATTTTCATGAACAGGTCTTAGCGCTCTAGCACATTGATCGATAAGAGAAATAGAGCTCATAAATCTTGATATAATACCACATCCCTTTAGAGGAGCTTCATCATAGTGATGCCCATGTTCAGTTAAATGGTCATTTAATTTTTCTGCATGTAAAAAATCTCTTGCAGTCCAAAGGGGATTCAAAGCGTTAAAAGCATCAAAGCTAGTAAGGAAATTATTATTCATATAATCACAATAAAAAGGTTTTTAACAAAAAATGAGGAAACTATTTTAAATTGTAGTCATTTTTTAAAGCAATAAAAAATAAGTAGCTTAAACAAGGACTATTTATTTAGAAAAAGGGATGCGTTATAACTAGAGCGTACAAAAGGACCTGAATACATGTGCTTTACCCCTAGGCTATGACCAAACTCCTCATACATCTTAAAATCTTCGGGTGTAATAAATTCTTTAACACGAAGTTTTAACCTGCTAGCTTGTAAATACTGTCCAATAGTTATAATATCACAACCAGCTTGATATAAGTCTGATATGGTTTCTTTTACTTGCTCTTTCGTTTCACCTAATCCAAGCATAATTCCAGACTTGACGTACTTACTTAAGTTGGCTTCTTTCGCATATTTTAAAACATGTAAACTTCTTTCATAAGTAGCGATATGTCTTACTTTAGGAGTAAGTTCTCGTACAGTTTCAATATTGTGGTTAAATACTTCAGGTTTTTTGAGTAAAACATTATTTATTAGAGATTCTTTACCTGAAAAGTCAGATGTCAAAACTTCAATAGTAACCTGTGGGTTTACTTTTCTGACTTCATCAATAATTTTAGCAAGATATATAGAACCTTCATCTTCAAGATCATCTCTAGAAACCATTGTGATTACGACATGTTTTAGTCCTAGTTCTTTTACAGAAAGAGCAATTCTTTCAGGCTCGTTTTCATCTGGAAGTTTAGGGTTTTTGCTGAAATCGATGTCGCAAAAACCACAAGCTCTGGTGCAAACCTTTCCTAAAGCCAAAAAAGTGGCCGTTTTTTTGGAATAACATTCCATTCGATTAGGACACTTGGCTTCTTCACAAACAGTATTTAAATTATATTTCTGTAATATCGTAGAAGTTTGAAAGCCATTTTTCCCCTTGGGGATTTTGCGATGGAGCCATGAAGGAAAACGTCCTTGCGAGTTTTCTTCTTTTTTATTGGGCAAAGTATTGATTTTTTTCTTCGGACGATTTTGAAAAAGCTCTTGCATAATTATTTCTTCTTAGGGGGAAAGTGAATAGGGGTTTCATTAGCTATTAAAGCAGCCTCTAACCACGCCTCAGCAACAGTTGGATGGGCGTGGATAGTATCGATAACACAATCTAGAGTGAGCTCATTTTGAACGGCCAGCGTCATCTCTCCAATAAGTGCAGACGCCTCACTTCCAATAATTTGAGCACCTAAAAGTTGTCCTGTCTTCTTGTCGCTTATTATTTGAGCAAAACCTTCAGTTTCATTGGTAGCAACAGATTTTCCAAGCGCTTGAAAAGGAAACTTGCCAACGGTTGCTGCATAGCCTTCTTCAATGGCTTGTTCTAAAGTCATGCCCACCATGGCAATTTCAGGAGTGGTAAAGATTACAGCTGGAACTGCGTAATAATGCATTTTGCTTTCTTTTCCTAATACATTTTGAGCTGCAACCATTCCTTGATGTGATGCAACATGTGCGAGTAGCCATTTTCCAGTAACATCGCCAATTGCGTAAATATCTGGCACAGACGTTTCCATTTTTTCGTTAACAGCAATCGCTCCTTTTTGGTCTAAAGCAACACCTATTTTTTCTAAATTTAAATTGCCTGTATTTAATTTTCTTCCGATAGATACTAGTGCCATATCGTAGGAAAGCTTTTTGCCTCCTGCAAGTTCAACTACTACACCATTGTTTCCTGTGTCAATTTTTTGGACAAAGACATTTGTTTGGATTTCAATTCCTTGTGAAACAAAAGCTTTCGTTAAAGCATCAGAAATAGTCTTTCCTTGAAGGGAGACTATAGAGTCTAATGCCTCTAAAATCGTTACCTTGCACCCTAGAGAAGCATATAAAGAAGCAAACTCGCACCCAATATAGCCTCCACCAATAATAGCAAGTGATTTTGGAAGTGTCTCTAAGTCTAAAATAGTTGTTGAGTTGTGTATTTTCTTGCCATCGCAAGGAAAGGACTTTACATCAATCGGCGTAGATCCTGTCGCAATAATTGTTTTTTTGCTTTTGACAAGAAGGTTGTTTTCTCCAAAAACTTTAATTTCATGAGGGGAGTCAAATTTAGCTTCACCTCGAATAATTTCAATTTTATTGGATTTGATTAGTCCTTCTAAACTTTTTCTAATACCGCCGACTACATTGTCTTTGCGCATTTTCATTTTGGAAAAATCAAAAGAAATTTCATTGACATTGATGCCGAAATCTTTTGCATGCTGTATTTTTTTTAGGACATCATTAGCAGCTAGAAGAGTTTTTGTTGGAATACAACCAACGTTTAAGCAAACACCCCCTAAATCTTTTTTTTCAATAAGGGCAACTTTTATTCCTTCTTGAGCTGCCTTAATTGCTGCTACATAACCTCCTGGTCCTGCTCCAATAACTGTTAAGTCAAATTCTTTTGTCTCAGCCACAATTTCCTCTTAAACCAAATTCTTTACTATTTTAACGTAACAGAAAAATTGTTGCACACTTTTTCTGTTTTGAGATTTTTAGTTTGAAAAAAGAATAAACAG
>JASFVE010000100.1:0-4896 GCA_050049995.1 Chlamydiota bacterium | reverse complement strand
TGGAATAAGCTATTGATAGCTTTGATGTTAAATGGGTTATATGACACAATTAGGCTAAAGTAGGGGGATACTTTTTGCGGAAAATTGATTTTGAGCCTAAAAACATTATCGTGAGAATGCCGAATTGGATTGGTGATATTGTAATGGCCACTCCCGTTTTAACCGATATCAAGACAAAATATCCTAATAGCGCTTTAACAGTGATGTGCAAAGCTCCTATTTGTGAAATTCTGCAATATGATGAAGATATTGATGAGCTTTACTGCTTTACCAAACAAGCTACGAAGCTTTTCGAAAGGAGAAAAGAGACCAAAAATATTATATCTCGCTTAAAACAAGGGGGATATGACTTAGGGGTTTTACTGACAAATTCTTTTTCTTCAGCATGGTGGTTTTGGCAAGGGGGAGTAAAAAACATCATAGGTTATGACTGCAATCTCAGGAATATGCTTCTATCCTATCCTGTAAAAAGATCAGAAAATCATGAAAAAGAGCATCAAGTCGTCTTTTACAAAAAGCTTTTAGCTCCTCTAGGTATTGAAGTGTCTGATACCTTTCCTAGGCTTCATATGTCAGATAAAGAGCTGAACAATGCAAAAACTCTTCTTTATCAAAGAGGATATAAGGAGGGAAGCCCTCTTATCGGGATTAACCCTACTGCCAGTTTTGGTCCAGCTAAGTGCTGGCCTAAAGAAAGATTCAGAGAAATTATTCAAAAGCTGATTGAAGAGAAAAATTGTTATGTTGTTTGTTTTGGAGATATAAGTTCCGTAGATCTTGTCAAAGAAGTTTGCTGGGGTCTTTCCGACAAAGTTATAAATCTAGCAGGGGTTACTTCTATTTGCGAGCTTGTAAGTGTGATCCAACTTTGCGACGTCTTGTTAACAAACGACTCAGGTCCTATGCACATTGCTGCAGCTGTTAAAACCCCTTTAATTGCTCTATTTGGCTCGACAAATAGGCATAAGACAGGCCCTTATAAACACGGTAAAGTCATTCAAAAAAATGTAGCCTGTTCTCCTTGCTATTTAAAAGTATGTCCTATTGATTTTAGATGTATGAAAAGGATTGCGGTGGAAGAAGTTTTACAAGCTATTACAGATGCTTTAGAAAAGAAAAATGTTTAAAACCCTTCGTAGAAAAATTCAGCAAAATCCTTTCGAAAAACTTTTGCAAAAAAGTGCTCTAAAAAAAAAGAAAACCTTTCTTTTGGAGTGGAATCGGGGACTTGGTGATATTCCCTTAGGTCTTTATGCCATAGTTCACCGAATTAAGAAATATGTTCCTGACGCCAAAATCACTTTTTTAATACGGCCCGATTTAGAAGAGGGCTTTTCGTTTTTGAGAGATGTGCAGTTTTTAGTAGTACCTTCTTGGAAAAGGCATGCTGAATATAATATTTATTCAGCTTTGCAAGAATTACGTTTAAGTCCAGATAACTATGATGTGATTATTGAAAAACCGGATCCAACTTATTGGGTACGTTGGCAAATAGGAACCCTTACTCCCAGGCTTAAATGGGAGCAAAAATATGATATGCTTTGGAAAAAATTTAACTTGCCTTCTTCCGGACTTATCGCAGTCCAGCCTGCGATAGAAAGTAAATATAACTTATGGAGAGGGTACCCACCTCATAAATGGCAAAGCCTTTTTAATGCAATCAGCTCGCCAATAGTCCTTTTAGGGCAGGAAAACACAAATAGCTTTTCTGGAAGTCATCTAATAGATTTAAGAGGGAAAACAAATTTGAATGAACTATTGTCCATTCTTAAAAATGCATGTGCAAAAGCGGTATTACCAGATAGTGGGATCTTGTCTTTTATGTATTACCTTGACGTAGAGTTTCCCATTAAGGTTGTTTCTCTTTGGGCTGACATTTCTCAAGGAATTATGAAACAAAATGTTGCCTCTCCCAATAAAGGGCTAAAACATGTGCCTCTTTTAGGGCAGGATAAAAATGTTAATAATATCGATGTGTCAACTATTTGCTTTCATTTGAAGGAATAAATGTTATTTCAAAATCAAAAAGAGTTTTTTCAAACTTTAAAAGAGCTTTCGAAAGAAGAAAAAAAAGCTGTTTTAGATATGGTGCATAAGTTTTCCTTACAGGATGTCCTTTTGCAACAAGAAGCTTTGCATGTCCCAATGCGTGAAAGTAAAGCATTGCCTTTGAAAACATGTGAAAAAGCGACTGGAAAGTATCGAGATAAGGGAAAAGAAGCGCTTAAAAACAACAAGGTAGCTTGTGTTATCTTAGCTGCGGGCGATGGGTCGAGATTAAACTTTAAGGGACCTAAGGGCTCCTTTCCGATTATGTCCGGCAAAAGTTTTTTTCAAATCTTTGCAGGAAAAATTGCCCAGCTAAAAAATACTCATGGATGTAGTCCGATTATAGCTGTCATGTGCTCTGATAAAAACTTATGCGATACCATTGAGCATTTTGAAAAAAATCATTTTTTCCATCTTGAACAAAATCAAGTTGTTTTTTTTCCTTCAAAAGGTCTGCCTTTATTAGATGAAAAAGGAAATTGGTTTTTAAATGAAAAAAAACAAATCGCTGTAGGACCTTCAGGTAATGGAGAAGTTTTTTCAGCAGCTGAAAAGGTGGTCAAAAAATTTAAAAATAAAAATGTTGAACATATTTCAGTCATACAAGTGGATAATCCTTTAGCAGATCCGTTTGATGAGGAACTTTTAGGATATCATTTGCATCAGAAAAATGAAGTTACCTTAAAATGTTTTATGAGGGATATCCCTGAAGAAAAGTTAGGTGTTTTGGCAAACTGCAAAGGTAGTATTACTGTAAAAGAATACTTACATTTGCCCGATGAGGTATTCACTGAAGAAGGATTATTTAATTATCCTTTTGCTAATGTCGGTAATTATTTTTTTAGTTTGAGTTTTTTTGAAAAAATGGAAAAAAAAATATTACCTTTTCATCTTTCTAAGAAAAAAGCAATTAAATATAGAGTTGGTAATATCAATATGTTAAAATGTGAAAGATTTATTTTTGATGTTTTGAGCTACTCAAAAAAAACAGGAGCTCTTAGTTTTTCAAAAAAGGAATGTTTTGCTCCTTTGAAAAGCTTGAGTGATTTAGTTAATGTACAAAATTTGTTATTAAAAAAAGAAAAGGTTGTTCAGTGAAGATTTGTTATCTAGGTGCGGGCACTTGGGGATTTTGTTTGGCTTGTATCTTAGCTTCTAATGGTCATGAAGTTACTCTTTGGGCTAGATCTAAAGACTTAGAAGAAAAGCTTAAAACTACTAGGAAGCATCCAAAATTGGGGGATTTTGAGGCCCCAGCTAACTTGAAAATTACCTCAGACTTAAAAGAAGCACTGGCTGGTGCTGAAGCTGTAGTAGAAAGTGTTACATCATCTGGAATTCGAGAAGTTTTTGATAAGGTAGTGACTCTTTGGGATAGGCCTTGCCCTGTTATTATAACTTCTAAGGGGATTGAGCAAAAAACGGGCCTTTTGTTCCCAGAAGTAATCCGAGAAAAAGTAGATGATAAACTTATTGGCTGTTTAAGCGGGCCTTCTCATGCTGAAGAAGTCATCGCTAATTTACCGACATCCGTTGTCTGCTCGGCATACGATCCTAAAGTGATGATGATCATTCAGGATATATTTACTACACCTACATTTAGAATTTATCCCAACGCTGATTTGATGGGTGTTTGTTTTGGTGGAGCCATGAAAAACATCATGGCTATAGCTTGCGGTATTTCCGATGGACTAGGGTTTGGTGACAATACTAAAGCCGCATTAATGACGAGAGGCTTGCACGAAATACGGAAACTGAGTGTTACCAAAGGGTGTAAAACAACAACATTAAATGGGCTTTCTGGAATGGGGGACTTATGCGTTACATGTCTTTCAAAGTTAAGTCGTAACTATCGTTTTGGAAGACTGATAGCAGAAGGGCTAACTCCGGATGAAGCAAAGCAAAAAATTGCTATGGCTGTGGAGGGGACATATACTTGTGTCTCGGCTTTAGAGTTAGGCCGTTATCATCATATTGCTGTGCCGATAACTGAGGCTACTTATTCTATTATTTATGAGAACTTAAATCCAAAAGATGCTGTAAAAAATCTATTGCAAAGGGCAATTAAAGAAGAACATCTATAAAGAGGTAATATGAAGATTGTTACTGCAGATGAAATGAAAAGAATTGAAAAAATGGCTTTCGAAGAAGGTTTTTCAGAAAACCAATTCATGGAAATTGCAGGAACAAGAGTAGGCGAGTATGTCCATGATTTTGTTGAAAAAAATAAAATTCCCAAAAAAGTTTTTTTGTTAGTTGGCAAAGGTAACAATGGAGGGGATGCTTACGTTGCAGGAACTTATCTTTTACAAAAAGGATATACTGTGGAAGCGTTTCATCTTGCTGAGTTAGAAAGTAGCTCTCCTTTAAATCAATTTTACTGTGAAAGATTCATTGAAAGTGGTGGGAGAGTTGAGTTTTTAAAAGAGATAAAAAATCTTAGCTTTCCTTCAACAGGGCTTATTGTAGATGGCCTTTTAGGTACTGGTTTTAAAGGACAGTTAGAAGGCCTTTATCTAGATGTAATTGAAATGGCTAATGACTCATGCCTTCCTATTGTTTCTATAGATATACCGTCAGGGGTAAATGGAACGACTGGGATTGTGGAGACCAAAGCTATTTTTGCTTCTATGACAGTATATTTAGGAATGGCAAAAATGGGGTTTTTCATCAATGATGGATGGAATCATGTGGGTAAACTTGTCTATGCTGATTTTGGGCTTAGTGAAAAATTCATAGAGTTGGCCAAAGAAGAGGCCAACCTTTTTACAGATGAAAATGTAACCTTGCCTAAGTTAATCCGAAAAAGACACAAGTATCAAACAGGATATGTTATAGGTATAGCAG
>JASFVE010000099.1:0-4966 GCA_050049995.1 Chlamydiota bacterium | reverse complement strand
TTCAAAATAAATACACTACAGGCATGGAAGAGTTATTTCACGTGGTTGACGCATATATTTTCCATTCCTATCGGCATAAGACACTTCACATACCCCTTCTGCTTTAAAAAAGAGCACTTGAGCTAGTCCCTCATCAGCATAAATTTTTGCTGGAAGTGGCGTAGTATTAGATATTTCTAATGTCACATATCCCTCCCACTCGGGCTCGAAAGGAGTCACATTTACAATGATTCCACATCTGGCATAGGTAGATTTACCAACACACAATGTTAAAACGTCTCTGGGAATTCTAAAATATTCAACACTTCTAGCTAAAGCAAAGGAATTAGGTGGAATAATGCAAGTCTTGCCCTTAACGTCGACAAAGGAATCTTTGCTAAAGTGTTTAGGATCGATAATAGAGCTATGTACATTGGTGAAAACTTTAAACTCAGGACCTACCCTAAGATCATAACCATAACTGGAAAGACCGTAACTTATTAATCTTTCTTCATTAGTTTCTCTAATTTGACCTTCCACAAAAGGTTCAATCATTTTCATCTCTTTAGCCATTTTTCGAATCCATCGATCAGAACACAGGGTCATTATTACTCCATTTTTTTACGCTAAGGATTTAGATATAGCGTTTGAATTAGTTTCTTGCTAGAATTTTTAAAAGATAGTGAAGATAAAAACTCAACTATGACTGATCATTATATTGAATCTAGCTGGTCAAAGCAAGATGCTAATTTTGAAATGCCTTTAAGACCAGATTCCATTGACTCTTTTATTGGGCAAGATGCTGTTCGAGAGCGACTCAACGTGCATATTGGTGCAGCTAAACAAAGAAATGAACCTTTAGGTCACCTTCTTTTTTTTGGTCCCCCCGGACTTGGGAAAACTACATTATCCTATATTATTGCCAAAGCTATGGGAACAAATCTTAGTTCAACATCAGGGCCAATTTTAGAAAAGCCAGGAGATTTAGCAGGTGTATTAACAAACTTAAAAAAAGGAGATGTTCTTTTTATTGATGAGATACATAGACTGCCTCGTCAAACTGAAGAATACCTATATTCAGCTATGGAGGACTTTACCTTAGACCTTTTAATTGATTCTGGTCCCAATGCAAGAAGTGTACAAGTTACTTTAGAGCCTTTTACTTTAGTTGGTGCTACTACACGGTCAGGTTTTCTAAGTTCACCATTAAGATCTAGGTTTGCTTCTCAATTTCGCCTAGATTTTTATCCACCAGAAGTTTTAAAAACAATTATTTTAAGATCATCAAAATTGCTTAGTATGAATTTAGAAGAAAGTGCTGCACTAGAAGTTGCTAAAAGAGCTAGAGGAACCCCTCGCATTGCGAATAATTTGCTAAGATGGGTTAGAGATTTTGCGCAAATGAAAAATCTTTCATCAATAAATTTGTCTGCTACGAAATCAGCTCTACAAATGCTTTCTATTGATGAAAAAGGCCTAGATGAAATGGACATAAAAATATTATCCGTTATTCAAAACCATTACAATGGTGGACCTGTAGGCATCCAAACAATAGCAGTAGCTGTAGGAGAAGAGCCTACAACCATTGCAGAAGTATATGAACCATACCTAATCATGCAAGGCTTCCTACGTCGCACTCCAAGAGGAAGGGAACTCACTAATTTAGCTTATGAACATCTAGGTCTTTCAAAGCCTAAAACACTAAATCACGGAGATAAATCATGAGATTTATTTGTACTTTCGCACTTTTTTTGAGTGTACATTTATATTCTTCCAATGACAACACTACTCTAGAAGTAAAACGTCCTGAAAATATACGAGTATTGTTAGAAAAAGATATTTCAGGAGCTGTTTTGGAAGTTAAGGGCCCCTATTATATTTTCAATCCCGAAGATGGCTCAAGAATTAGCTCTGGTCTTTTAGGTAAAAGATTTTTAGTTCATGGACTTCAAAATGGGATTAAATGGGGAGAGCAATTTCCTGGTATTCATCAACTGTATATTGTTCCACGCTCAGAAGAAACTTCTATCTTAGTAAATGGCATTCAATACGAAGGAGCCATCGCAGTTTTTCAAATAGAAGATAAAATCAGCATTGTTAACGACATTGATATTGAAAAGTATGCGAAAGCCATCCTCACTCCTAAATTCCCCTTTCCCCTAGAGACTGAAGTTATGGCTGCCGTAGCTATTTTAGCTAGAACTAATGCTTATTATTATGTTTCAAAAGGAGGTCTACATTCTTTTTGGGACGTGGATGCTAAAGATGTTGGATTTCAAGGATGTGCTTTAGTGGACAGTTCTTCTTTTATCGCTAAAGGGGTAGACTCAACCAAAAATCTAATCATGGTTCATCCCTACCAAGGTAAAAACGTTCCTTTTGCTGCTAAATGGACCGAACACTCAGCTGGTAAAACAGCCCCCTTCCGATCCATATTTAGATTTGATGGTCATGCTCCTAATCTTTCTATAAGTACTCCTCATGCTGAATTAGACAAAGATGACACAAGATGGTCTTTTATCATTTCTAAAACAAAATTAGCCAAACTCTTAAATGTTTCAAGCATTGATAAACTAGAACTATTTACTGATAAAGACTCTAATAAAATTTATGGAGCCAGAGTTGTCAACGGATCTGAAAAAAAGGATTTCAACTTTATAGACTTACAAAATAGGTTAAGCAAAGATCTATTAAAAAGTTCTGAATTTACTATTTCACAGGCAGCCGAATCAATCACATTTACAGGATTTGGATCAGGACACGGTGTTGGACTTTGCTTACACTCCGCTGCTGCGCTTGCTCAAAATGGAGATAACGCCGTCCAAATTTTGGCTCGATTTTTTCCTCAGACTTATTTAATGAACCTCTCTGCTCTACCTAATCGTCAAGGAAATATCGTTGAAAACCTAAATGAAAGAAATATTTTTACTAGATGATATTGAACCAAATCCTAAAAAACTGATAGAATGATTATTTGCTGGGGACCTCTTGGAATAAGCCATCTGAAATAGGTCAGGATCGGAAGATAGCAGCCTTAAGGATTTAGCTTATGCCAAGAGATCATCTCCAGCTTCTTTTTTTCTGACCTTTTCTTCGATATTTTGTAAAAACTTTCTAAATAAGCTTTCTACTTCCACTTCCATCTCTTCAGCTTTAGTGACAATATCCCAAATCTCTTCTTCCAATGAGTTAGTTTTTTCCCGCTCTAAAGTGACCTTTCCCTTGATTTTTTTTTGAATTTTTTGAGCCTTTAAAAGAAGAGGCAACTGGAGAGGGATTCCATCAAGAATGCTTTTTCTTTCTTTCTTTTCCGATTTCTTAATTTCTTCCCACCTTTTTTCTAATTCCTCGTCAGAATCTATATTTTCTTTTTGAAACACATGGGGATGCCGCCTAATAAGTTTTTCTTTAACCCCCTCAACAACCTCAGTCAAACTAAATTTTTTCTCTTTTTCCGCAACTTTTGCTATAAAAATTATTACATAAAGAAGATCACCCAATTCTTCTTTAAGATCTTTAAAATTTTTTGTGTCAATAGCCTCTGTTACTTCATAAGCCTCTTCCAATAAATATGGCTGAAGAGATTCACAAGTTTGCTTTCTATCCCAAAAGCAGCCATTAGGACCTAAAAGGGTCTCTGCAACATCTAATAAGGAGTCAAATTCTTTCATACAAAAATTATTCAATCTTTTTTTTAAACAAATAAGTTTAAAACAACTATAGCAAAGTTTTATAATATTTCCAAAACGTTAACAAAAAAACAAAAAATGCCAAGAATTAGTAAAAATTTTTTACTTTCTGAGCGTATACCTCAAGATACATCACCTAAGCCTGCTTCGCCGAGTACGTTTCAGAAGTTAGGAGCTTTAGCTACAAGAATTATCCACTCTCACTGCAATTTTTTAGTATATGACTTAAATCCCCTTAATTATATAGGGGAAACTGATGTATTAGAAAGATCAACAGATTTTTCAAGGTCTTTGATACCTTCCAATGTAAAAGCCAAGGCACAGAAGACTCCAACAAATTCAAGTATGAAAAAGCGTCGTACAATTGAGGATACTACAAAAGTACAAGAAGAGTTCACTAACAGGGCATTTGCCTATTTTGCTGCACAAGGACTTCTCTCCTATATTTGTCATTTTTCTCAAGAGGAACTATCTTCCCCTTCCATTGAAACCTCACTTGCACAAATAGCCAATACAGTTTCAAAAAACAAAGCTGATTTTTGGGCTGAATTTAAATCTAAATTTTGGAAGAAAATGACAGTTACCCAAAAAGTTCAGACATTTGTCGCATATCACCTTTTGGGAGATGTCTTAAAAGTCTTTATTGAAGATCTTACAAAAAATGTAATGACTTTTGTTCGTGAAAAATACGCTAGCAAAAGTGGTATTGATAACTTTTTTAACAACTCTTTAAGAATTATATACAACTTTTTAAGCGACTACAGACAAACAGCTCAAGATTCAATAGATAATACAAGTACAAAAACAACTCTAAATAATTCGGGAAATAACTTTGTAGACCTTCTCCAGACAAAACTGAAAAGTCAGTACTTTTTGAGAGTAAATGGTAGCAATCTATTTAAAATTGACGGTGACCCAAAACCTAGAAATTATTTTAAAAGTGAAGAAGAGTTGAGAAATTTTGTAGTTGAGAAATTGATAGAAAGGTTTCTTCCTAACCTCCGCTTAAAAGAGGCGTTCTTAAGCAAACTAGATTACTCTACATGGAATCTCAATACATGGACCGAAAAAGCTGTATACTTGCCTTTATATTTAGTTTATGCCTTTATCCATTTGCCATTTTTAGTGGTTTCCTATTTGTTTGAAGATAAAATTAACTCTTCGCTTTTTAAGGAAGGAGCAAAAAAGGAAGCGATAGCCAGAATTGAGGAGTTAAAAAGGGGATGGGATAAAAAACATCACAAACGATTTTTAGCTTTAGTATCTTCTGTATTGGATCAATTTCAAAACAACTCCAA
>JASFVE010000098.1:0-5083 GCA_050049995.1 Chlamydiota bacterium | reverse complement strand
TACATCATGATTGATGAATATCAAGATACTAACCCTATACAATTTCAACTAGCAGAAAGCTTAGCTAAAAAACATAATAATCTATTTGTTGTGGGAGATGACGATCAATCTATTTACGGTTGGAGAGGAGCTGACATACAAAATATTTTAGAGTTTAAAGCTGATTTAATCGTAAAACTCCAAGAAAACTACCGTTCTTCACAAAACATTTTGGATGCAGCAAACAATGTCATTGCAAACAACTCTAAAAGACACTCTAAGACCTTATTTTCTCGCAACAAAACCAATCTGCCCATTACTTTATTTCATGCTCCTGACGAACAGGCTGAGGCTAAAAGCGTAGTCGAAAGGATCCTCCAACTAAAAAAAGAAGGTTATAACTTCAAAGATATCGCTATATTGTATAGATCTAATATTTTATCTAGGAATTTTGAAATAGAACTTATGCAGGCTAGCTGGAAAAGAAATGATACATGGGTAAGGGGTATCCCCTATGTTATATTTGGAGGGCTAGAATTTGCAGAAAGAAGCGAAATTAAAGATCTTTTTGCCTACCTCAAGCTCATTTCCAATGAAAAAGACGAAGAAGCCTTATTAAGAATTATCAACGTCCCTAGAAGAGGTATCTCCGATAAGACCCTGGCAGTTTTAACAGAATATAATAGAGCCAAGGGAATTTCCTTTTGGAAGGTCTTACAAGAAATTTCTGAGGATATTTTAGAGCTTCCTATCACAGCAAAAGCAAAAGCTAGTATTACAGAATTTATGCAAACCATCCACAGCGCTAAGGAAAAATTTACCAACGAATCCTTAAAAGGAGCCCTTACATGGTTTATTGAAAAAATTGAAATGAAAAGAGCTGTTGAAGAAGATGTTAAAAGTGAAAAGATGCGTAAATTTAAATTGGATAACCTTACAGAGGTTATTAATTCTGTAGAGTTTTATGAAGAAGAAAGCAAAGACCCTTCTTTAGAAGACTTCATATCGAGCTCCATTTTAGCACGGCAAAACACATATAATAAAGCTTCACATAAACATGACGCTGTCCAATTAATGACCTTTCACAGCTCTAAAGGACTGGAATTTCCTGTCTGCTTTCTATGTGGATTAGAAGACCACATTTTACCCCATGAAAAAAGTCTCATGCAAACAGGTCTTGAAGAGGAAAGAAGACTTTTTTACGTGGCGATTACAAGATGCAGGGAAAGGCTTTTCATGACTATGGCAAGAAAAAGAAAAAAAATGGGAAAACCAATAGTCACAAATCCTTCAAGATTTTTATTTGAAGTACCTAAAAACCTATTAACTTTGACATCTCACAAAACCTTTGATAAGTAAAATTACTTATCGGCTTTAATTTTCGATTTAAGGTACTTGATTGTTTCAAGGATTTTTCTTTTAATTTTCTTAGGGGCACTTTTATAGCTTTCTCTACAATAGAAAAGAGCTTTATGATATTTCTTTTTGCCCGACAAGTATTGAGATATTGTCAAATGAACTTTCCAAAGGTCTTTTTTATCTTTTTTCCCATATTGCTCAATATAATTAAGTAAAGGAACGATTACTTCTTTTTCACCAGCTGGTGAAAAAGCAAGTTTTTGGAACTCCAATATAGCAATACCATAATGCAGCTTCTGTAAGTTTTTGGGATCCAGTTTTTGCATTTGTTCTTTTATAGCAAACATTTCTGCATCTTCCATGGAAGAGGCTTGTAAAAGACTTTCAAATTTAGCCAAAAGAAAAAACGGGATGTTTTGGGACACTCCCTTATTTAATATTTCCTTTTGAAAATGCAAGCACCCCAGTTCTATTGCGTTTAGATATGCTTTTTTTAAATCGATTGACTTAGAGGAAAGAGCTACTTGTTTAATTTGCAAATAGTTCACGATTTTTTCTTGAAGGTATGCCAAATATTTCTCGGAACTAAAAGGCATATACCCGACTTCAGTAATTACATCATAATCTAAGTCCAAAAGTGTAATTTTAGGGGCAAAAGAAGAATTTGACGATTTTTTATCTAGCTTACAAAAGGCAAAAAGACTTTTAGCTTTTTTTTGAAAAAAAGGATCCTCAAAAAGTTTTTCCATTTTAAAAGACCAGCTTGATTGGTCTTTGTAAAAAATTAAAAGAGGTTTTTTAGACTTAAGTGCTATTTGTTTGGCTTTTTCTAAATTAGAATACCATGTTATAGTTTCTGCATATAATATATTAAAACAAAATAAAATAGACAAAACTAGTATTCTTATTGTCATCATTCAAACCTTTGTTTAAAAATATGCATACTTTTCCACCCACAGTGATTATCAGGCATAGAAAAGAAAATTTAAAAAAATGCAGCTTAAGAGGACTAGAAAAAAAAGAAAACTTTCTTTTTTTCACCTATCCCTTAAAAAATCCCCTACCTAATTTAAATAACTATATTTGCCTTTCTATGGAAGGCCCGCCCCTTACTTCTGAAGATAACGATAAAGGACTTATTCTTTTAGATGGCACCTGGACCCTCGCCCAAAAAATGGAAAAACAGATCCCTCCAGGCATCGAAAAGCGCTCTATCCCCAGCAATTATATAACGGCCTACCCAAGAAGGCAGACAGGCTGCATAGATCCACAAAAAGGACTAGCCTCTATTGAAGCCTTATATGTTGCCTTCCATATTTTGCAAAGAGAAAACAAAGATTTGCTAGATTCCTATTTTTGGAAAGAGCTCTTTTTAAAGTCTAATTTTTAATCAATTATATTCTTTTTTTGATCTTTTTATTAATAATAAAAAAAACGACATTTTTTTCTTTTTATGATAAACTCAAATTTCTTAATTAAAAAAAATTATGAAGTTTAATACTACAAATTTTTCTCTATCTACTGCCTCACTTTCCTTCCCAAATACAAATGAGTTATTTAAAGAGAAAAAACTAGTTTTAAAAATTATTAAAATTGCTAGTGTAATTTTTCTTGTAAAAGCTCTAGTTTTAGATTTAGTTCATAACCTATGTAATCTATTTTCTAGAAAAGTAGAAGTAGTTACTCCTCCTTCCCCAAAAACTCCCCCTCCTAAACCGCTGTCCTTTAAGCCGATCCCCCAAGAGCCTACCGTAATCAAAGAGAGCAAAACAGTTCCTAAGACTTTTTTTCAAAAACACAAGAACATTTTATTAAAAGTAGGATTAATAGCTGGGGCCTTATCATTAGGCTATTTAACTTATCAACATTTTTTGGTAACTGAAGAGAAGATAGATGAGCCGGAAGCTATTCTAGATAGCAATAACTCACTTTTACTACCTTCAATGCCATCGCTTGCAAGCTTAGGTAAAATGTCTTCTATAGTATATAGTCATTTCAAACCTATTGCTCAGAATTTAGCAAACCGTACTATAACTGCTGCTTCTACATCATATCCTCTATCAACTTCTAGGTTGCTTCTACCCGCTCCTGGCTTTAATAACTATTTTTTAGAAGAAAACTTACAGCAAAATGTAACAGGTGGACCAGAACAAAACTCAAATTCTTCTAGTTTTTTGAATCCACTAAGCGTCATCTCAGCAATAGGTTTAATTTCAGCGTCAATTTTTGCTACCAGAAGAATGATGCATGTCTCAGAAAATGAACAACCAGTAGAACAACCAGTAGCTGAATCTACAGGGTTACCTGTTAAGCAAATTGTTCCAAATCATTTTGCTGCTCCGGAAGCCCCAGAAAATGACTGGGATCCTATAAACTCTCAAGAAGCAATAGGGCCAGATCAAATAATTATTCCGACAAATAAAACTCATCAATCCAAAGGGATTTTCCACCGATATAAAGAAATCTTTGGGAAGTTCGACCACCCATCAGAAAATCAAAAAAACCGTATTCATTTAAACCACTTTAAAAAAATACTGGGACAGCTTGTTCAAAGGGATAATACTCCAAATTTAACTATTGAAAGATTACTCCAAACCCTTAAAGCAAAGGCACCTCAGGAAGAATCTGGGAATTATCCTGGATTTTTCTTCGGCAAAGCGAAATCTGAAAACCCTTATACATATCTATATTTTGCTCTTTGGGCATTAACTGATGAAGCTAATGAATACTTTAAGTCTGCTGCAGAACAATCTCGTACATATATAAACCTTGTTAGAGAAGCATATAATTGCTTTAACAAACAAGGTGCAGAAGGCATAAATAATCCTTACTACAAGAATTACCTTTTACCTCTTTGTTATGAAAGATTTGCAGGGGTTTCCTTACAATCTTACATTCATAAATTTGTTCGATATGCAACTGAAGCTGAATACATAGTAGAAAGGATTTCTAGAGATAACCTTCCTGGTTTAATTTTTAAAGGCAATGAGAGAGTCAAAGAAGCTTCACAAAATATGAAAAGACCAGCTATTGAGTTAGCTCTAATGAAACTAAAAGGTGAAGCCATAGGTGATTTTGACCCCAACAATTCAGCTAACCTGCCCTATGTTCGCTCTTCATTTACCCTTAAACACGGAGAATCCATAAAAGAAATAGTACACCTTCGCCACGGAACTCCCACAAAAGAGCCTTTTTGCTGGGATCAGATTAAAAATAAAATAACTAAATATCTTCTAGGTCTCTTTTTCTCTCCTAAAACAGATTCTAAACCCAAGGAAACAGTTCCTGAATCAGCGGAAACAATCCCAGAATACAAAGGCTTTATTGATTACGCTGCTGAGCAAAATAAAAACATTGGGTACTTCAACCTACAAAGAAATGAATGGGAGTCAGGTCGTATAGGACGAAATGAAAACCATCGAGCACAAGCAATACTCTCCAATGAGCAAAAAGAAAACTTTTTCTTTTTTGCTTTGCCAATGGATGGTTCTATTTTCAAAGGTGAAAATGAATACAAATCAATATCCAATGATACTTTTAAAGATCTTGTCATCACAAGTCTAATAGAGAGAAAAAATGGATTTCATTTATCTGAAAAAGTAAATATTAACCGACAAGAATTAGAAGAGCTTTTTGATAAAGTACAAGAACTTTTCTACCCTGGCCAGGATTTAAGCAATACCCCTAAAGCTAGGCAAACTCTTCTCTTATTTTTCTATGCTCACTTTATTGAATTTATGAGTAT
>JASFVE010000097.1:0-5714 GCA_050049995.1 Chlamydiota bacterium | reverse complement strand
AATAAAAAAAAAAAAGATACTTTTCTTCTAAAAAGTAAGCCTTAAAAAGAATTAATTTTCTAAGGCTTATATTTATTTACTGATCAAATATTTTAGAAAGCATTTCTAAACCACCACTATCAACTGGTTCTTCAGTTACTGGATCGTTTTCTTTAGTACAATTAATGCTCTTATTATTAGTTGAACTAGGCTCCGTGTTACTAGACTTGAGATAAGTAATAAGACGGGCTCCAAGGTCCATAGCAAAAGATGTCAATACTAGAGCAAAACAAGTAAAGGCGTTAATAGCAATCTTAGTATATTTTTCCAAAGTAGTGTCAGCAGTAAACCAGTAGGTAGTTAATGGATAATTCTCCTTAAACCTTATTTTAGATTCTGTAACATTTGTTGTTAACATAAGTAACCTCCAATTTTTTTTTAATTCAAAGAGAATGTAAAGAAATCATTAATAAATACAAATAGAAAAATTTAAAAAGTCATCTTGGAAAAGAAATTACCTCACATCTTATCCAAAATACTCTCCTCTTTGCTGAATAAGCTTAGCAACAAGTGCTGTCCATCCAGTTTGATGAGAAGCTCCGACACCTCTTCCATTATCCCCATGAAAATACTCAAAAAATAGAATGTGGTCTTTCCAAAGGGGGTCTTCTTGAAACTTTATAATATCTCCATAAACGGCCCTTTTTCCATTTTCATCTCTTTCAAAAATCTTAATAAGCCTCCTTGAAATTTCCCCTGCAATCTCCCATAAAGTCATATATTTACCTGAACCGGTGGGACATTCTACCTTGAAGTTCTCTCCATAGTAATGGTGAAATTTTTGCAATGATTCAATAATCAAAAAATTTAAAGGAAACCAAACTGGCCCCCTCCAGTTGGAATTACCACCAAATAACTTTGAGGTTGACTCTCCAGGTTCATAGTCAACACGGTGATGTACGCTGTTAAGGTCTAGTGAATACGGATGATCTTGATGATATTTAGAAACAGATCGGATGCCATAAGGAGAAAAAAACTCATTCTCATCTAACATTTTATCTAAGACTTTCTTTAACCTTTCCTTAGTTAAGATCGCAAAAATATGACGATCTTTAACCCCATGTTTTGTAATGGAGGCTATCTCTTCATATAAGTCTTTTCGATTTTGAACAAACCAGTTGAACCTTCTTTTAAAACCAGTCATGCGGTTGAGTTCATCTTCTTCCAAAGTGGCTACTGCAAAAAGTGGAATTAGTCCTACCATGGACTTTACCTTTAGTGACATATGTTTGCCGTCTGAAAAGTGTAGTACATCGTAAAAAAAACCGTCTTCTTCATCCCAAAGTGATGGGCTGCCTTCTTTAGCAAAGTTCATAGCTTCAGCTATATAGAGAAAATGTTCAAAAAACTTACTAGCCATGTCTTGATAGCTAGCATCATATTTGGAAAGCTCAACAGCTATGGTCCACATATTTAAACAGTACATCCCCATCCAGCTGGTAGCATCAGACTGCGTTAAAGAGTCCCCCTCTGGCAAATCGCTCCGATTAAAAATGCTAATATTATCTAGTCCTAGAAACCCCCCTTCAAAAACATTTTTCCCTGCACTATCCTTACGATTAACCCACCATGTAAAGTTAAGTAAGAGCTTTTGATAAATGGCATTTAAAAATTCAAAGTCACCTTGTTGTGTATTTTTTTCTTCAATCTTATAGACCCTCCATGCTGCCCAAGCCATTACAGGTGGATTCACATCATTAAAATCCCACTCATAAGATGGTATATGACCATTTGGATGCATGTACCATTCTCTTGTAAGCCTGGTAAGCTGTCTTTTAGCAAACTCTGAATCAATCAAGGAGTAACCAACACAATGAAAGGCTAAATCCCACGAGGCAAACCAAGGATATTCCCACTTGTCAGGAATAGATAAAATGTCGTCACTGTATAAGTGAGTCCAGGTGGAGTTTCTTAAATTTCCCGGATTAGGCCTTTTGGGATGCTCCTTATCTCCTTCCAGCCATTCTTCAATCACATAATGATAAAACTGTTTAGACCATAAAAGGCCTGCAAAGGCCTGCCTTTGAATGTCTTTTTGATCAGGTGTAATTGATTTAGGTATGTGTTTCTCATAAAAAAGGTCTGCCTCTTCTTTTCTTTTTTCCAGTATTTTCTCAAATTGTTGAAAAGGACTTGAACTGTTTTTTTCCTGAGTTAATCTCAAGTAAAGTTCTTTTTTTCCATGAGAGGGAATCTCCAATCGGTAATGTAGAGCTGCTTTTGTTCCTGACATTTGAGGATTAACAGCTTCTTTTTTCTTATGGATTACATAACTATGAAAAGCATCTTTTTTATAGGGACTATCATTTTTCTCTTGAAATGCTTTTTCTTTGTTTGTTTCATTTTCTGTAAATAAGAGATCTGCTTTTTCCTTAAAATATAAATACCTTTCTTTAAGATCGGGATGATATGCAATTAAACTGTTACCTTCAGAATGGATCGAAAGATTTTTTTCTACATCATCATGCCAGCTCCATGTGTTTCGAAACCATAAAGTGGGTAAAACGTGCAAAGGAGCAGTTTGAGGTCCATTGTTTTCGATAGTAAGTTTTATCAATATATCCTCTGAATCTGCCTTAGCATATTCAATGGTAATATCAAAATAAGCATTGTTATCAAAAATTTTCGTATCTAATAGTTCATATTCAGGCTCTTTCTGATTTCTTTTTGCATTTACCTCTCTTAAGTCTTGGTAGGGAAATTCTTCTTGAGGGTATTTATAAAGGAATTTCATATACGAATGTGTTGGCGTATTATCTAAATAAAAAAAATACTCTTTTACATCCTCTCCATGATTTCCTTCAGATCCACTTAATCCAAAAAACTTTTCTTTTAAAATAGGATCTTTTTCATTCCAAAAACTAAAAGCAAAACACAACCTTTGATGATTGTCTGAAATTCCAGCTATAGCGTCTTCCCCCCATCGATATGCAGTATAATGAGACTCTTCAAAGGGAAGATAATTCCAAGCACTGCCATCAGTGCTGTAGTCCTCACGAACAGAACCCCATTCTCTTGCAGAAAGGTATGGCCCCCATCTTCGCCAATGTTTTTTCTTATTTTGATGCTCAATAAGTCTTTTATCTTCTGCTGATTTCATATTTCCCTCTTAAATTTCCATCTTATTTATAAAGAATTTTATTGACTATCTAGAAAAATTCCGTTGAATTGAGAATATGAAAGAAAAAGAATATCCCTTTGTTGTTATTGGAGCTGGAGCCGGGGGCTTAGTAGTTGCAATCGGCCTTGCTAAAGCTAAGAAAAAAGTTTTACTTATTGAAAAGGCGCATTATGGAGGAGACTGCACAAATTTTGGCTGTATTCCTTCAAAATCTTTAATTGCAGCTGCCGAATATGCCCATAATATCAAGTTCAGCTCTCAAATGGGACTAACTCTAGAAAATACACAGTTTAATGCTGATCTTGCTCTTGAAAGAGTTCGAAACATTGTTGCTTCTGTAAAAGAACATGAAGATGAAGAAGCCCTTAAAAAATTGCATGTCGATACGTTAACGGGAACTGCCAGCTTTATAGATCCGCATACTTTAGGAGTAATAGACAAGGAAAATACCTTATGGAAAATCAAATCTAAAAATATCATTATTGCAGCTGGGTCCTCTCCTTATATACCCCCTATAGATGGGCTTAAAGATACTCCTTATTTAACAAATGAAACAGTTTTTCATTTAAAAAAAATTCCAAAACGAATGATTGTTCTTGGAGGAGGACCAATAGGAGCTGAGTTGTCGCAAGCGTTTAACCGCCTGGGAGCTGAAGTATTTTTAGTTCATAAAAATAAGAAACTGCTTGCAAGAGAACCTGAAAAAGCAGGCGAGGTTTTAGAAGAAGCTTTTCAACAGGAAGGCATTAAGCTGTTTTTAGATTTTCAGACACAACGAGTAAGTTTTTCTAACAAAGTATTTCAAATTGAAATCAATAATGGTGACAGAATAGAAACGATAGAAGCCGAATCACTTCTTGTTTCAGCTGGAAGACATGCTAATTTGAATGATTTACATTTAGAAAAAGCCAATATTTATGCTCACGAAAAAGGCATAGAAGTTGATAAATATAGTAGAACTTCACAAAAGCATATTTTTGCAATTGGCGATATAGCTGGACCACCCTTTTTTACCCACCTTGCTGAAAATAGAGCAAGGAGCGTATTGACAACATTACTTTTACCAAAGCCACTTAAGAAAAAAATTGATCTAAAGCAGGTAGTTCCTAGAGTAACTTACACAGATCCTGAGATAGCAAGTGCTGGGCTTTTAGAAGAGGATGCTATCCAAAAATATGGAAGTACTAAAATTGCTACCTATACAGTTCCATTTGAAGAAGTTGACAGAGCAGTTACCCAAAACTGTCAAAATGGTTTTATAACTATTGTCACTAAAAAATGGTCTAGTAAGGTTTTAGGTGTCACGATTGTAGGTCCCCGAGCAGGAGAAATGATTGGTGAAATTTTACTGGCCATGAAGGAAAACATCCCTTTAAGGAAACTTATTTCTTTAATTCATCCCTATCCAACTTATCTACAAGCTATTCGAAAAGCAGCAGACATGTGGCTAACAAAAACAATTTTAAAAAATGTGACAAAAAAAGATGGACCATAAAAAGAGCAAAAAGATCTCTTTGAGACGCTTGCTACCATTAGCTATTTTACTCATTCTTATGCTGGTTGCTTATTTTTTTGGTGTTACTGATTATTTATCTTTTGAAAAGCTAAAAGAAAATCGAATTATTTTGAAAAACTATGTAGAGGCACATTTTATTATAGCTTCTTTGTTATTTGTATTAGGTTACATAGGAACAACGGCTCTTTCTATCCCTGGAGCTACTATAGTAACTATATTAGGTGGTTTTTTATTCGGGCAACCTCTAGCTACCATCTATGCTGTTGTTGGAGCTACAATTGGTGCCTCCCTGATTTTTCTAGCTGCCAAGACTGCTCTAGGTGAGTTTTTCCGAAAAAAAACAAGAGGGTATTTAGAAAAAATGAAGGAAGGCTTTCAGCAAAATGCAATAAGCTATTTATTGTTTTTACGCCTTGTTCCTATATTTCCTTTTTGGTTGGTAAACATTGCTCCTGCCTTTTTTAAAGTATCCCTCATAACTTTTTCATGGACAACTTTCGTTGGTATCATACCAGGAACATTTGTTTACTCTCAGGCAGGCGCAGGACTAGGGGCTATTTTAGATGAAGGCAAAGAATTTAGTATAAATGCAATTTTCAACTGGCCTATGCGAATTGCTTTACTTGCTTTAGGTCTTTTTGCCTTAATTCCCATTGTTGTAAAAAAATTACACAAAAAAAAGCATAAAAGAAATGATTGATTCCTACTTAAGAAAGACATACCAAACTCTATTCATTGACTCTTGGATAAAAAAATCATTTTTTAAAAATATATCACCTAATCTAGTAACTGTTATTGGGTGTCTTTTAGGGGTTGGCTCTGCTATTTTCTTTTTTTATGACTATATGCTTTTAGCCACTTTACTTTTAATCCTATCTGGGTTTTGCGATACTTTAGATGGTTCTATTGCAAGATTGTTCCATAAAGAAAGCGATGTGGGGAGTGCGTTGGACATTGTATTGGATCGAATAGTGGAATTCTCGATTGTCTTTAGCCTTTATTTAAAAAGCCCTCTTGAAAGGTCTTTGGTAACAATCT
>JASFVE010000096.1:0-5744 GCA_050049995.1 Chlamydiota bacterium | reverse complement strand
CATACTCCACAGCACATTCACATGTTTTTAAAGATTTTTCTTTCATCGCAAATCCATCACTTTTAGTAAATGAAGCCCCCTTCCCCTTTTTATTAACCGTTTTGATCGTGTTTATATTTGGTCCTGGAAGAGTTTCTATCGATGCTATCATTAAAAGAAAATTAAATGAGCGCTTTTAATGGAAGAAAGCGCTTTTGATATTTTTATAAGCTCCTTTTAAAAGGCCATAAAGATCTTGAGCAAAAAACCACCTAAAAGAATTTATGAAGCCAAAATTAGACAGGACCACCAAAAATGTTTCTTTAGTTCTTCTTAAAAGATCAGCGGTGCTTTTCTTTCTAGCTTCAAAATCTACTAAAACCTTGTTGACTGTCACAATTTTCTGGGTTTTATCTTTATATACTTGGGAAAGCAGGTTTAAATTAGGCCGAAATGAGTATTTTTGATTATACCCTCCAAAATGATTAAGAAGCTTGGTAGAAAACCAGCAGCATTGAAACCTGGTAGGCATGACCCCTTTTATAAGAATATCTTTGGTAAGTTCGCGAAATTCGGCAAAAGGAGGCATATCTAGCTCTCTTTTCAGGTAAGCGCAGTAAATCAGATCAGGTATTTTATGCTCGTCTATAATTTGATGAATTTCCTCTAAGGCATAAAGAGATAAAAAGTAATCGCCCGAATAAAGAAATTGGATATATTTTCCTGAACAAGAACTGAGTCCTAAATTCATAAGCTCAGATAAACTATTAGTGTCTGTGTAAATACTATGAGCGATTTGATCCTTAAACCCTTCCTCTATTTCTTTTTTGATTTTTCTTTTAACGACAATAATTTCATACTCTTTAAAACTTTGTTTTAAAATACTGTCCATAGTAGCTGCAAATAGATGCGGGAAGTCTTTTACAATAATTACTATGGAAAAAACAGGACTTGGCATAATATTCTTTCTTGTTCGATAACTATTTATCTTAGTACCATATCTGAAAAAAGTTTAACAAAATGTCAAAAAAAATCTTAGACCCCTTAAAACCGATTGTTGCTCTTTGCAAACGCAGAGGATTTATTTATCCAGGATCTGAAATTTATGGAGGCTTTGCCAATACCTATTCTTACGGTCCCTATGGAGTGGAACTGAAAAGAAATATTCAAAACCTCTGGTGGAAGACTTTTGTTCAGTCAAGAACTGATATCGTAGGCCTTGACGGACCAATTTTACTTCACCCTAAAACTTGGGAAGCATCAGGCCATTTAGGTGGGTTTAGTGATGTCTTAATTGATTGTAAAACCTGTAAAGCGAGAATAAGGGCTGACCATTTGATCGAACAAAAGTTAAACATGGATGTAGAAGGGAAAAGTCCGGAAGAAATCACAGCTATTATTCAAGAAAACAAACTTACTTGTCCCAAGTGTGGAGAACACAATTTCACAGATGCCAGGCATTTTAATTTAATGTTTTCTACTCAAATGAGCAAAACTAATGGCAATGAAGCAGATGTGGCCTACTTAAGACCAGAAACTGCGCAAGCGATTTTTTTAGACTATAAAAATGTAGTAGATACAACTCGAGTAAAGCTCCCCTTTGGTATTGCGCAAATAGGAAAGGCATTTAGAAATGAGATCACTCCGGGGAATTTTGTCTTTAGGCTTATCGAGTTTGAACAAATGGAAATTGAATATTTCATCCGTGAAGAAGAGTGGGAAAACTCTTTTGAAAATTGGCTGGAAGAGATGAAAAAATGGTGTTCTTTAATCGGCTTAAAAAAAGCCAAGATACAAGTTAAGGAACATGCAAAAGAAAAGCTTTCACACTATTCTAAAAGAACAGTCGACATAGTTTATGACTTTCCATTTGGTGTAAATGAGCTCTATGGTCTTGCTTATCGAACAGACTTTGACCTATCACGCCACTCTGAAGAAAGTGGTCATCCTCTTTATTGGCATGATTTGGAAAAAAAAGAAAAGGTTATCCCTCATGTAATTGAGCCTACCTTTGGAGTTGATCGAACAATTTTAGCTCTTTTATGTGATGCATTTGAAGAAGAGACTTTAGAATCAGGGGAAACAAGAAATGTTCTTCATTTTGATCCCAAAATAGCTCCTATCAAAGTAGCTATTTTTCCTTTAATGAAAAAGCCCGAACTTATCGCCAAAGCTAAAGAGCTTTTTCAAGAGATTCTTCCCTATTTTGCTACAGAATATGATGAAACAGGAGCTATTGGTAAAAGGTATCGACGACAAGACGAACTAGGTACTCCTTTTTGCGTTACCATTGACTATGATACTCTGGAAGACAATACCGTTACCTTAAGGGAAAGAGATTCTATGAAACAAATTAGAATCCCCATAACGGAAGTAAGAAGAACTCTTTTAGAAAAAATCTAGATCGACTTAAATCTTAATAGTTTTTATGTATTAGAGCATGGCTCTAAAAATAAAAATATTTTCTTGTGCTTTTTGCATTTTATTACAAAGCTGCAATAGCATAACACTGCCCGTTGCAAGCTCAGACCATCCTACCAATGCCGATATAGTCACCTACGAACCTACTCTAGAACCTCTTTTAGAAGGGTGTTATGAGGAGTAAACTTTTAGTCTTCTTTTTGCTAAGTGTTTTATGTGGCTGCATAAAACCTGACACGAACCCGAATAATGAAATCCATGAAGTTACTGTTGTTTTGGAAGAAAAAGGACTAGAAGTAAAACAACCTAACTATAGAGAAGAAGAACAAATAGCATTACATCAAGTCGACAAATACTTAACAGGCGATCTTACGGTTGATAAAGCTGTGGCTATAGCTTTATTAAACAGTCCAAGACTAAAAGCTGCTTATGAAGAAGTAGGAGTATCTAAAGCCAAGCTTGCTCAAGCTAAGATCCTAAAAAATCCTGTATTTGACCTTGCTTATAGATTCTCTTTAAAAAAGGACTATAAAGACACGATATCCATGAATCTTTTACAAAGCTTTTTAGATAACATCTTAATTCCATCCAGAAAAAAATTAGCAAAAGCAGAGTTAGAATCAATCAAAGCAAAACTTGCGGCTGATATCATTAATACCATTGCAGAAGTTAAAATAGCCTATTTTTCCTACATCACAGCAAAAAAAAACTATCAATTAGCAGCAGATCTTACTTTAGCTAAAGAGTTAGCTTACGAAGTCAGCAAAAACTTTTATGAACAAGGCAATATTACAGAGCTGGTAAAAGAAAAAAGTCTACTACGCTATGAGTTGATGAAAATTGATTTAGCGAATTTAGAAACAGATGTTTTAGAAAAAAAAGAAAAGATTAATGAATTGTTAGGGCTTTATGGAAAACAGGTCTTATGGAAAGCCCCTATGGAAATATCTATATGCATAAAAAGTCCACAGGAGGACTTACAAAATGTAGAAAATACAGCCATCCAACAAAGTCTCAACCTTCAAATGATCCGTTACCAGCTTCTTATGACAGCCAAAGAATATAATATTATGGTATCTGAGAAAGTCTTTTCTCCTTGGAATTTAGGAGTATCTTCCGAAAGAGAAGATGACGGAGCCTGGTCGGTGGGTCCAGCCATTGTTTTAGCCCTTCCTTTTTTTGATATAGGTGCAGCTACTTCTGCCATTGGCCAGGCTGAAATTTATAGGCAGTGGAATCTTTACACAGCCCAAGCAATTAAAATTAGAACCATGGCTAGAACTGCTAGAATTCAACTCTTAAATGCCTATAGAAAAGCTAAATATTATGAGAGCAAAGTCCTTCGCCATCAAGAAGAAATCTTTAAACTAATGCACCAGCAGTATAATGCGATGCAAGTAAGCGTGTATGATTTACTCATCGCAAAAGAACAAGAAATTGAAGCTAAAATGGCAGTCATCGATCTTCAAAAAAATTGGCTCATTGCTACCATTTTCTTAGAGCAGCTACTGTTAGGCTCCACACCAATGCAAGAGATAGGAGTGATGATAAAATGAAATGGATCCTTCTTTTTTTTATCTTTACCTTCCCCGTGCTTGCTCAAGAATGTTGCTGTCCATCTGATGCTCACAACTATACCCCTGTTGTTGTCCCTAATGGGTGCAAAGCGAGATATCATGTCATCAACGGCGTTAAAATATTTCATTTAGTTGCTGAAGAAATTGAATGGGAAGTTGCTAAGGGACTCACTATTCATACTTGGGGTTATAATGGATCTGTTCCAGGACCATTAATTGAAGTGGTCGAAGGTGACCGCGTCAGAATTTACGTAACTAATAAATTACCTGCCCCTACTACTGTTCACTGGCATGGAGTTATTTTACCTTGCGGTATGGATGGTGTAGCTGGACTCACGCAAAAAGCTATCATGCCTAATGAAACTTACATGTATGAATTTACTTTCCATGATGCTGGAACTTTTATGTACCATCCACATTATGACAACATGACGCAAGAGGATATGGGACTTGTTGGTATGATTGTCGTTCATAAAAAGGAGCCGGACCCAGAAAAAAGGCCCAATAGGGACTTTGCCATTATGTTACATGAATGGAGCATTCCTGTTGGAACGGCCAAGCCCAACCCTGCAGAAATGGGCGGCTTTAATATTCTAACGATGAATGGCAAGGTTATGCCTTATACTGAGCCTTTAGTCGCTAAAAAAAATGATAGAGTCTGGATACGATATGGGAATTTAAGTGCTATGGACCACCACCCTATTCACCTTCACGGCTACTCCTTTAAAATTATTGGAACAGATGGCGGTTGGGCTAAAGATAAAAGTCTACTACTTCCCGAAACGACTGTACTAGTACCAACAGGATCTGTAAGAGTCATAGAATTTTGTGCCCATAATCCAGGAGACTGGATTTTCCACTGCCACATGACACATCACATTATGAACCAAATGGGACATAACCTTCCCAATGTAATTGGTGTAGAGGCAGAGCTTCTAAATAAAAAAATCAGAAAGCTCATACCCGACTTTAAAATGCTTGGAACAACAGGAATGCGGGACATGACAAAAAGCGGCATGCCAATTCCGCCTAATAGTATCCCCATGCTGGGTTATACTGGCCAGTTTGGCCAGACAGTCATTGGAGGGATGGCCAATATTTTACGAGTAAGAGAGAACATCACTTCCTATGAAGATCCAGGTCCCTATCACTTCCCCAAAGACACTATGGCAAAACCTGTTAGCAAACAGGAAATGAGAGAAGATTTTCTTGGGATTTTTGAGTAAACATCATTTCCAAGAAGAAAAATAATGCCATGGAACAATCATAAATTTTACTAATAAGTTAGCAAATAGAATTAATGATACTATTACGACCACAGGACCGAGTAAAAATCGAATAAGCCACAAACCTATCGGCATATGTTTAAAAAAAGGTTTTTGGATTATTATAACATTTTCATCATCAGAAGTAATTTTAAAAGCTTGAGTACTGCTTAAACTAGGGTGATGGCCTCGAGCTGCAAAATGGTCAATTTTTGTTATAATTCCACTAAAAATAATAGTGTTTTTAAACTTTTTTTGCTTTTCAGCATCATATTTTTCTTCTCCGCAACTAATATCCTCATGCAAATAAGGCCTTGAATACTTATCAAGAGGAGAGACTTGAACCCAAGCATCATCTTGTTGAACACAAGAAATAGTCACTTTTACAGGGACTTGAGAATTATACAAGTTTTTAACTAACCATGATATTTTAGAAGATATTGTAACATTGCTAGGTTGACTGCAACAACCTATATGATTAGTAACATCTGAATAATCATAC
>JASFVE010000095.1:0-6070 GCA_050049995.1 Chlamydiota bacterium | reverse complement strand
GCAGGAGGGCAAGGTACAAGGTTATTTCCATTAACGCTAAACCATTGCAAACCAGCAGTTTTTTTTGGTGGAAACTACAGATTAATCGATATCCCCATATCAAATTCTTTAAACTCCGATATGAGGCATATCTTTGTTCTTGCTCAATACCTAAGTACGGAACTGCACCACCATTTGTCACAAACTTATCAATTTGATGCCTTTCACCCAGGATCACTAGATTTTTTAACTCCAGCTGAACTTCCCAGTAAAGAAAAAATCTGGTTTGAAGGAACCGCTGATGCAGTTCGAAAAACCCTTCCTACCATACTCGAAAGTCCGGCAGATTATTTTTTAATATTGTCAGGCGACCAACTATACAATATCAACTTTCAAAAGATGTTGGAATTTGCCATCGAAAAAAAAGCAGACCTGACCATTGCATCCCTTCCTGTTGTAGAAAGCGATGCAAAAAGACTAGGTCTTTTAAAAATAGATGATGGCTCCAAAATCGTCGATTTTGCTGAAAAACCTAAAGAAGACTCTCTTTTGCAATCATTTACTTTGCCAAAGTCTTTTCATGAAAAATGGGACTTACCTAATAACTTAGATAAAAACTATTTAGGGTCAATGGGAATTTATATTTTCAAGCGAGATGTGTTGACTGCATTGCTTGAAGAAGATAGCCGTGAAGATTTTGGAAAACACCTAATCCCTACACAAATAAAAAAAGGAAAGTCCTACGCTTTTGTCTATAATGGATACTGGGAAGATATTGGGACTATCTCTTCTTTTTATGAAGCTAACCTTGCTTTGACAAAAAATAAACTGGGGCTCAATACCTATGATGAAAGCAATCCCATTTTTTCAAGGTTATGCCACCTGCCAGGACCGAGAGTAAAAGATTGTAAAATCACAGACTCAATCATTTGTGATGGAAGCATTATTTTTGCCTCAGAAATTACCAATTCTATTATTGGCCTACGTTCACATATTCAAAAAGGGACTATCATAAAAAAAAGCATCTTAGCCCCTAATCATTATTATTATCGGCCTGAAAACTTGAAATATTTGCCAGAAAATTTTGGTATTGGGCAAAATTGCCAAATTGAAAACACCATTATTGATGAGCATGTAAAAATTGGAAATAATGTTACACTCATCAATCAAAAAAATCTGGATACTTTTGACGGAGAAGGTATTTATATAAGAGATGGGATTATTATAGTCTCAGCTAATACCCATATTCCTGATAACTACATTTTATGAAAGTTTTTGCTATAGCTGACCTACATTTGAATTTAAGCGTACCTGATAAGTCTATGGAAATTTTTGGACCTGTTTGGGAAAGCTATGTAGAAAAAATAGCAAGAAACTGGAAACAAACAGTACATGAAGAAGATCTCGTATTAGTCCCCGGAGATATTTGTTGGGCTATGTCTATTCAAGAGGCTCAAATTGATTTAGGGTGGATTGACGATCTTCCTGGGCGTAAACTAATGCTTAAAGGAAACCACGATTATTGGTGGAGCTCACTTAGCAAGGTAAAAAGCATTTTACCAGACTCTATCGAAGTTTTACAAAATGATGCTTTCCACATACAAGATATAAGTATTGCTGGCGCAAGGCTTTGGGACAGTTCTGAATACACATTTGAAAGCTACATTGAATATAGACCTAATCCTAAAGAAAAAAAAGATATCGATGCTCAAATTCAAAAAGATTTAAATGAAAAGCTCTTTACAAGAGAACTTGAAAGACTTCAAAGAAGCCTTCAAAAAATTGACCCAAAAGCTAAGTACAAACTCGCAATGACTCACTACCCTCCTATAAGCGCTGATTTACAAGACTCTAAAGTTTCTAAGCTTTTAGAAAAATATGAAATACAGAAGTGTGTTTTTGGTCACCTGCACAGCTTAAAGCAAGGAAGTCAACTTTTTGGCGTCAAAAATAATATTGAATATATCTTTGTAGCTGCAGACTATGTGGGCTTTACCCCTGTTAGAATACTTTAATGTAATACTAACTTAAGTTTTTTAATGTCGGGATCTTTAAGGTTAATTTTTTCTAAAGGCTGTTTGGCCTGCCGCCTGTTCATAATTGTTTGAATTGCTTTTTCTACTTCTTCCTGATCAAGACGTCTATAAAAGTCAGCTATTACTTCTAAAAGATCTAAGAAGTCCTCTTCTTTTTCCAGTATTTTTAACGTATTTTTAACAAGCTGTAAAAACAAAGACCGATCACCTGTCTCAGCCATAAATCGCAGTATTTCTAACTGAAGGTCAAGGTTGGGGCTTTTCTTTAGTTCTTTTATGATTTTTTCAGCAAGCTCGTTAGAAGCTGCAATGTCATTTAACGATAGTAGCCTTAATCGTATAAAATCAAACCAGACCAGCTCGGTCATGAAAGGGTAAAACTCTTCTAATAATTCTTGAGCATATAAATAATTATCTGCATCCACCTGCTCTGCAATATAATCGTATAAGAATCCTTCTAAATCATGCGCTAAATATTCAGACAATCTGGCAAAAGTTTCACTAGGCTCTACTCCCATGTCTACATTTTCATCCAGAATATCTTCTAAGTTTGCCAATGCATCTTGAATTTCTTCATCGCTTTGCAACTCATTATGCTCATAACGAAATATCCTCAAATCGAGCTCATCGCAAAAAATAGACAGTGATTGCTTTTCAGGCAGAAACCTGCGCCAAAGCTCAAAGATAAGCAAGTAACACTGATCATCTATTTTAGCATTATGGGTGCCTTCTAAAAGAGCGGCTGTAAGCTCCTCTGGAGTGTCACATCCTTCAGACAGTTGCCATAAAGACTCTTTAGTAAGCTCTATCCCCAGCATTTCTAATCGATGAAATAGATCTTCCGTAGATGCCTTACGCATATCCTCAACCTGCCAACTTTCACAAGAAATGGTAGGGTCAGACATATAATTTAATCTAAGAAGATTATACAATGCTTTTGTTTGAAACTTCATGAGATTAATGTTTAATTTTTCTAATTATAAGATACTCTTCTTTTCAATATCTCGTCAAACTACTATTTCAACGATATGAGAATTAAAATTAAAAAAAAATCTTTTCTTCTACTTGAAGTATTAATTGCCTTTACTTTGTCTTTATTTTTTATTTTTTTCTTTATCAAGTCTCCGCATGAGTTATTTTTAACCACAAAAAAAAAGGCACTAAAATTAGAGCTTGAAAGAGTAGCTAATTGTAGCTTTTCAGAGGTGTTAAGCTTTTTTTATGACAACAGCATTTCCTTTGAAAACACAATGTCTTCTAATAAGAAAAATGCAAAGTTCTATTATTTGAATGATTATAAATTAAACGATAAAGAAATCATTACGAGAAAATATCAGTTAATTGGGTATACCTCGAAACTATCTAAAGATGATTTTTTATACAAAAAAGTTAGAATTGACCTTCATTTATCTTTAAATGAAAATAAGAAAGAATACATTTTTTCACATTTTGTTATTGCTTCAAAGAATAACAAAAAAGTCCCTCCTCTAAAAACTAGCTGATATTTTTTTATTCCAAGGAAATTCCTTTTAATTGGTTTAGCTAGAAAAAAGGATTTATTTTTACTGTGGGCTATACTTTTTTTTTAATGTTCTTTATAGAACAAATAAAAAGGAAAGTTGGCAGCTTATATTTATGACGACTCAAAAACCAGTTTTTAAACCCCATGTCTCTGGTAAGAAAAAGGTTCCAGAATTTACTTTTAAAAGCTTGAGCTTAGGAATTATTTTAGGATTTTTCTTTGCTATTGGGAATGCTTACCTAGGCTTAAAAATTGGCACCACTATTTCAGCATCTATTCCTGCCGCTGTTGTATCCATGGGAGTTTTTAAGGTTTTCTTTCGAAAGTCTACTATCTTAGAACATAACATTGTACAAACAATAGCAACAGTGGGAGAAGGACTTGCTGCAGGTATCATCTTTACTATTCCAGCTTTAATGCTATTGGGAGACGCCCCTTCTATCGGGAGAATCTTTTTACTTTCTGTATTGGGAGGTATTTTAGGGGTATTGTTTATGATTCCTATGAGAAGATACATTATTGTAGAAGAACATGGCGTTTTACCTTTTCCGGAAGGGACTGCTTGCGCCGAAATTTTAAAGGTGGGGGAAAAAGGGCATAAATCTGCCATCATGGCTTTGTGGGGACTTCTCTTAGGAAGTCTTTTTAAAATATGCTCAGGAATATTTGGATTATGGACAGAAAAGTTTACATGGATTCTACATCCATTTGAAAAATCCAACTTTAGCGTTGCTACTACCCCTTCTCTTTTAGGTGTCGGGTTTATTGTCGGACCTAAAATCACTTCTATTATGTTTTCGGGAGGTGTTTTTGCCTGGTGGGTTATTATTCCGCTTATGAAAATGTTCGGCGGCTCTGAATCTATAATTTATCCATCAACCATTCCCATCAGTGACATGAGCTCACAAGAGATTTGGGCCAGCTATGTTCGTTATATTGGCGCTGGAGCAGTCGCTACAGGTGGATTTTTAAGCCTTATAAAGATTTGGCCTTTGATTATCAAAACGGTACATGTTGGAGTCAAGGAGCTCTTTTCAGGATTTGGCAATAAACAACTCTTAGATAGAACAGATCAAGACATTTCTCTTGCATGGTTAATCTTAGGATCAATCGCCATCATACTTACTTTATGGCTTTTCCCAGGCCTTCCTATGAATCTAACCACTATTATTTTGCTTGTTATTATCGGTTTTTTCTTTGTAGCTGTAACATCGATTACTGTCGGGATTGTCGGCTCAACGTCCAACCCTGTCTCAGGCATGACTATCACGACTCTATTACTAACATGTATAATTTTTGTGCTTTTGGGATGGACAGAAAGAGTTTACTTAATTGCAGCTATTACAATGGCTGCCGTTGCTAATATTGCCATTTGTATGGCAGCTACTACCTCGCAAGACTTAAAAACTGGTTTTCTTTTAGGATCTACCCCAAAGCTGCAGCAAATAGCCGAAATTATTGGAGTTTTTGTTCCTTCCCTTGCTTTAGGATTTACTGTCTATATTTTAAATGAAGCATATCAGCTGGGCTCTGAAAGCATGCCCGCTCCTCAAGCAACTTTAATGGCGCTTATTACCAAAGGAGTCATATCTGGCGATCTGCCTTATACCTTGATTATTGTAGGAGTCATAATTGGCCTGTTAGTGGAAATTTTAAAAGTTCCCGTTTTACCTTTTGCAATAGGTCTTTATTTGCCACTTTCTTTATCAGCAGGCATAATGGTTGGCGGGTTAATATCATGGTATGTAAATCGTCATTCAAAAAAAGAAGAGGCTCAAGAAAAAGGGATCTTACTTTCTTCTGGACTTGTGGGCGGCGATGCCTGCATAGGTATTTTGATTGCTTTTCTAACAGTAATTGGGGCTATTGCTCCCGAGCCTACAATTTTAACTCCTTCATTCATAGGGTTATTAGCTTATTTGCTACTAGCAGGTACAATAGGAGCTCTAGCCTTAAGCAAACCAAGAAAAAGCTAGCTTTTAGCTTTTTAGAGCTTTCTATTGCTCTTTTTTTATTGACTATTCTTTTGACTTCTTTATTCAGCTTTTTATCGCATTTTCCCAAAATGGATAAGCTTGCAAGGGAAAAAAAACAGAAGCTCCTCTCAGAAGTTACATTGAATATGAGACTAAAACAAACATTTAGCAAAATAAACTACTTGCAAAAGGGATTTGAACTATACTCAGATGACTCCAACAACTCTATTGTTTTTACCTTTGACAATGAAGTAGATCCTGATCCTGATTTTGGAGGTGTTGTGCTTGGTGAAATATTACAAGAAGGCAATTCTATTATTATGACCATTACCTCACTAATAGACTCCGAAAAAATGAGGAAAGAAACATTAATGGAAAATGTTTCAGATTTTTCTTTTTCTTTTTTTTCCTCATCACAGAAAAAATGGATTGCTAACTGGGATGAAAAAGAAACCTGGCTACCAGTTATGATAAAACTACGTATTAATGCAAAAAACTACTGCTATATCTTTAACCAAGAAAATCCCATTGAGCTCTCATGAATATTTTAGGTTACG
>JASFVE010000094.1:0-6226 GCA_050049995.1 Chlamydiota bacterium | reverse complement strand
GCTATGGTATTCATGTGGCAAAACTGGCAGGTCTTCCTTTAGAAGTGCTGCAAAAAGCTAAAAAAATGTTAAAAGAACTAGAGAAAACAACACGTAGAAAACAAGTGCCCGAAAAACAGCTTTCTCTTTTTGCAATGCAAGACCCACAACCTCAAAAAGAAAAAGATCTGTTGGACAACCTAAGGTCACTTGAAATTGACCATATGACTCCTATGCAGGCACTTGAAAAGTTATTATTTTTTCAAAAGCAACTTTTATGAGCTTTGATCATAAGAAATTAGAAAAATACCCTATAGACACTGGCGTCTATATTATGAAAGACGCCCAAAGCAAAGTACTTTATGTCGGCAAAGCAAAAAACTTAAAAGTACGGCTTAAACAATATTTTTTCCCGGGAAGAGATACGAGAGAAATGATCCCGCATCTCACTTCACAAATAACTCATATCGATACAATTGTAGTTCCGACCGAAAAAGAAGCCCTTATTTTAGAAAATACCCTCATAAAAAAGCATAAGCCAAAATACAATATTATGCTTAAAGACGACAAAAGTTTTGTCTCTTTAGTATTAACAAATCATAAATGGCCTCTGCTTAAAATAGTTCGCTATAAAGGAAAGCCAAAGCCCATTGGTCAATTTTTTGGACCTTATACCAACGCTAAAGCTGCAAGACAGACCTTAGATCTTATTTTAAAACTTTTTCCTTTAAGACAATGTAGTGATAGTGAACTTTCCAGTAGACAAAGACCGTGCCTTTTATACGATATAAAAAAATGTGTAGCCCCTTGCGTCCGTAAGTGTACGGAAGATGAGTATAAGACCCTAGTAAGCTCTGCTAAAAAAATTTTACTAGGCAAAGACAAGGAAGTAGCAAAAACACTTAAAAGAAAAATGCATGAGGCATCTGATAATTTAGAGTTTGAAAAAGCTGGAGAATTGCATCAAATGATACAGCAGTTGGAGCATGTCCTTCATGTTCAACACGTAGATAATCCATCTGCTAAAGACTGTGATGTAATAGGTCTTTATCGTCATTTTGCTGACGTCATGATTGTCTGTTTATTTTTTAGGCAGGGCAAACTGATAGGATCTGAACATTTCAGTTTTCATCAAATTTTAGAAAATGATAACGAAGTAATTATACAATTTTTACTACAACACTATCTTCAAGTTACTCCTCCTTCTGAAATATTGCTCCCTATTCCTTTAGAAGAAAGAGGTATTGTACAAGAACTGTTAACAGAAAATGCTAAGAAAAAAGTCCATCTTACCTCCCCCCAAAAGGGAAGTAAAGCAGACCTCATTGAACTTGCCAGTAAAAATGCTGAAGTACAGTTCCAAAGAGAAAAAGATGAAAAATCTTTAAAAGAAAAAATGCTTCTTGATTTACAAGAAAACCTTTATTTAGAGAGGTTCCCGAGAAGAATTGAGTGTTTTGACACCTCTAATATTGCAGGAACGGATCCTGTAGCTTCCATGATTAGCTTTGTCAATGGGTGTTATGATAAATCAAGGACTAGGCTTTTCAAAATTAAACAAGCTAATAGATCTGATGACTATGGAGCTACCAAAGAAGTACTAGAAAGACACTTTATCAAACAAAAAGAAAAAAATGATTTCTGCGATTTACTTATCGTTGATGGCGGTAAAGGCCATTTAAATGTTGCTTTACAAGTTTTTAAAGAGCTCAACATCGCTAATGTTGATATAATTGGTGTGGCAAAACAAGATGCCAAACATACAAAAGGGATGACAGAAGAGAAGGTCTTTCTTCCCTTTGAAAAAGATCCCATTATCATCAATCCAAGGTCTCCTTTACTTGCCTTACTTCAAAAAATTAGGGATGAAGCCCATAGAGTAGCTATTGGGTTTCATCGCAAGAAAAGAACGAAAAGAACTCTCAGCTCAAAACTAGATGCTATTGAAGGAATTGGACCTGTAAAGAAAAAAAGACTACTTTTACACTTCGGAAGTGTAAAAAATATCGAGCAAGCACCAGATAAAGAGCTTCGAGAAGTTAAAGGGATAACTAAAAAAGACATCGATAATTTAAGAAAAAATCTTTCTTGAGAAAAAGTTCTTCACTTATTAAAGTCCCCCACTTTAAATAAAATACTTAACGTTATGTCAATTCCCAGACTAAAATTTTTTACCCGAAAACTTTCCGCCATACAAACATTTGAAAGAGTCACTCCTGCAGCTTGTCAGTTTGCCTTTAATCAAGCGCATCGATCTCCTATATCTCAAAGGGAGTTTGAAGATAGATTTAAAAAAAATCATTTTTTTGATCATGAAATTACTTCTTTGACTTTGCATCCCTATTTTTTAAGCCAAGCAGCTCTTGCTGCAGCTAATGAAATTATAACACCTGAGCAGTATGCTACAGCCTCTCAATTTTGGAGCTATCAGGAGCAATTACATCAAAACCTTGAGACATTCACAATTTTACCTGGAAAATATACCAACACTATCTACTCCCATCCACCTATTATTCCACCTAGTGACTTTTGTACTTTTAAAGTCCATGATGTAAGCGAACGAATATTTCACACCTATTTAAAAAACCTAACAAAGCCATTTTTTAATAAAGAAGAGAGACAAAAAATTTTACGAAAGATAGAAAAAGAGCCTCCTTCAGAACAGACTATTTTCGCCTTTCCCATTCCCGCTACCGGACTTATTTCCTGGTCTCCTTTATTGCATCGACTTCAGGAGGTAAATTATCCTTTTCTTGGGATTTTTGAATGTCCTGAAAAAAAAGGGTTTTATCCGACAGCTCAGGAAATGGTTTTTACTTCAATGTCTATTTATCGAATATTTATGGCAGTAAAAAATCCAGAAAAAACAGTCTATCCCTTACCTTACATAGGTCCTATTGACCTTACTATGATGCTTAAATTTAAAGAAAAAAACTTAAGACCTGTTGAATGTCCCTTTCCAGGGCAACATGAACAAAATTTTAAAAAAGCAGATGGGTTTCTAACTGGAGGACCAGGAGCTTTTATGACACATGACTTATACCATGTTGATAGAGCTAATTCTATTCCCTCTGAATTTCAAGCCCCTATTAAGCGTATTATTGGCATCTTGAATTCTTTTCCGGATAAATGCATTAATCAAGCCACAATACATCAACAAGCAAAGCAAGTCAAAGAGCAGCTGTTGAAGTGTCTTATTGAAGATGAAATATCCTTTAAAGATGGAAAGTTTGGAGATATTTTTTACAATTCTCACTTAGTCAAGCATTGGGCAGATAATCATGGCCTATTTAAAAAGCTCATAATTCAAGATATGGCCATGAACCAGCATCTTTGGGAAGGAGTATTCAATATTACTAGGGACGATCTTATAAAAGAGGATCAAAAGTTATTTGATCTGTGGAACAAGGGGTTGCTCAACTAAAAGCTTTCCTCGAATTCTTCTTCTTGCAGCTCATCCTCTATTTCAGGTTCCTTAATTTCTTTTTGCTCTTCTACAGGAGCTATTAAGTTTTTAAAGATGACGTGAACGGAACCGACATGAAGACCAGTAAAAGCACTAATTTCTTCTACAATTTTTGTTTGAATTTCTTCAGACTTTTCTGGAATAGAAACGCCATAGTGAACATTAATTTCAACGCGAATATTCACAGAGTGTTTTTTTTGATCTTGTTCTACTTGGATTCCTTTTACTCTTTCCACTTCCCTTCCCAAAAGAGAGTCAAAAAAAGTACCTTCAAGAAGAGAAATTCCTTTTATTTTAGCTAAGCATTGAAGTGTTAATGACTGAAAAACCTTACTTTCAATATCTCTAATGAAAGTTGTATCCGGAAGTTGTAATTCCTTGGCGTCGATTTCTTTAAATTTTTCGTACATAAAAGTTCTCCAATTTGGCTTATACGCTCTTATTCTTACACCGCTTAAGGGAAACCTTTGGGCGCATGCACCTTCTGATTCTACGGCTATACTTTTTTTAGGTAAACCTTTACCTATTCTGGTTGTAATTTTGAAGGATACATATACCTTTAAAAAAATAAAATGCTGTTTAAAAAAAATATTTAAGAAAAAACAAGGTTGATGGGAAAAGTTGGTTTCTATTAGATAAAGTAAAAAAGGATTATATACATGAGCCCATATATCAGTTTATTTCTAGCAGCAGTAATTGGGTTTATTTGCTCCTTTATTGCCAGTAAAAAAAAGCGAAACCCTTATCTATGGTTTTTATCAGGTTTTTTCTTTACCGTCTTTGCTTTGTTAATTTTGCTATTACTCCCCTCTAAAAATCAAAAAGTCCCTTCAGAGGCTGATCTGAAAATTAATAAGCAAGAAGCAATGGAGCTTGAACAAACAGAAGACAGCGTCGAAGCTGAAGGTTATCAGAAAATTTTAGATGATAAATTATGGTACTACCTAGATGAGTCCAATAATCAATGTGGACCAATGAGTCTCGATGCCTTGAGAAGTGAATGGATAGAAGGGAAGGTAAAAAATACAACATTTGTATGGAATGAAGAACTGCCGGAATGGAAACCTCTTCAAGAGACTTCCGACTTCCAGCAATACTTTCAAAAAAAGAGCTAGATTACCAGCTCGATTTTGTCACGCCAGGAATATGCCCTGAAGAGGCAAGTTCTCTAAAACAGAGACGAGAAAGCTTAAATTTACGTAGATAAGCTCTGCATCTTCCTGTTATAGAACAGCGATTTCTCAACCTTACGGGAGAAGAATTTTTTGACATTTTATTTAATGTTGTCATCGCCTCCATTTTGTCGGCGTCAGATGCCATAGGATCTGAAATAATTTTTTTGAGCGCTTGTCTTTTTTCCCACTTAAGGTCAACAAGACGTTGACGACGCTTTTGTTTAGCAATCATTGCTTTTCTGGCCATTACTACCTCTATTTTTTCTTAGCTGGTCCTTTTTGTCTTTGTTTTCGTCTTGGGTCTTTTTTATTGATTACGTATAGCCTTCCTCTTCTGCGAACAATCTTGTCCCCTTTAGAAGGATCGGCTTTCACTGAAGCTCTAACTTTCATAAAATTCTTTTACCTCATGTTCAAAGGACAATTTTATAGCGCAAATTGAGATTCTTTTCAATCTGTATTGCTTTTCTTCTCCAAATTAGTTATTTTATTTAGCAAAAATGACAAAAGATAAGGAAAAATTTCATGAAAAGAACATATCAGCCAAGCAAAAGAAGACGCCAAAAGACTCATGGATTTCGAACAAGAATGAAATCTGCGAATGGCCGCAAGGTAATCAGCCGAAGAAGAAAGAAGGGTCGCAAATCATTGGCCGTCTAGATTTTACATTTCCTACTTCTTATAGACTCAAGAAAACACAGCAATTTGCTAGGGTCACAAAGGAAAAAAATCGCATTAGGGGTAGCTTTGTAATTGTAGATTTTTTAATTCAAGAAAATACTACATTAAAACTCGGCATAGTTGCCTCTAAGAAATTTGGAAAGTCCCCTGAAAGGAATCGATTTAAACGTATTGTAAGAGAATCCTTTAGGTTAAGTAAAAACTTTCTTCACCCAAACCTTTGGATTATTGTCAGGCCGAGACCAAAGGCAAAACTTGTAAAAATGCAAGAAGTGAAGTCTGAGCTAATCAGCCTTCTTCAAAAAGTTAAACATCCGAATGCAAGAACTTAAACTTTTAAATCCTGACCAAAAGAAAGCTGTAACATCGATTAATGGAAGGATTTTAGTCCTCGCAGGAGCTGGAAGTGGTAAAACAAAAGTTATCACAACCCGTATAGCCTATTTAATACAGGAAAAAAAAATCTCACCTGAGTCAATTTTAGGACTTACCTTTACCAATAAAGCGGCTCAAGAAATGCGAGAAAGACTTGGACTGTTAATAGGAAAGAGCCTTTCTAAAAAAGTTTCTTTATTCACCTTTCACAGTTTTTGCCTACAAATCTTAAGAAAAGAAATACACCACTTAGGATTTACTCAAAACTTCAGCCTCTATGATGAAAAAGATATTAAACGGATCTTAAAAGAAATACTCAAAGATCATCTCAAAGTAGAAGATGTCACGTCCCTCTCTCCTGTCTATGATCAAATCTCTCAAGCGAAAAATCAAGGAACCGCTTGTGATGAGGAAGAAATTAAGGCAGTGGCGGATAGATTAGAAAAGTCGTTAAAAGCATATAACGCTCTAGATTTTGATTCTTTGCTCACATTAACAGTTCAGCTTTTCAACCGCTTTACAGATGTATTAGAAAAATACCAGGATAAGT
>JASFVE010000093.1:0-6516 GCA_050049995.1 Chlamydiota bacterium | reverse complement strand
GTCTTTTTCTTTTTCTTCATCACCATTTAGCATATAGCTCCAGTTATTTTCAGTACCCGATTGATTATAAAATTCAATAGCTAAAAGTGAGTCGTCGACTGTTATCCCTTCAATAGTTAACCTTTTTCCTCTTATCTCCTGTAAAGTTGCATCAACGTCAATTAATTGACTTTCTAATGCAGTAGCAGTTTTTGATTGAGGGGGATTGCCAATAAATAAGTTTTTTACTTTTAAGTTATCCTTAGAAAATTCCATCGACTCTATGTTTACTGGAACTCCATTTAACTGCTTCGATATGAAGTAAGAAGTAAGAGAAGTTCTGTAAATCCATGATAAGAAAACAACTGTTACTAGAACAAAGATAATTATTAATATAACAGCTAAAAACTTTTTCATGCTCTACCTCTCTATTATTGTTTTTAATATCTAAAAAAGAATTTTTTGAGAACAAAATAATTATTCATTAAAAAAATCATACACGATATTAAAAAGTTAATAGATTAAATAAAGGAAAAGGAAGAGTTCATGAAGAAAAAGGTATTTTTTAAGAGTTCTATAGGGATAATTATTTTAATTATTGTGGCATTGATAATTACCTTATGGCTTCTTAAAGCTCCTATTATTGCCTCCTATCTTTCAAACAAGCTTGGGGTGAATGTGTCTATTGGAAGTATAGATGTATCTAAAACTGGCATGAGTATTCGAACCTTTAAAATTAATAACCCGCTTGGATCTAGAACAAGCACAGCTTTTTCCAGTAAAGACATTCATGTTTCATATCAATGGAAAGAGCTAACTGCGGATCCCAATGTTATCCAGGAAATTGCTATGAACGATGTTTTTTTAGGTATTGAGTTTTATAATTTAACTGGATCTCAAAATAATTGGACTAAAATTTTAGAGAATGTGAATCAAGAAAAGTCTAAAGAAGATGATAATGAAGTCATTATAAGAAGACTTATTATTACAAATCTTTCTGTTCAAATCCGTGGAAAAGGGTTATTCGAGTCTTGGGAAAAGGTAAAAGATATCGATCGAATTGAGTTTAAAAATGTAAGTAGCAAAAAAGGGTTTCCAACAGGTGAGTTGATTAAAGAGATATTTGATGAGGCAGATATCCAAAAATATTTGAAAGAAGTTTTAAAGCCTCAAAATTGGTTGGAGAAGATCTTTTCAGATTCAACAAGCTACTCAAAAAAAGTGGGGTAGTGAAGGAAAAACTATATAAAAAAAGGCATCTTTTGAAAAGATGCCTTTTTTTTGAAAGGATAATTATTAATATCCCATTGGAGAAGGAGCTGCAGCTGTAGCTGCTTCTTCTTTCGCTTCTTCTGTGATAATTGCTTCTGTGGTTAGTAGTAATGAAGCAATGGAAGAAGAAAACTGCAATGCACAACGATCAACTTTTGTTGGGTTTAAAATTCCTTTTTCATACATGTTGCCAAATTCGTCGTTTCTAGCATCATATCCTTCTTCTTTTTTAAGACCCATTACATGCTGAACAATAATAGATCCTTCTTTTCCAGCGTTTTCTGCAATTTGTCTTAACGGATAGCTAAGAGATTTTTTAATGATCTCAGCTCCAATTTTCACATCACCCTCTAGGGTTGCAACTAGTTTTTCTAGAGCTGGAAGAGATCTAAGGAAAGCAGTACCACCACCAGGTAGAACTCCTTCTTCAACCGCTGCTTTAGTTGCTGCTTGAGCATCATCCACACGGTCTTTTTTCTCTTTCATTTCAACTTCAGTAGCAGCTCCGACTTTGATAACGGCAACACCGCCAGTTAGCTTAGCAAGTCTTTCTTGTAGCTTTTCTTTATCGTAATCAGAAGTGCTTTCTTGAATTTGCTTTTTAATTAAAGAAGCTCTTTCTTCAATTTTAGATTTCTCACCAGATCCACCTACAATTGTTGTGCTTTCTTTTTTTACGATAATTTTTGAAGCTCTACCAAGCATATCTAATGTAACATTTTCTAGCTTGATTCCTAAGTCTTCACTAACAAACTGACCACCTGTCAGAATAGCAATGTCTTGGAGGATTTCTTTTCTTCTATCGCCAAAACCAGGAGCTTTAACAGCGCATACTTTAAGGCCAGCTCTTAGTCTATTTACCACTAAAGTAGCTAGTGCCTCTCCTTCAATGTCCTCTGCGATGATTAATAAAGGTTTTCCTGTTTCAGCTGCAGCTTGAAGAACAGGTAAAAACTCTTTCATAGAAGAGATTTTTTTCTCGTAAAGTAGAATATAAGCATCTTCTAGTTCTGCTTCTAAAGATTCAGGATTAGTTACAAAGTAAGAAGATAAATATCCTCTGTCAAAGTTCATTCCTTCAACTACGTCTAATACTGTCTCAAAGCCTTTTGCCTCTTCAACAGTAATTGTTCCATCTTTACCAACTTTGTCCATTGCTTTTGCAATGATTTCTCCAATTTCATGGTCGCCATTTGCTGAAATAGTGGCAACTTGGGCAATTTCTTTGGAATCTTTAATAGGTTTGCTAAGTGATTTAAGTTCATCGACAACTGTATTCACAGCAAGTTCAATCCCTTTTTTTAATTCCATTGGGTTAGCACCTGCAGTCACATTGCGAAGTCCTTCGGTGTAAATAGCTTCAGCTAGAACAGTTGCAGTAGTAGTTCCGTCTCCTGCTTTATCTCCTGTTTTGCTAGCTACTTCTTTTACCATTTGAGCTCCCATATTTTCATGTCTGTCATCGAGCTCAATTTCTTTTGCTACAGTCACACCGTCTTTAGTAATTTGTGGAGATCCAAAGGATTTGTCAATTGCAACATTTCTTCCTTTAGGACCTAAAGTAACTTTTACAGCAGAGGCTAAAGTTTTTACCCCTTTTAAGATCTTTTGGCGGGCATCTTCTTTGAATTTAATATCTTTGGCTGCCATAACTTTTTTATCTCCTATTTTCAAAAGGTTAATTATTCAATGATTGCAATAATGTCATCAGCTTTGGCGATGATGTATTCTTCATCATCAATCGTAACTTCCTGACCTGCATATTTATCCATTAAGATTTTGTCGCCAACTTTTACTGGCATAGACTCGAAAGTCCCATCTTCTTTTTTCTTTCCAGGTCCAACAGCGACTACAACAGCAGTTTCCTGCTTTTTTTTCGCTGTATCAGGAATAATAATTCCACCTTTAAGAGTCTCTTCTTGTTCGAGTCTTTGTGCTAACACACGATCTGAAAGAGGCTTAAGAGCTACTTTTTTCTCTGTTTGTGTCATTATAACAACCTCCGGTTTAATAGTTTTTTGTTGATTTTTGTATCTACAACCTTATGATAAAAGAGAATTTTTTGCAATAAATTTAGCAAAATAGAGCTAAGATTGCTAATCGGGGTTTTTTAAGGAAACCTTTGTCTCAAACCCACTCAAAGGGTATATTCAGCTTTTTAACAAAGAATAGGTAAGATTATGGTAAAAGAACGCTCTTTACTCGAGAATGCTCATAAATGGGATGTATCAGCTCTTTATCCATCTTGGGAGAAATGGGAACAAGACCTTAAATCCTTGAAAGATCAAGAAATTTTTCAAAAAATTTCATCTTTTAAAGGTACACTGTCTAGTGGAGAAGAGAATTTCAAAAAATTTCTCGACACCTACTTTGAAGTAGAAAGGACGCTTGATAAGCTATATACCTACGCTCACTTAAGGCTAGATGAAGATTTAGGAAATGATGAAAGTAAAGAAGCCTTTGGGAAAATTGTGGCAACAGCTCATGAATTTCAGTTTGTCACATCTTGGGTTGAGCCTGAGATTATTCAGCTTCCTGATGAGAAATTCCAAGAATACCTAAACGGGATAACTCTTGCTCCATTTAAGTTTTTTCTTGAAAAAATCCATCGTTTAAAGCCTCATACCTTAACTTTAGAAGAAGAAAAGCTTATAGCATTAAGCTCAAAGACATTGGATGCTAATCACAAAACATTTAGTGCATTTAACGATGCTGACTTGCAGTTTGATTCTATTAAAGATAGTCAGGACAAAGTACATGAGCTTACAAATGGCCTTTACTCTATTTACCTAAGAAACAATGACCGAGTTTTGCGAAAAAATGCTTTTGAAAAGCTGCATGAAGGTTATCTCAATTTTGAGAACACGCTATGTGAGCTTTTACAAGGGCAGATGCAAAATCACTTATATTTAAGCAGGGCTAGAAAATATCCAAGCTGTCTTGAAGCTGCTCTTTTTGTTCATAATGTTGACCCCAAGGTATATCATAACCTAATTGCAAGCACTCATGATAATTTGAGTTTATTGCATAAATATATGGAGGTGCGAAAGAAGCGTTTAAAAGTTGATACACTTCAATTATATGACCTTTATGTCCCCATTGTAGAGGACGTAAAACTTGACTTTACTTATCAAGAAGCATGTCAACTTGTAGTGGACTCTGTAGCTCCTTTGGGAAAGGAATATCAAAACATATTAAGAGAGGGGCTTAATGAAAAAAGATGGGTGGATCCTTTTGAGAATTTAAGAAAAAGATCAGGTGCTTATTCAAGTGGATGTTATGATAGCAATCCATATATTCTCATGAACTTTCATGGAACATTAAATGATGTTTTAACACTGGCTCATGAAGCAGGGCATAGCATGCATTCCTACCTTAGTCGTAAAAACCAGCCCTACCACGATGCTCAATATCCTATTTTTGTAGCTGAGGTGGCTTCTACATTCAATGAACAGCTTTTATTGGATCTAATGCTTAAGCAGACTCAAGATCCAAAAATAAAAGCCTACTTGCTAAATTATAAAATAGAAGGGATTAGAACTACATTTTTTAGACAGACAATGTTTGCAGAGTTTGAGCTGCAACTTCACACTTTTTGTGAGAAGCAAATTCCTTTTACACCATCTCTTTTAAAAGAAGAATACAAGAAACTGAACCAAAAATATTTTGGGCCAACTGTTCATGTCTGCGATGATATATCAATTGAATGGGCTAGGATTCCACATTTTTACTACAATTTTTATGTATATCAGTATGCTACAGGAATCAGCGCTGCTTATGCTCTTTTCAAAAAAGTGAGAGAATCTGACAAAAGTAAAAATGACTTTTTAAATTTCTTGTCGTCTGGTGGAAAAAAGTTCCCCTTGGATCTTTTAAAGGTTGCTGGAGTGGATATGACAAAAGAAGAGGCTGTCCAGTCTATTTTTGCGGAGTTTTCGCAAATGTTATCTGATTTAGACAAACAACAAGTTGATGAGGATTCCTCACTTTCAATTTCTTAAAAAAGTTTGCTAAAAAATCAAACATATTTTATCAGTGTTGTCTTGGGAGATCTGCGTTGTTTAATTTTAGAAAGAATCATAATCAGACACAAAATACATGTGTAGCAACATTTGTTGTTCTTAATGAAAAGGGTCTACATACAAGACCCTCAACGGAACTTGTCAAGTGCGCTTCGTCATTTCACAGCCATATTCAATTGCATTTTAGGGAATACACCGTTAATGCTAAGTCTCTTTTAGGTATTTTAATGTTAGCTGCAGCTAAAGGATCAAAAATAAGAGTAGAGGCGTGTGGGGAAGATGCTTCTTTGGCTGTGGATGCAATTATTAAGCTTGCTAAGAATAAATTTTTTATCAACTACTAGTTAGTAAATTTCATAACTGCCGTCTAGGTGACCTACAATCACTGTGTGGGCAATTCTAAAGAAAAATCCTGTATCAACAACTCCAGGTATGCCTAAAATCTGAGAGTGAATTTCTTCTGGCTTTTGAGTAAGTGACTTTATCGTCACATCATAAATATAGTTGTTATTGTCTGTAATGAATAAAGAACCGTCGGGATTTTTTCTCCAAACGCCTTTAAATCCTATTTTATTAAGTTTTTTTTCAGTATGAAGATGGCCATACTCAATAATCTCTACGGGAAGAGCTCTTTCACCTAATGTCTTGACCTGTTTAGTTTCATCTATAATAACAATCATTTTTTGGCTTGACGTTGCTAGTATTTTTTCTCTCACATGCGCGCCGCCGCCGCCTTTAATCATCTTCTTGTCAGGATCAATTTCATCAGCTCCATCAATAGTAAGGTCGATGTTTGTCACCTCATCAATTCTTTTAACAAGTATATTTCCTTTTTTTGCAAGAGCTTCGGATTTTTTAGAGCTAGATACAGCTTGGATTTTTAAGCCACTTTTTACTTTTTTTATTAGCTCTTCTATAAAGATCTCAGAAGTAGATCCACTTCCAAGTCCGATTGTCATATTTGATTTAATAAATTCTAAAGCAGCTGTAGCTGCTGCTTTTTTTGCTTTTTCTTGTGACATAAAACTTAGTCTAGCAAAAAGTAAATTTTTATTTGGTATTAAATTTTATTTTTAATAGTATGCAGCCTACAAAAAAGAGGTAGTTTATGAGTCTAGATAAAGTATCAAGTCAGGTTATTGATTCTAATAAATCCATAGGAGAAAAAGACTCTGTCTCAAAGTCCAATAAAACTTTTGCAGAGGAAAGCCCGGCCATACAAAGATCTCGTAAAAAACTACAA
>JASFVE010000092.1:0-6658 GCA_050049995.1 Chlamydiota bacterium | reverse complement strand
CACAGTACTTTAAACAAAGCTTTTCTAATTGGTTTTTCTCTAATATATGAGCAAAACCTTCTCCCGTTGTGTTTGAGCCAGATAAATCAACCTCTTTTAAACAAACGGCTTTTTGGAAAAAACCTCTAAGAAACCTTTCATCTAGGTTTAAGCAGAGCTTCAAACAAATCTTTTCTAATTGGTTTTGCTCTAATATATGAGCAAAACCTTCTCCTGTTGTGTTTGATTCAGATAAATCAACCTCTTTTAAACAAACGGCTTTTTGGAAAAAACCTCTAAGAAACCTTTCATCTAGGTTTAAGCAGAGCTTCAAACAAATCTTTTCTAATTGGTTTTGCTCTAATATATGAGCAAGACCCTCCCCTGTTATACAAGAGAACTCAAGAGTTAAAGACTTTAAGTTAGGACATAACAAAAGAATTTCTTCAACTTGTTCATCTGTGAGGTCTAAAGAAAGAACAGCAGCACAGCATTGAAAATTTAAAAAGGTAATAGCTTTTCTATTTTCTTCAGAAAGAGTTCTCAAATACTCCATTGCATTTGATGAGCCATACTCAAATTTACTTTCTATTATTTGAGCAAGAAATTCCCCTTTATGCTTGTTATGGGGGTCCAAAACTTCATTAAATTGTAGATTAATTAGATGTTCTATTAATGGAGAATACAGCTCTAAAGAGATTCTTCTTACTGATAATGGAAGCTTTGCAATAGATTGCATAAGAGTTAACTGACATATTGGCATGTGAAAAGCTTGTCTCCATAATGTGTTCACTCGGCTTACTGCTAATTGCTCTTTAGGAACTAGAAAAGATATCGTCTTAGCCCAGACATCTAGAGGCAATGATAAATTGATAGAAGTTGTCATATAATTTCCTTTTTAAAATAATAACTCTGTTTTTATGAAAAAACTTACAAAGCAAGTTCAACTTCTTGTTCTTTAATTCTTGCTAAGAATTGTCTATTAAGATTTTGACAGCCATTTAACTCTAAATATTTTAGCTGGTTTCCAGGTAAAATGTGAGTAAGAAACGCTCCCGTTGTATTCGTAAAGGATAAATCAACATCCTTTAAATAAGCTGCTTTTGAAGAAAAAAACCTTCCAAGAAAATACTCATTAAGCTTTTCACATGAGCTTAGTAATAATGTTTCTAACTGGTTTTCTTTTGGGATTGCAACAAGTCCTTTCCCTATTATCTTTGTATGAGATAAATCAATCTCCTTTAAATAAGCTACTTTTGAAGCTAACAACCTTCCAAGAAAATATTCATCAAGCTTTTCACATGATCTTAGTAATAATGTTTCTAACTGGTTTTCTTTTGGGATTGTAACAAATCCTCTTCCCGTTATATTCGTAAAGGATAAATCAATCTCTTTTAAATAAGCTGCTTTTGAAGCTAACAACCTTCCAAGAAAATATTCATCAAGCTTTTCACATGATCTTAGTAATAATGTTTCTAACTGGTTTTCTTTTGGGATTGTAACAAATCCTTTCCCTGTTATATTTGTATAAGATAAATCTATTTTTCTTAACTGAGGTGCCTTCAACGAAAAGAAGTCTAAAAGGCAGCTTTCTCTAAGGAGCATGCATGAACTTAAAAATAGCTCTCTTAATTGATTGTTTTCTGGAAGCTGAGAAAGTCCCTCTCCTGTTGCGTTTGTATAAGATAAATCAACACTTCTTAAATGGGATGCTTTCAAGGGAAAAAACCTCCTTATAAAGGTTTCATCAAGCTTATTACATGCTCGTAGCGAGATCTCTTCTAATTTGTTTTTTTCTGGAATACAAGCCAGCCCTTCCCCTGTTGTTTTGGTAGAGGCCAAATTAAGCTTTCTTAAATGAGAGGCTTTTAAAGAGAAAAACTCTATAAGATAATGCTCTTTAATGAACGCACACGAACTTAAAACCAACTCTCTTAATTGGCTTTCCACAGGAATTTGAGAGAGCCCTTTCAAAGATGTGTACGTTTGAGACAAGTTAACTATTTTTAGATGAGCTGCTTTTGAAAAAAAGATTTCTAATAAATTTTCATTAAGGTCAGTACAATGAGCTAGAGATAAATTTTCTAATTGGTTTTGTTCTGAAATATAAGAAAGTCCCTCACCTGTTATCTCTGTTTTATCTAAAACAATTTTTTTTAGTTGGTTTGCTTTTAAACTAAAAAATCCTTCAAGAAATCTTTCATTAAGATAATAGCAACGATCTAAAAATAGTTCTCTTAATTGATTGTTTTCTGGAAGATAAGCCAGCCCTTCTCCTGTTGTGTTTGTATAAGATAAATCAACACTTCTTAAATGAGCTGCCCTAGCAGTGAAAAACTCTATGAGGAATTCTTCATTAAGATCCGTACAATAAAATAAGCTAAGCTCTTCTAATTTACTTTCTTTAGATACCTGAGTAAGCCACCTACCTGTTGTCCTTGATAGTGACAACGTAAAAGATGTTAAATCAGGGCATAATGCAATAACTTGCTCAACTTGGTCATCCGTAAAGTCATGATCCTCCTCACATGAAAAATCTAAGCTTTTAATCATTACCCTTTTCTCATCAGGAAGATTTTCTAAAAAGGAAATCATGCCTGGTATATCCTTCTCAAATTTACGCTCAATTACTTTAGAGAGAAACTCTCCTGTAACTTTAGAACTGAAACCTAGGACTTCATTAAATTTTAGAGCAATTAAACGCTCTACTAATTTAGGATCCTTTTCTAAAAATAAACCTATTTTTTTTTCTGGAAGCCTTGTAATAGATTCCATAAGAGCTAACCGACATATTGGCATGTGAGAAGCTTGTCTCCATAATGTGCTCACTTGGCTTACTGCTAATTGCTGTTTAGGATCTAGAAAAGATATCGTCTTAGCCCAGATATCTAGAGGCAATGATAAATTGATAGAAGTTGTCATATAATTTCCTTTTTAAAAAAATAGCTCTGTTTTTATGAAAAATCTTATCATTGTCTTAGTCTTAATGTTTTTTCCCGAATGCTTTGTAAGAAGCGCTCATTAAGATCTGCACAGTATGTTAAAGCAAGCTTTTCTAACTGATTTTTCTTTAAGATACTAGCTAGACACTCTCCTGTTGTATTTGTATCAGATAAACAAATGTCTTTTAGTTGGGTTGCCTTTAAGAAAAACCATTTAAGAAAATACTCATTAAGATTTTTGCAAAATTGTAAGCTAAGCACTTCTAGTCGATTGTCTACTAAAATATGAGCAAGCCCTTCTCCCGTTATATCTGTAGAAGATAAATCAAGCTCTTTTAAACGAAACGACTTTAAGAAAAAATCTTTAAGGAAATATTCATTAAGATTTTCGCAGCCCCTTAAATTCAGTTCTTCCAATTGGTTTTTCTCTGGAAGACACGAAAGCCCCCAGCCTGTTGTCTCTGTGTCGGATAAATTTATCTTTTTTAAACAACTTGCTTTTGAGAAAAAGATTGCAAGAAAATTCTCCTTAAAGCAACTTTTCCATTCGTCCTCTCCATAACATGGGCAACAATTTAAATCCAATTCTTCTAATTGGTTTTTCTCTGGAAGACACGAAAGCCCTTCACCAGTTGAGGTGGTTAGAGATAAATCTAATTCTTTTAGGTAATTTGCCTTTAAGAAAAACCTTTTAAGGAAATCTTCCTCAAGGTCTTTACAATAATGTAATCCCAATATTTCTAATTGATTTTCCTCAGGAAGGCAAGAAAGCGCTTCTCCAGTTGTATCTGTTGCTGATAAATTAACTTCTTTTAATTGCGTTGCATTTAGAAAAAGGTCTTTAAGGAAGGCTTCTTTAAGTTCATCGCAACCACTTAAATTCAACTTTTCTAATTGGTCTTCCCTTGGAAGCTGACTCAATCCTTCTCCCGTTGTATTCGTCCAGAACAAATTAACTTCTTTTAATTGGGTTGCATTTCGAAAAAATTCAGTAAGGAAAACTTCATTTAGATGATAGGAACTACTTAAATTCAACCTTTCTAATTGGTTTTCCCTTGGAAGCTGACTCAATCCTTCTCCCGTTGTATTCGTGCTCTCCAAATTAACTTCTTTTAGTTGAGTGGCATTTCGGACAAATTCAGCAAGAAAAGCCTCATTAAGATGACGAGAGTCACATAAATGCAGTTTTTCAAGCCGATGTGAAGCGCGAGCTAGTCCCTCTCCTGTTATGTTAGAGTTTTTGAGAGTTAAAGACTTTATATTAGGACATAGCTTAAGAACTTCCTCAATATCTTGATCCCTTATATTTGCATTGGAAAGGGTTAAAGAATGAATCGTATTTCTTTTTCCCTCAGGTAAGGTCCTCAAATGAGCTATCATAGCAACTGTATCATTACGATACTTGTGTTCAAGAAATATAGAAAGAAAACTACCTGTATGTTCATAATTCGGATCTAAGGCTTCATTAAATTTTAAAGTAACTAAATGTTCTATTAATTGAGGGTGTTTGATTAGAAATAAGCTTCTTTCTTTATCTGGCAGCTTGGCAATAGATTGCATAAGAAAAAATTGGCTTCTAAGCTCAGTCGTAAAAATGTCATACCAAAGTTTGTTAATTTTACGAGTTTCTGGCTGCTGACCTGCTGGCAAAAATGCTATAATATTAGAGAGAATCCCTTTGGAAAGAGCTGGAAGCTGCGTGTAATGTAGAGAACTAACCATGATAGACCTATTATATTTTTAAAAGGACAAAGATAATATAGTTAGTTCCCTTAAATCACGAGGGCATTTAGCTAATACACCCCCTTCTGATAAAGAGATTTGCTTTCGAGTGTTTTTTTCTGTTTTTATAAAAAATAACACAAGCAAGTTCAACGCCTTATTCTTAATGTTTTTTTCTGAATGCTTTGTAAGAATTGTGTATTAAGATTTTGACAGTTAAATAAACTAAGTATTTCTAACTGATTTCTCTTTGAGATTTGAGTAAATCCCTCTCCTGTTGTGTTTGTATAAGATAAATTCAATTCTTTTAAATGGGCAATTTTTGCAAAAATTACTTTAAGAAAAGATTCATTAAGATTTTGACAATAATTTAAATCCAATTCTTCTAATTGGTTGTTTTCTGGAAGATAAGCCAGCCCTTCTCCTGTTGTGTTTGTATAAGATAAATTCAATTCTTTTAAATGGGATACTTTCGAAAAAAACCATTTAAGAAAGTACTCATTAAGATTTTTGCAATGTTGTAAACTAAGGTTTTCTAGTCGATTGTCTGCTAAAACATGAGCAAGCCCTTCTCCTGTTGTGTTGGTAGCATTAAAATAAACGCTCTTTAGACAGGAGGCCTTAAAAAAAAGGTTTATAAGCCATTTTTCTTCAAGATTTTCACAGTCACTTAAATCAAGCCATTCTAATTGGTTTTCTTCTAGGATCCGAGCAAGGCCCTCTCCTGTTGTGTTTGTCCGAGATAAATTAACCTCTTCTAAATGAAGAGCCTTTAAGAAAAACCCTACAAGATGGGTCTCATTAAGATTTTTGCAATATTGTAAGTTAAGGTTTTCTAGTCGATTGTCTGCTAAAATATGAGCAAGCCCTTCTCCTGTTGTGTTTGTCTCGCTTAAATAGACATCTTCTAAATGGGATGCTTTTTGAAAAAATTCTACAAGAGATCTCTCATCAAGGTTTACACAATCACTTAACCACAATGTTTCTAATTGATTTTCCTCGGGAAGATAAGCAAGCCCTTCTCCTGTCGTGTTTGTCCCAGATAAATTAACCTCTTTTAAATGAAGAGCTTTTAAGAAAAAATCTTTAAGAAACTTTTCTTCAAGACCAGCTGAATTTTCAAGGTTCAGATCTTCAAGATGGTTTTCAAGTGGAATACAAGAAAGTCCTTCACCCGTTGTGCCTGAATAATCAAAACTAACGTTTTTTAAATGGGATGCTTTTTGAAAAAATTCTACAAGAAAATCTTCTTTAAGATTTTCGCAGCTATTTAGCCATAATTCTTGCAACTGGTTTTCAGGTGGAATACAAGCCAGCCCCTCACCTGTTGTGTTTCCGCTTAAATCAATTGTCCTTAAACAAGCAGCCTTGGAAAAAAAGTCTCCAAGAAAATTCTCTTTAAGAAAAATCCTATCACTTTCATCTACTCCCTTGAACATTACTTTTTCTAATTGGTTGTTTTTAGGAATATTTGAAAGTCCCTCTCCTGTTGACTTTGTTTGAGATAAGTTAACCTCTTTTAAACAAAAAGCCTTGAAAAAAAAGGTTCCAAGAAAATTTTCATCAAGAAAACTTTCTTCTTCTTCCTGATCACGATCGGAGCAACAATTTAAATCCAGTTTTTCTAATTGGTTGTTTTCTGGAATATTTGAAAGTCCCTCTCCCGTTGTCTTTGTTGCAGAAAGATCTACTTCTTTTAATTGGGTGGCATTTCGGAAAAACACAGCAAGGAAGTCTTCCTCTAGATTGCCACAACCACTTAAATGCAATTTTTCTAACTGATTATTTTCTGAAAGATGAGCCAGAGCTTCTCCCGTTATATTTGTTTCAGATAAATTAACCTCTTTTAAATGCATTGCTTTTTGGAAAAACTTAGCAAGAAAAGCCTCATCAAGATGACAAGAATTATATAAATGCAATTTTTCTAACTGGTTTTCTCTAGGAAGCTGGCTCAATCCTTCTCCCGTTGTATTTGTCCAATTCAAACTAACTTCTTTTAGTTGGGTGGCATTTCG
>JASFVE010000091.1:0-6721 GCA_050049995.1 Chlamydiota bacterium | reverse complement strand
TTTTTAGCTTCAACCCCTTTTACATTAAACCTAACTAATCGCAAAACTCCACAAAGAGAATATACCATAGCTCCTGTAGCGCTAATAAATGATAAGAATGTTCCTTGTTCTAGCGACAGGCTTTTTAATAATAAAACTGAAGGTGCGACACCAAAAGAGATGGCATCAGCAAGGGAATCAAACATAAAACCAAACTCACTTTCAGCTTGAAACGCCCTTGCTACAGCGCCGTCAATAAAGTCTGCTATAGCAGCTACTAAAAGAAGCAATGCGGAAGTAAGCATTACTTCATAATAGCCTCTTCCAGGCTCTACCATGTTCACTTTAAAAATAACAAATAAACCACAAGCAAGCCCGAAAGCTGTGATCATGTTAGGTACTAGATTTATTCTTCTCATAACTGGCTTTATATATTCCTTTATCTTACCATGTTTTTGGGTCGAAATGAAAGTCAAAAACATAATTTCTTAACTTAAATTTTTGTTTTTCCAGGGCTTACGAAAAATTTCACTCTCAGGATTTTTTTTTGTAGACTTGAAACTCACGCTACAATATATAGTATTACATAAGTTAACCCCTACAAGATGTAGTAGACCCTAACCACTTAAGAGAGAGAACCACATGAATAAAGTCATTGAAAAAGATGTTCCAAAACAAACTTTATACACTGTTGTAAAAAGAAATGGAAAGCTTGTACCTTTTCACCGCGAAAGGATTGCCAACGCTATAGAATATGCATTTAGAGACACAAAGAAACTTTCTAAAGATGCTTCTTTAAGCAACGATGTTAAAGAAACGATAGAACACTTAACCTCCCTAGTGGTTGATCAAGTCACTACTATGGCCTCCAAAGGAACTCGGTTAACCGTAGAAGGAATCCAAGATATAGTTGAAGTTACATTAATGAAAAATGGATATCACGACGTTGCTAGAGACTATATCATTTACAGAGATCATAGAAAAGAAGTGAGAAAAGGATCTGGTTCTCACCTAAAAATCTTAAGACATGATCGAGCTACTCTAGTTCGGTTCAATCCTATGAAAATCACTTCTTCAGTAGAAAGATTCTTCCGAAAACATCATAACGTTTCTGACAGCAAGCAAACTCCTGAAGATATTATTCAAGCAGTAAACCTCATTACAGCAAAAGTAGTGGAAAAAGCTGTGGAAATGGCAGAAAGCAATGAGGTGCTATCATTTTCTACAATTCAAGACCTGATCGAAAACATTTTAATGCAAGAAAAGTTTTACGACATTGCTAAAGGTTATATCCTTTATCGATCAGAAAAAGAAAAAGTTCACGAACCTTTACTGGAACCTTCTTCAGATAAATCGGCAAAAATTTTTAAGGTCATTGCAAAAGATGGCACAGAAAAAGAGGTTAGTGAAACACAGATCAAACATAAAATTACTTTTGCATGTAAAGGACTGTCTGACGTTTCTTCAAAAGACATTTTCACTACTTCTATTGCCAACTTTTATCAAGGCATGAAAGAGTCTGAAATCTATCTTTCCAATATTATGGCTGCTAGAAGTAAAATTGAAAAAGAGCCCAACTATACTTATGCAGCGGCAAGACTTCTTTTAGACTCCATCTATGGAGAAATTTTAAATGTTCCTGCAAGCGACAGATCTTTAGAAGACATACATGCACAGTACTTTAAAAAATACATTAAAAATGGTGTTCAGCTAAAAAGAGTATCACCCGATCTTTTAGATTTCGATTTAGATGAGCTTAGCAAAGCACTTAAACTGGAAAGAGACCATCTTTTTAACTATTTAGGCTTGCAAACCCTTTATGATAGATATTTCATCCATCATGAAAACAAAAGGCTAGAAACGCCTCAAATCTTCTGGATGCGAGTTGCTATGGGACTTGCGACTAAAGAAAAAGATAAAAATAAGTGGGCTATTGAATTTTATAATATCTTGTCTCAGTTTCATTATGTATCTTCCACTCCAACCCTCTTTAATGCAGGAACATTGCATCCTCAACTTAGCTCTTGCTATCTCTCTACAGTCATGGATGACTTGCACCATATTTTCAAAGTGGTAGCCGATGATGCGCAACTTTCCAAATGGGCTGGAGGACTCGGAAATGACTGGACAAATGTAAGGGCTACGGGGGCTTTAATTAAAGGTACAAATGGAAAATCCCAAGGTGTTATCCCCTTTTTAAAGGTAGCTAACGATACAGCTGTTGCTGTCAACCAGGGAGGTAAAAGAAAGGGAGCAATGTGCGCCTACCTTGAAACATGGCACCTAGACATTGAAGACTTCTTAGAACTTAGAAAAAACACTGGTGATGAAAGAAGAAGAACACCTGATATGAACACAGCTAACTGGATTCCTGACCTTTTTATGAAGCGTGTACGAGAGAAAAAAACTTGGACTCTCTTTAGCCCTGACTCTGTACCCGATCTTCATGACCTTTATGGTAAAGCTTTTGAAAAACGCTATGAAGAATATGAAAAGATGGTAGAAGAAGGAAAAATTAAGCTCTTTAAAAAAGTAGAAGCTCTTGATCTTTGGAGAAGAATGCTCAGCATGCTTTTTGAAACAGGCCATCCATGGATCACTTTTAAAGATCCTTCCAATATTCGATCTCCTCAAGACCATGTTGGAGTAGTGCATTCTTCAAACCTTTGCACAGAGATTTTACTAAATACTTCCAAAGAGGAAACAGCCGTCTGTAACTTAGGTTCTATTAATTTAGCTGAACATGTAACAGATAAAGGCATTGATGAAAAGAAAATGGCTGCAACAATCAAAATAGCCATCAGAATGCTAGACAACGTCATTGACATTAACTTTTATCCTATTGAAGAGGCTAAAAATGCCAATTTACGTCACAGACCTATTGGCCTTGGTATGATGGGATTTCAAGATGCTCTGTACATAAGCGGGTTTAGTTACTGCTCAGCAGAAGCGGTTGAATTTGCCGATCAAGTAACTGAGATTCTATCCTATTATGCGATATTAAGCTCCAGTGAGCTTGCCAAAGAAAGAGGCTCCTATTCTACTTATAAAGGATCCAAATGGGAAAGAGGTCTTCTCCCTATTGATACCGTCGATCTTTTAGAAAAAGAAAGAGGAGGCTTTGTATCGGTAGATCGCTCTCAAAAGCTAGACTGGAAAAAAGTAAGAGATTCTATCAAAAAACATGGCATGAGAAACAGTAACACCATGGCTATTGCACCAACTGCCACTATAGCCAATATTACTGGAGTAACACAGTCTATAGAACCCATGTACAAACACCTTTTTGTAAAATCAAACCTATCTGGTGAGTTTACTATTGTAAACCCCTACTTAGTCCAAAAGCTTAAAGCTTTAAACCTTTGGGACAATGAAATGATAGATGATTTGAAATATTTTGATGGCTCAATCGCCGAAATCGAGAGAATACCAGACGATGTTAAAAGGATGTTCCCAGTTGCTTTTGAAATTGAACCGGAGTGGTTGATCGAGTGCGCCAGCCGAAGACAGAAATGGATCGACATGGGACAATCTTTAAACCTTTATCTTGCTGAACCTAGTGGTAAAAAGTTAAGTCAAATGTATGCGTTAGCCTGGGAAATGGGGTTAAAGACTCAGTATTACCTTCGCTCCCTCGGAGCTACGCAAATTGAAAAGTCCACTATGGATATCAATAAAAGAGGTATACAACCTCGTTGGATGAAAAATAAGTCAGCTTCTTCAGAAATTAAAGTCAAAAGGAATATTTCCGTTCCTGTTTGCAATCTTGAAGAAGGATGTGAAAGCTGTCAATAAGGAGTAGTAATATGAATCAAACTAAAGATAAGCTCGCCGGAGCAGAAAAAAGAGTAAGGGTCAATCAAAAGAGGTTGATTAATTGTAATACCGTTGATGTAAACCAGCTAATGCCTCTCAAATATAAATGGGCTTGGGAGCACTATCTAAATGGTTGCGCTAACCACTGGATGCCTACAGAAGTTGCTATGGCAAAAGATATTGAATTATGGAAGTCTAATCAGCTCTCCCAAGAAGAAAGAAGAATGATTATGCGGAACTTGGGCTTTTTCGCCACGGCTGAAAGCTTAGTTGGCAATAACATAGTCCTAGCTATTTTTAGGCATGTTACCAATCCAGAGGCTCGTCAGTATCTTTTGAGACAAGCATTTGAAGAAGCTATTCATACGCATACTTTCTTATACATTGTCGATTCTCTAGCTCTAGATGAAGGCGAGGTCTTTAACATGTATAATGAAGTAAACACGATCCATAATAAGGATCAGTTTGAAATGAAGCTCACTGAAGACATTTTAAACCCAGACTTCAATACAAACACAAAAGAAGGCATCCAAAAGTTTTTAGAAAACCTTATTGGTTTTTACATCATTATGGAAGGTATTTTCTTCTATAGCGGTTTTGTGATGATTCTTTCTTTTTTAAGGCAAAACAAAATGGTGGGCATTGGAGAGCAGTTTCAATATATCTTGCGAGATGAAACAATTCACTTAAACTTTGGCATTGACCTTATCAATGGCATTAAACAAGAAAATCCGGAAGTTTGGACCCCTGAGTTTCAAGAACATATAACAAACCTCATTAAAGAGGCTGTCGAGTTGGAATACTTGTATGCACAAGATTGCCTTCCAAACGGCCTTTTGGGGTTAAACGCTTCTATGTTTAAAGAATACGTCCAGAATATTGCAGACCGAAGGTTAGAAAGAATAGGACTTTCACCTCAGTACCATTCTAATAACCCTTTTCCATGGATGAGTGAAACTATTGACCTTGGAAAAGAAAAAAACTTCTTTGAAACAAGAGTAACTGAATATCAATCCGCATCTAATCTTGTTTGGGACTGATACATTTTCTTCCTCCTTTTTAAAGAGGCTTAAAAAAGCAATTTTTTAAGCCTCTTTTCATTTTACCTAAATTTAAATCATTAATATTTAAATACTAAATAATTACATTTAATATAGATTTTAAAATAAAACCTGATAAGGATTATAATAAACTTATACAGGAAGGAAAATATGGCAAGCCCCATTCCGGAAAGAAAGCAAGTACTTCAAAGAGAGTTAGATATTAATAGACAAACGCAAACTACTCTAAAGAATAGGATCAACCAACTTCAGCAAAAACATCCCGAAAATGAAGAACTCCTATCTGTATTTTTTTCACAAAGCTTTAAAGATCAGGTAGAATTGGACGAATTAAAAGCTAGAGAAATAGAGTTAATCGAGCTTATTGATGAAGAAGACGAGGTATAACGGATGAAAGGAAAGAAGAAAAAAGTACAAAACCCTCACTTTAATGCCTATTTAGCAATGCAAAAGAAAGTCCAAAAAGCCAACCAGAAACTTACAACAGATTTTAAAAGAAAAAACATGAACTGGAAAAAAGTTTTTGACGACAGCAAGGATCTGCTACTTTTACTCGGCGAATGTAATTATCTTATGAAAGAATGCCGAAAAGGAAAGAAAAAAGGAAAATGGCATTAGTTTTACATTAATTCTGAAAATCTTTATCTTGCTATAGATAATTTCGGAATTTTTCTCATGGCATACGATTTAAAGAAAATAGGCGATTCTTATAAAGGATTTACCTTAACTAAAAAACTTCCTATACAAGAACTTCAATGCACCTTGGTAGAGCTAATTCATGAGCCTACAGGGGCCCAAGTAATGCATATCGATTGCAATGACGAGGAAAATTTATTTTGCATAAATTTCCCAACGATTCCTTACAATTCTAATGGAGTTGCCCACATTCTTGAGCATACTGTCTTATGCGGGTCTAAAAAATTCCCTGTAAAAGATCCATTTTTTTCCATGTCCCGAAGAAGTTTACATACGTTTATGAATGCTATGACAGGATCAGATTTCACCTGTTATCCTGCAAGCTCTCAAAATGAAAAAGATTTCTACAATTTATTAGAAGTATATCTGGACGCTACCTTTAACCCACTTCTAAAGAAAATGAGCTTTTTACAAGAAGGGCATCGCTTAGAATTCACGGAACCTGCAGATCCAAATACCCCCCTTCAATTTAAGGGAATTGTCTACAATGAGATGAAAGGGGCTATGAGCTCTGCTGATGCAAGATTATGGCAGCATTTATTTGAACATCTAACCCCAAGTCTTCCTTATGCTTATAATTCTGGGGGAGATCCTTTTGTCATTCCTAGTCTTTCACATCAAGAACTCATTGACTTTCATAAAACGCACTATCACCCATCTCTTGCCCAGTTCTTTTTCTATGGAAACTTCCCTTTACAAAAACACCTCGACTTCATTGAATCTAAAGCACTAAAAGGAGTAACAAAAATATCCAAATTACCTCCTATAGGAGAACAACCTCTCTTTTCCTCTCCGAAGTATGCTGTTGAAAGTTATCCAGTATCTGAAGATGAAAGATTGGAAAACAAGTCTGTTGTTTCGTTTTCCTGGCTAGTTACCAAAGCTACACATGTTGAAGAAGTATTACTAATTACTCTCCTCGATCAAATATTAATGGGAACAGATGCCTCTCCTTTAAAATCAGCTCTTTTAGACTCTGATTTATGTACTCAAGCAGATGCCTATTTAGACACTGACATAACACAAGTGCCTTGGGTTATTGTTTGTAAAGGATGTAACGAAGAAAAAATAGAGGCGTTGCAAAAGATTTTAGTGGAAGCGATCCATAAAATTACACAAGAAGAAATCCCTCAAAAGCTCATAGAATCAGCTCTACATCAAGTAGAGTT
>JASFVE010000090.1:0-6807 GCA_050049995.1 Chlamydiota bacterium | reverse complement strand
CTATCTGGCTTCATACAGTCATGAATAGCTGAGCCTTCTTTTAAAAACTCAGGATTGGACACAACATCAAAAGTAAGGTCATTTTTTATGTGTGCTTGTATCTTTTCTTCAATCTTATCGCAGGTACCTACAGGCGCTGTTGATTTATTTACGATAATCATAGGCTTAGTCATGCACTTGGCAATACTTTCTGCAGCCTTCAAAACATATGATAAGTCACATGACCCATCTTCAGAAGAGGGGGTGGGTACTGCTATAAAACATACATCAGAACTTTCTATTGCATATGTGTAAGACGTGGTAAAAAAAAGTCGATTTGCTTTGATATTTCTTTTAACGAGTTCGCTTAATCCGGGTTCATAAATAGGAATAATCCCCTCATGCAAGTTGTTGATTTTTTTCTCATCAATATCTAAACAAGTAACTGTATGTCCCATTTCTGCCAAACATGCAGCAGTAACAAGTCCGACATATCCAGTTCCAATAATTGAAATTTGCATTTGATCACTCCGAAAGATTTTCTGTTATAAATTTAGCCAAAATGCTTAGGTAATTGATTGCTAGTTAAAAACAAATCGTATGCTAATTATAATAAAATGAATTAAGGTCTTTTTTTTACGAATTCATTAGCTAGATTAACACACACAAGACGATATAGACAAATAAAATGTTCTAAACCTTTTGCAGCATAGTTGGCATTTTAAAACTGGAGTAATGCAACCTTTTCACGTTGGCTAGTCTTTGTAAAAAAAATGTTGCGGGAATACCCGTTTTTATTAGTTCGCTCATTTTAGCGCCATTGTTTAAAACTAGGCTTCTAAGGTTGTTTTCAAGAGAAAAGAAAGATATAAAATAAATGCCAACTTTAGAAAGTTCTATCAAGTTAAAACCATTTTGAATCAGCTCTCGAAGAAAAGTCGTGCCTGCTGCAATAAGTTTATTAAAAGATACACCTGTAGCTAAAATAGCAGCTATAAGATAAGGATCAGAAATTATCAGCATGAATAGGTTGCTTTCTAATTCTAGAATCTTTTCTATAGAAACTCCTTCTAAAGCAAGTATTTCTAAACTATGACTATATGTTAATCCCCTAGAGAGTTTTTTGTTATCCCAGTCCATCATTTTTTTTAAGGATATACCCCATCTGGTTAGAATTGTGAAAGATCTAGGATTGTTTATAATTTTATAGGGGAAGCCCTTTCCTAGCATCATAATGCTATAAAAAAAAGGTTTATCCTTAATGAGGAAGGAAAGGTTATAAGCATTACTAACAATTGATCGTTGTAGCCCTTCGTTGAATTTTCTGATATCTTCGAATGTAACACCTTTTTTAAATAGATATTCCAACCCAAGACTGTTTTTCACCAGAAGATGCTGCAGTGGCATCTTAAGTCTAATAAATAAGTCAAAGGTAATACCAATGTTGTGAAGAGCTATTACTTTTGAGGCATGATTGATAACAAGGCTTAGGGTTTTTCTATCTGTTATTTCTAATATTTCGGAAAGCGTAACTCCAATATCTATAAGTAATGCTATATTTCCAGATCTACGGATAACTTCCTCCCTGAGGTCCTTGTCGGAAATTTCTAAAATAGCTTGTAACGGAACTTTTGCATTAATAAGATCTACTAATTCCCAGCAATTCCGAGCTAAAAGGGCTTGAAGTTCCTGAGGTAGATTAGAAATTACTATCCAATCGGATAATTCATAAGGAGTAATGGGTAGTTCTTGAAAAATTTCCGATTGAAGGAAATCTATTTGTCTTATAGTTCCAGGATGCTCAGATTGCCTTTCTATTAAGCATTTAAAGTCAGGTTGTAGAAAAACTTGGTTTGTTACTATTGCCATATATTTACCATAGAAAACAAGGAGGCAAACATAAAAGTTATACTTCGTAAAAAGCAAATATTTTTTTTAAATTAGTTAGCGATAATGAGCTGCTTATTTTTAAGCAAGTATTGCCGATCGCAATAAGAAGCTAATTCTTGATTATGTGTAACGAGGATAAGAGTTTTGTTGAAGTCTTTGCACGAACGAATAAGCATTTCATGAATTGCTGTAGCGTTTTCATGGTCTAAATTTCCTGAAGGCTCGTCCGCTAAAATAATTTCAGGGTTATTGATATAGGCTCTTGCTATAGCAACTCGTTGTTTTTCTCCACCTGAAAGCTGCTTAGCGTAAAAGTGTTTTCTATTGGAAAGGCCAACCATATCTAATAGCTCATAAGCATTTTTGAGCTGTAGTTTATCATTTTTTCTCGCAATCATTGAGGGGAGAATTACATTTTCTAAAGCAGTCAAATCCTCTAGTAAGTTAGATGTTTGAAATATAAAGCCAATTAGGGAGTTCCTAATAGAAGCGCAGTTTTTTGTAGTTACTTCCTTTCCTTTGATCAAGACTTTGCCACAATCAGGTTTTTCCAAGCTCCCAATCAAATGTAAGAGAGTTGTTTTTCCTTCTCCTGAAGCTCCCATGATAGCTGCTGACTTTCCTTTTTCAATAGAAAGAGAAACATCTTTTAATACATCAACTTTTTTAGGAAAATAAAAAGATTTTGATAGATTACTTACCTCTATTACATATTTCATTGTGACCTCAAGATAGATGAGGGTTTTAATCGAGAGGCTTTAATGGCAGGGACCAGCCCTGCGATAAGTGCAATAATAGGTGTAATTACGGCTATAAAAAATAGAGCGTCATAGCTTAAATGGTTAGGTAGGTGGTCTCCAAAAAAAGAAGCATTGAACGCCTGATGTCCTAAAAGGGAACTTAAAAAAGAAGAAATAACATCTAAATTCTTTAAAGTGAAAATAGCAGCTAAGATCCCTGCAAAGCTACTCATTAGTCCTGTAATAAAGCCGCATAGTCCAAAAATTAAGGAAATGCTTTTTCTGGTAGCTCCCATACTTAGCAAAATAGCAATTTCTTGCTTTTTATCATTAATTAGCAAAAGAAGCATAGAAATGATGTTTGAACAGGCAACAACTAAAATAATAAGGGCAATCAAAGTAAAAAGCAGTTTATCGCTTTTGAATTGTTCGATTAAGTCTTTAGAAAACTCGTAGTCTTCATAGCTTTCTACTTTCCAGTAAGAATCTAGCTCTCTTTTTTTAAGCTGGTTAGATATAAGGGGCTTAATGTCTAATGCTTTTTTAATAGGGGTTGTCCAAAGCATAATGCCATTTGTGGCAGTGTCTGTAGTTAGAAAAGAGGAACTTGCATTAATGGTTCTTACAATCTCTTGAGGAACAAAGATAAAGCGATTTCCCGTTGGCATAACACCTGGATCGTAGAAGCCGGCTACTTTAAAGGAAATTCGCTGCTCTTGTGAGGAGCTGGCAGTGGTGCTGTTATAAGCTAAGTATCCTGGGTCGCCTATCAAAATCCCACTATCTTTATAGCTTTTAGGAAGAAGCACGCCTTTTTCAGGCAACTTCCAACCTATGTCTTTCACATAATATGCCCAATAAGGAGGGGATTTGGGGGCAATATTGAAAAACACTTTTGGTTTAGCATTTTCTATATTCAAGCCTAAAAAAGGTAGGGTTCCAGTTAATTTTCTTCCTTGGATTTCAGTTTCTACTTCAAGATTTAAAGTCGGTTTATTTTGGAAGGTAATAACTTTCATGGTTAGAGGTTTTTCAAAAATGAAAGTCAATTCATGAAAGTTAAAGGACTCTTTATTTATGTAAACTGTATTACCTACTTTTTTTAGACAATCAGCTTCGTTATTTTTCTTATTTAAAATTGTACATGTAGAAGACAAGGGGTTTTTTTTAACTGAAAATTCAACTCCTTCTGGTAGGATCTGACCAGACATAGAAAACTTACTGTTCGATTTTACCTCTAAAATATCAATATGATCTAAAACGGAGCTATTGATGCTTTCACTTTTAAAGGTAGGATAATATGCATCTTGCGTAATAGGAACTTCAGGTTGAATAAGCAAGTGGTTTATATCATCAATGGTTGGCTGCAGCATCAACTCCTTTAAATGAGGGTTGCTACCCTGAAAAGAAAGAAGGTAAGACATCTGTGATAAAAAGGATGTTTTTAAAGGTAAGTGATCCCCTTGATCGCGACTGAGAGACAGTCTTAAAAAAGCGCCGCTCATTTCATAGTCTTGAAAAAAAAGAGAAGGTTCTTGCTTTTGTAAATCCTGTAAAGAAGAGTACACATCTTTTACAAGATCTTTTACAGAGCCATCAGGTGAAGTTTCTTTCTGGGGCCAAAAATAGGGGATATCTGCGTCAATATTTGATTGGTAAGGATTTGACTGTGGTGCACTTAGCTTTTCGGCTATTGTTTTAGTTTCATAATCTGAGTTCTGAGAGATAGTATCTACTAGATAATAATAAGATGAATAGTATTTAGGGGTAGGTGTAATTCTTAAAGGGGCATTTAATTGAGTGAGTTTGCTGAGCCAATTTTCTTCCAGTCCAGAAGTTACTGAAAGGAAAACTAAACAGAGCCAAACTACTAAAGAAATTACTATAAAAGATATTATAGAAATTATTGAAGTAGATATGGCTCTTTTTTTAGGAAGTAAATACCTTAATGCGAGGCGAAGCTCATACACTATTATTTTGATTCCTTAAAAATTACACGTCTTCTTAAAGTCTTATCATACTTTTTAAGTTCAAGTCTTTCAGTGACATTGCGCTTATTTTTAGTTGTCCAATAAACTTCTTTACTTTCTGTACTTTTAAGTTTAACAGTTTCTCTCGGTCCTTTTTTAGCCATTTTTCCACCAATTAAAGATTAAAAGTGAGATTTTACTAATTTTTACTCAAATCCTCAAGGGGAATTCGCATTTTTACATCAAGATCTGAAAGAGCTATCAATTTTTGGTTTTGAAAATTATGAAATCCTAGCCCTGCAATCATTGCTGCATTATCGAGGCTTAGTGAAGATGTGGGCCAAAATACAGGGAAACTTAAAAACTTATCGTGGACCATCTTTCTTAAAGTATTATTTTGAGTCACCCCTCCTCCTAAATAAATTGCTTGTAAGGAATGAGTCTTGATTGCTTTTTCCATTTTTTGAATTACTGAATCAAAAGCAATTTTTTGAAATGAGGCAGCTAGGTGCTTTTTATCTTCTTCTTGAATTTGATCAGGGTCTTTTTTGCTTTTGCCCTGCCCTTTTACGGTATATAAAACTTTAGTTTTTATCCCGCTAAAGGAAAGATCAAAGGGACGATCCTTTAGAACTGGTGTTTTAAATAAATATTTATTTTCATCTGCACCAGATGCTAACTTTTCTATTTCAGGTCCTCCAGGATAGGGCAAATTTAAAATAGACGCTGTTTTATCAAATGCTTCACCTATAGCATCATCTTGTGTGGTCCCAATCAGTGTATAGTTTTTTAAATCATGCATGAGAATTAAAAAGGTATGACCTCCGGAAAGGACAACTCCTAAAGAGGGAAATATTTTTTGTTGCCCCATCATGGCAGCATAAATATGAGCTTCCACATGGTTGACGCCAACTAGTGGGATATTCCAAGCATAAGACAAAGCTTTAGCTGCATTGACACCTACTAATAAGGCCCCTATTAATCCAGGTCCATTAGCAGCTGCGATAAGGTCTATATTTTCTTTTTTTACCTGAGCTTGAAGTATGGCCTCATCAATGACATTTGTAATAACATCAACATGTTTTCTAGAAGCAAGTTCCGGAAATACTCCACCATATTTCTTGTGAAGATCAGATTGTGAGTAAATAATATTTGAAAGTACTTGTTCTCCGCTCTCTACTATTGAAGCAGCTGTTTCGTCACAAGTTGATTCTATTCCTAATACTAACATAAGGAATATAAGATATCATTTTGCTGATGTTTTGAGCAATAAAGCAGCTTGTTCATCTAAAATCCAAAGAGCTTTATTTTCTTTAGTTCCAATAAGCTGAGAGGGGTAAGTATCAGATCCAGGAGAGGGGATTAAAACTTTTTTTACTGTTTCTTTTTTAGACTCTCCTATTACATAAAAGGCGATATTTCTTGCTTGGTTAATACAAGGAAAGGTCAATGTCATACGCCAAGTCTTTTTTTGCGGGACTTCATTTTCTATGACTAAAGTTGATTCTTCTTTTAATGCGTGTGTATTAGGAAACAGGGACGCGGTATGGCCATCATCTCCCATCCCTAGCATGACAAGGTCAAAAGTACCATCAATTTCTTCTTTAATCAACTCTTCATAATCTTTAGCCATTTTTTTGATGTTTTTTTCAGCCTGCATTCGAAAAATATTTTGTTTAAGAAGTGGGACATTTTTAAATCCAGCTTCCATGGCCATGTAATAATTACTCTCAGGGCTTGTAGGGGGATCGGATCTTTCGTCTCCAAAAAAAAGTAAAACGTTTTTCCACTGAATTTTTTCTTTTACAGGAGAAGTGCATAGTTTTTGATATATTGCTTTAGGCGTGGATCCTCCAGACAGTGCTACTGCAAATTTACCTCGATCTCTTATTGATTGCCTAGAGAGTTCCACCCAGTGATCTACAGAAAATTCTATCGTCTTGTCTTTATCACCACAGATGATAATATTTTTTCTGTCATCTAAACTTTGTATTCTTCCCTTACAATTACTATCAATCATTGCTTATCTAATTTATCTAAGGTTTGTAAAAAGTGGGTGCTGGTGCCTTTATAGGTAAGTTCATTGGATAAAGAGCTTCCCATTTCGATATTGCCCATATAATACGTATAGGGAAGTTCACATTGGTCTTGTGTGTTTACTTTTATTAATACCTCTTCTTGCTTTGCTTCTTTTTTTACAAAATGAAATTCTTCCTTGTTTTTTGTTA
>JASFVE010000089.1:0-7022 GCA_050049995.1 Chlamydiota bacterium | reverse complement strand
AAGTTAACTTCTTGTAGATGAGTGGCTTTTGAGAAAACATCAGTAAGTGAGTCATCATTAAGATGATTACAGTTTAATAAAGAAAGCCTCTTTAATTGATTTTCCTCAGAAATATTAGAAAGACATCTTCCCGTTATAGGTAAATTATATAAAGTGATTTCTTGTAAATGAGTGGCTTTTGAGAAAAACTCTTCAAGAGAAGCTTCATTAAGATGTTCACAATTCTTTAAGACAAGCTTTTTTAGCGTATTGTTCCCTGGAATTTGCGCAAGTCCTGCACCTGTTATCTTAGAGTTGTTAAGAGTTAAACTCATTAAGTTAGGGCACAGTATAATGATTTGCGCAACTTCGTCATCTGTAAAGTCAAAGCGATGACAGGAAAAACATAAATTTTCAATCTTATCTCGCTGTTCCTCATTAAGGCTTTGTAAATAGTCTATTGCATGAAAAGCACCTTTCATAAATCTACTTTCGACTACCTTAGATAAAAACTCCTTAGTAAACTTAGAGTCAGGGTTTATAGACTGATGAAACTGTTGGTTAATTAAACTTGTTATAACCTCAGAATGATGATCGAAAATTAAGTTAATTTCATGTTTGGAAAGGGAGTGCATAAAAGCGCAACGACATTCTAATGATTGAAAAGCGTTTAGAAAGTCTTTGGCAACTAAACTAATAAGAGTTTGTCGCTTGGGAGGTAAAAAAGATGCTACTTTTGACCAAATAACAGTTGGTAAACTAATAGGAGATGTCATATGACCTTTTATTTTATTAATTAAGGTCAACGATAATAAAGAAAACCCCCTTAAATGACAGTTTAAATTTTTTTGTTGAAAAAACCTTTAAATGCGCTCTTTTTTCATAACATGATTAATGAGTCCACCATCCAAAAGAATTTCTTTCTCTTGTTCCGTTAAAAGACACTGAACATCAAACTTTGTGTTTTTTGTGATATTTTCTATAGAAATCGGTTTTTGCTTTTCAATACATGGAAGAATTCCTGAAATGTTCAACTCATCATTTTGATCTACAGTTTTATAGTCACTTTCATTGACAAATGTAAAAGGGACTATTCCAAAGTTAATGAGGTTTTTTCTGTGAATCCTTGCATAGCTTTTAGCAATCACAGCTTTTAGACCTAAATAACTCGGAGCAATAGCTGCATGTTCTCGAGAAGAACCTTGCCCATAATTAGCCCCAGCAATAACAAAGAAGCCTGAAGACTGATGTTTCATTGCTTTTTCATAAAAGCTTTCATCAATTTGAGAAAAAGCAAATTTACTAATTTCTGGAATATTACTTCTAAATGGTAAAACTTTTGTCCCAGCAGGTAAAATTTCATCGGTAGAGACGTTGTTGCCCATTTTTAATAAAATGGGACCCTGGTAGGTCTCTTTAACAGGATCAAATTGGGGAAGAGATTTAATATTAGGTCCCTTTCTCAGTTCAATATTTTCTTCTTTGGAAGGAGCAAATACCATTTCCCGGTTAATAGTAATTTGAGACGGTTCCTTAAATTTAGGATACTCCATATTAAGATCTCTTGGATCAGTAATGACTCCCTTTATTGCAGATGCTGCAGCGGTTTCTGGACTGCATAAATAAACTAAATCTTCTTTCGTACCTGACCTTCCTGGGAAGTTTCTAGGAACAGTCCTTACACTTATTTTATGAGTAGCTGGCGCTTGTCCCATACCAATACAACCATTACAGCCTGGTTGATGTATACGAGCACCTGACTGCACAAAGTGTTTTAAGAGGCCCATATCAACTAGATTTTCTAGAATTTGCCTTGAAGTCGGGTTGATATCTAGTGATACACTTTTATGGATCTTCTTATTCTTTAGTATTAGCGCTGGAACTGCAAAATCTCGAATACCAGGATTTGCTGAGGAACCAATCATAGATTGATAGATCTCTTTTCCAGCAACCTCTCTTACTGGAAGCACATTTCCAGGGCTACTAGGAGCTGCAATCAAGGGCTCAAGCTTTGAAAGATCCACCTCATCATGCTCATCATAAGTACACCCTTGATCAGCTAGGATTTCCTTCCAATCTCCCTTTCTTTGCTGTGAAATTAAAAACTCTTCCGTGACTTTATCTGAAGGGAAAACAGTAGTAGTAGCTCCAAGTTCTGCGCCCATATTGGCAATAACATGCCTGTCCATGGCGCTTAACCCTGCAATACCAGGGCCGTAGTATTCTAATATTTTACCTACTCCACCCGATACGTCATGCCTTCTTAAGACTTCTAAGATAATATCTTTAGCACTCACCCAGTCAGGTAAAGATCCGGTCAGCTTAATACCCATAATTTTAGGCATTTTTACGTAAAAGGGATGGCCTGCAATAGCAAGGGCCACTTCTAATCCCCCAGTTCCAATAGCTAACATCCCCAAGGATCCTGCTGCTGGGGTATGGCTGTCAGATCCTAAAAGTGTTTTTCCAGGAATCCCAAATCTTTCCATGTGCACAGGATGGGAAACCCCGTTTCCAGCGGGACTATAATATAGGCCAAACTTATCGCAGGCACTTTGCAAAAAAATATGATCATCAGGGTTTTTGAAATCAGTTTGTAAAAGATTGTGATCAACATATTGGGCTGAGATCTCTGTTTTAGCTTTTTTGAGACCCATTGCCTCTAACTCCAACATAACCATAGTGCCTGTGGCATCTTGCGTAAGAGTTTGATCTATTGTAATTCCGATTTCTTCCCCTGGGTTCATCTTGCCTGAAACAAGATGTGAAGAGATGAGTTTTTGAGATACATTGTATTTTGTCATTTTGGTTGTCTATTTTTTTATTAAAAAATAGCAAAAAAACAATATTTGGCAATGTTATTAAAAAAATAATTTGATATGTTTTTTTTTATTTCAAAAAGGAGTTCTTATGATTCTAACCATTGCAAGACTTAATCAGTACCAAGGCCCTCAAATTAATAAGGTTATACAAAAAGAGCTTACAAAATTTGTGAAAATAGAGTCTTTGCAAGAATGCATGGGTAAAATAAATAGCTTACTTTCTTTTTTAGATGTTATCTGTCGATCGCACAAAATAGATAATAAATACATTGAGGAACTTAAGAGCAAAAAAAAAATATATTTATTTAATGAAGTACATCCAGATAAAATGAATAGCATTGTAACAAAATTAAAAGACTTTCCTTTAGATCACATAAAAAAACATACAAATCAAGCCACGAAAGATTATCTAGGTTTTGTGGTTACACAATTAAATGAAGTTTTATGATTTCAAGAACTAAAATCTCTCTTCCTGATCACTGGCACTTTACCACAGATATTCAAGTGAGGGTAACCGATCTAAATTATGGCAATCACCTAGCTAATGATAAAGTAGCCAGCCTTATTCATGAAGCCAGGGTTCGGTTTTTACAAAGGTTGGGAAAAACTGAAATTGATCTATTTGGACTTGGCCTTATTCAAACTGATGCCGTTATTGTATATAAGAACCAAGCCTTTCTAGGTGATGTCTTAAAATTTGAGATCTGCCTTTCTGAAATATCCAAAATAGGTATTACTCTTCATTATCGCATTACAAAAGAAAATCTTGAAATTGCAAGAGCGAAGACTTGTCTGGCGTTTTTTGACTATCAAAAACAAAAGCTAGTTAGAGCAACGCCAGAAGTAGATGAGTTTTTTACTCATCTTACCAAAATCCAATAACTTTCCACCAAACTCCACCTAATCCGAGCCATATAATCAGGTTTACTATACTCATAATAAACCCTAATCTCCACCATGCTCCTACAGAAACATATCCTGACCCAAATAATATAGGCGCAGGTCCACAACTATACTGTGTTAAGTTTCCAAAAAGACTGCTCATATACCCTAATACTAAAGCGGCAACTAATGGTGGAGCTCCAAGAGCAATCGCAACAATTAAAAAGGGAGCATACATAGCTCCAACGTGAGCCAAAGAAGATGCGAAAAAATAATGAGAGAAAAAGTAAATCAAGCTAAGGATTAAAAATCCTAAGATCCAATTGAATCCAGAAACATATTGAACAACCCAGTTGCTAAACCAAGTTGTAAGGCCAAATTTATTTAAAAAACCGGCTAAAGTAACTAGAGTAGCAAACCAAATAAGAGTATCCCAAGCACCTTTTTCATTTAAAAGATCACTCCACGTTAAGACTTTTGTAATAAGCAGAAAACTTAAACCAATAAGAGCTACTGTTGCTGCATTAATACCAAGATGAGGGCCTAAAATCCAAAGACAAATCAATAAAATAAAAGTTGCAGCCATGATCCACTCATTTGATTTCATTTTGCCAAGATTCTTTAGCTGCTTTTTAGAAAGAGCTTTGGCTTGCTCTGAGGTTTTAAGAGTAGGAGGATATATTTTAAATAAAATTAAAGGAACAACGCAAAGGCTGACAAGCCCTGGAACTATCGACCCTAAAGCCCATGTTCCCCAAGAAATGGATGCCCCTTGTACTCCCGCCAGCTCAGCAATTAATGGGTTTGCAGCCATAGAAGTTAAAAACATGGCAGCTGTAATAACTGAGCCTTGAAATGCGGTTTGAATTAAAAAAGCTCCTATCTTTCTGGAAGACTCACTGTTTGGCTCACTTCCAAATGATTCTGCTAATCCTTTGACGATCGGGTATAAAATCCCTCCTATTCTAGCTGTTAAGCTGGGAATAGCAGGAGCTAAAATTAAGTCAGTGGCTAAAATACCATAGCTTAGTCCTAAGGTACTTTTCCCTAAAATACTGACAAAAAAATAAGCAACTCGCTTACCAAGACCTGTAACTATAAATCCTCTTGCAATGAAAAAAGCAAAAACAACAAGCCAGACAACATTATTGCTAAACCCGCTAAAAGCCTGTTCAAAAGTTAAAGTATTCGTCACAATAGAGGCCGAAAGGCCAATAAGGGCCATAGCACCCATAGGTAAGGGTTTCAAAATGACCCCCAATATTGTTGCTATAAAAATAGCCAATAAGTGCCAAGCTTGTATATCAACACCCTGCGGAACAGGTAAGATCCAAACCATTACCCCAATAAAAATGCTCAGTAAAAAGAAATAAATTTGTTTGTTTTTCAATGCAATTTCCATAGAAACCTTATAATTGTTTATACGAGGCCTTTTTTGCGCAAATAAAGGCAATAAAATATGTGACAATCAAAATAAATGCAGAAATAATCATTATATTAAAAGGATTTGCATCGGCTTTATTTAAAAATGAATACCTCACTCCATTAATGTAATAAAAAATCGGGTTAAAGTGAGAACAAGCTCTCCAGAAAGGGTGAAGGTTTTCTAAAGAAAAAAACACGCCCCCTAAATAAATCAAAGGTAAAATAATAAACTGAGTAATGTTATTTAAACTTTCAAAGCTTCTAGCTATGATACCTGCTGAAAAACCCATTAGCCCAAATGTTATCGCTGCCATAATTGTTAAAGAAAGCAAATAGAAAGGATGAAAAGGGATCAGTAAACTTCCCAAATTAATAAAGGAAAAAATCTCACCAATTATCATAATAATAAACCCGACTAAAAGCCCTCTTAAGGTAGCTGCGCAAGACATAGCTCCTATAATGGTATTTGTAGTAAGAGAAGTTGTTTTCAAATCTTCTATATCTCCATAAACTTTAGAAAGCATGAGAGAAAAAGAAGGGTTCATAAATGAATTATTAATAATACCCATCGTAATAAGCCCGGGAATTAAAAAAAGAAGATAGGGAGTACCTCCTACCGTACTAATCTGATTCCCCAGACCAATACCAAAAATAAGTAAATATAAAAAGGTAGTGACAAGTGGAGTTAAGAGGGTCTGCCCGATAACTCTTAAAAAGCGTTTTATTTCTTTTCTCATCAAAGTAAAAAAGGGAACCAAGCTCATGAATCACCTTTGATAATCTCTTTAAATGCATCTTCTAAAGCACCTTCATGAATTTTGATGTCCTTTAAAAGATTCCAATCAATTTTTATTTCTTTCATTAAATCGGTTAAATTAACTGACCTGGGAACGGTCATGGTTATCTTTTCACCATGCTGGCTCAACTTATAAGGGCTGGAAATCTTCTCAATAGGCTCTTTAAAAACAAAAGTAATAGACCGATAAGTATATGCTTCAATTAATTTAGCTGTTTCATCTACCTTGATAAGCTTTCCAGCATTGATAATCCCAATGCGACTGCATAGTCTTTCCGCCTCTTCTAAGTAATGAGTGGTCAGCATGATTGTCATGCCTTCTTGGTTTAATTCTTTAATGAATTCCCAAAGCTTTTGCCTCAAATCAATATCCACTCCAGCAGTTGGTTCATCTAAAACGAGAAGCTTAGGTTTATGGACGAGTGCTTTGGCAATAAGGAGCCGTCTTTTGTACCCACCACTCAAAGTAGAAGCCATTCTATTTCTAAATTTGGCAAGCTCCAATTTATCTAAAATATAATCAATCCAGCCTTGATTGTCTCGAATGCCATAAAACCCTGCCTGGAAATGCAAAATTTCCTCAACAGTAAAAAAACCATGCGAAATAAGTTCTTGAGGTACAATACCTACCATAGCTTTTACTTGTTTGGGGCATTTAAGGAGGTTTTTTTTAAAAACGAAAATGTCACCAGAAGTTGGCTTTTCTAACGTGCTTAAAATAGAAATGGTGGTTGTCTTACCTGCTCCATTAGGACCGAGCAATCCAAAAATTTCGCCCGGCTGCAAATAAAAGGATATATTATTTACAGCTGTAAAATTTCCAAACTTTTTAACTAAATTCTTAATTTCAATCGGATACATGGAAAAAAGGATAGTATTTTCCAACCTAAAAAAAAAGGAATTTGACAAGAAAATCGATACTTTATAATTCAAGATAAAAGGGATGGTAGAATATGCCTCTGATCATTTTTATTTTAGCAATCTCATTTTTCTCTATTCACCTTGTTGTGTTAAGGAAAAAAGTATCACCAAGGCACAAACTAGAACTATTAATGGCCTACCTTTTTTTCTTTTTAGTGGGTATTCAAAGTCTTTTTTCTGCAATAGCTCACCTTTTT
>JASFVE010000088.1:0-7022 GCA_050049995.1 Chlamydiota bacterium | reverse complement strand
TAGAAATGCGATGCCAAAGTTTGCTAATTTCACGAATTTCTATCTGCTGACCTACTGGCAAAAATGCTATAATATTAGGAAGAATATCATTGGAAAGACTTGGAAGCTGTGTGTAATGTAGAGAACTAACCATGATAGACCTATTATATTTTTAAAAGGACAAAGATAATATAGCTGGTTCCCTTAAATCACGAGGGCATTTTTTACAAGTACACTCCTTCAAAAATTCCTCTAAAATAAAACCTTACTTATAAAAGTATAGGCACCCTTTTTTGAATCCTCTGAAAAAAAGGCTCTTGAAGATTTTCACAAGCACTTACACTCACTTTTTCTAATTGATTCTTCGCTGAAAGGTTAGCAAGTCCCTCTCCTGTTGTGTTTGTTCGAAATAAATAAACCTCTTTTAATCGAGTTGCCTTTGAAAAAAGTATTTTAAGAAACTCTTCCTTAAGGTTGTTACAATACCTTAAATTAAGGTTTTCTAAGTGGTTGTTTTCTGAAAGATAAGCCAGGCCCTCGCCTGTTGTATTTGAACTAGATAATATAACACCTTTTAGATGAACTGCTTTTCTGAATAACCATTTTAGAAAATACTCATTAAGATTTTCACTCCATCTTAAATTAATCCTTTTTAATTGGTTATTTTCTGGAAGATAAGCAAGAGACTCTCCTGTTGTGTTTGTCTCAGATAGATCTAGCTCTTTCAGGTGAGTCGCTTTTGCAAAAAACCATTTTAGAAAGTATTCCTTAAGATTTTTACAACTTCTTATTCCAAGGTATTCTAATTGGTTTTTTGCTGAAAGATGAGCCAGTCCCTCTCCCGTTGTGTCTGAACTTGAAAAATCAATGCTTTTTAAATAGGTTGCTTTTTGAAAAAACCCTATAAGGAGTCTTTCTTCAAGATTTTCACATCTACTTAAATCAAGCCTTTCTAAGTGGTTTTCTTCTGAAAATTGAGAAAGGGCTTCTCCCGTTGTGTTTGTCCTTGATAAATTCACTTTTCTTAAATGGGATGCTTTCAAGGAAAAAAAGCCCAAAAGGCAGCTTTCTCTAAGGAGCTTACATGAACTTAAAGATAGCTCTTCTAGTTGGTTTTTTTCTGGAATATGAGCAAGCCACTCTCCTGTTGTGTCTGTGAGAGATAGATCAAGCACTTTTAAACGAAAAGTCTTTGAAAAAAAGTCTTTAAGAAATTCTTCTTTAAGATCTTTGCCCTCCTTTAAATTTAGTTTTTCTAATTGGTTATTTTCTGGAATATGAGAAAGCCCCTCGCCTGTTGTTTTGGAGTCAAATAAATTTAGCACTTTTAAACAAACTGCCTTTGAGAAAAGCTCTTTAAGAAAATCTTCCTTAAGATCTTCGCAACCATTTAGCCACAATTCTTGCAACTGGTTTTTAGGTGGAATACAAGCCAGCCCCTCTCCTGTTGTGTTTCCGCATAAACTAATTGTCTTTAGACAAGCAGCCTTGGAAAAAAAGGCTCCAAGAAAATTCTCTTTAAGAAAAATCTTATTGCTTTCTTCTACTCCATCGAACATTACTTTTTCTAATTGGTTATTTTCAGGAATATTTGAAAGTCCCTCGCCTGTTGACTTTGTTTGAGATAAGTTAACCTCTTTTAAACAAAAAGCCTTTAAAAAAAAGACCCTAAGGAAATTCTCATCAAGAAAACCTTCTTCAAAATCCTCATCTAGGTTGGAACAGCTATTTAAATCCAGTTTTTCTAATTGGTTATTTTTTGGAATATGAGAAAGTCCCTCGCCTGTTGTGTTTGTTACAGATAAATCAACCTCTTTTAAATGAATTGTTTTTTGAAAAATTTCTGTTAAAAATCCTTCAGAAAGATCGTTACAACTACTCAAATTCAATTTTTCTAACTGGTTTTCTCTGGGAAGTTGGCTCAATCCTTCTCCCGTTGTATTCGTCCAATACAACTTAACTTCTTTTAGTTGGGTGGCATTTCGGAAAAATTCAGCAAGGAAGGACTCATTAAGATGGTGAGATCTATGTATATGCAACTTTTCAAGGCGATTGGGAACCCGAGCCAGTCCTTCTCCTGTTATGTTAGAGTTTTCGATAGTTAAAGACTTTATATTAGGGCATAGCTTAAGAACTTCCGCCACATCTCGATCCCTTATATTTTTATTGGGATTGGAAAGGGTTAAAGACTGAATCGTATTTCTTTTTTCCTGAGAAAACCGTTTCAAATATGCTATCATATTTTCTGGATTATGAGTGCATGCCTGCTCAAGTATTATAGAAAAAAAACTACCTGCATGTTCGTAATTCGGATCTAAGACTTCATTAAATTTTAAAGTAACTAGATGCTCTATTAATCGAGGGTGTTTGATTAGAAATAGGCTTCTTTCTTTCTCTGGCAGGTTTGTAATAGATTGCATAAGAGCAAATTGACTTCTAAGCTCAGTCGTAGAAATGCGATGCCAAAGTTTGCTAATTTCACGAGTTTCTAGCTGCTGACCTGCTGGCAAAAATGCTATAATCTTAGAGAGAATATCTTTGGGAAGACTTGGAAGGTGTGTGTAGGGCAGAGAACTAACCATGATAGACCTATTATCTTTTTAAAAGGACAAAGATAATATAGTTAGTTCCCTTAAACTACGAGGGTATTTGCTAAAGCAAATAGGGAATTCATTATTTTTTCTGATGTAAAGATTACTTAGGATTTATGATTAACTTTCTTTTTTGAATCCTTTGTAAAAAAAAGCTCTTGAAGATTTTTACAATTCTACTTTTAAAGTTTTTTCCAAAATTTCTAGAAAATCCTTATTAAGGTGTTTACAGTTATATAAAACAAGTGATTCTAATCTATGTTCATCTGAAATGTGAGAAAAGGCTTTGCCTGTTATCTCTGTAGAAGACAACCGTAGTTCCTTTAAGGAAAATGCTTTCAAAGAAAGAAACTCTCCAAGGAAATCTTCATTAAGAAACGAGCAACAATTTAAATTAAGTCTTTCTAATTGATTTTCCTTTAAAAGGTATGGAAGTGATTTCCCATTTGTATTTGTATTAGCTAAATCTAGTTCTTTTAAAAAAGACGCTTTCAAAGAAAAAAAGTCTCTAAGAAAAATTCCACCAAGACTTAAGCAGTTAGTTAAGTGAACTTTTTCTAATTGATTGTCCTTCAAAATGAGAGAAAGTCCTTCTCCTGTTGTATTTGTGGAAGATAAATCCAACTCTTTTAAGCGTGGAACTTTTGGAAAAAAATTCTTAAGAAACGCTTCATTAAGCTTTCTACAGTCGCGTAAAAGAAGTTTCTCTAACAGGTTTTCTACTGAAATGCACGAAAGCCCTTCTCCTGTTGTATTTGTGGAAGATAAATCCAACTCTTTTAAACATGACGCTTTCGAAAAAACCCTTTTAAGAAAATTTTCATTAAGATTTTCACAATTGTATAAGAAAAGGGTTTCTAAGTGATTGCCCTCTGTTATATGCAATAGTCCCTCCCCTGTTGTTTCTGTCGAAGATAAATCTAGCTTTTTCAAATGAAAGGCTTTCATAGAGAGAAAGTCTTTCAGCAAAGACTCATTAAGGTTTCGACAATTAAATAAATCAAGTTTTTCTAATTGATTATCTTGCAAAATATTTGAAAGGGCTTCTCCTGTTGTGTTTGAACTACTTAAGACTAGCTTTTTCAAATGAAAGGCTTTCATAGAGAGAAAGCCTTTAAGTAAAGACTCATTGAGGTTCTGGCAATTAGATAAACTAAGTGTTTCTAATTGATTGCCCACCAAAATGTGCGAAAGGGCTTCGCCCGTTATATTGATACAATCTAAACCCAACTCTTTTAAATGGAATGCTTTCTGCGAAAGAAATTCTTTAAGAAAATCTTCATTAAAATTTTCACATAAAAATAAGGAGAGCTTCTCTAACTGGTTTTGTTCAGAAATTTTAGTAAGAAATTTACCAGTTATTTTTGAAGAGGAAAGCGATAAAGACCTTACATTAGGACATAGTGTCAGAATTTCTGTTACTTGGGCATCTGTTATATCGTCATTTGAAAAATCTAAAGACCTAATAGCGTTTCTTTTTTCTACTGAAAAACTTCTCAAAAAAGCTATCTTAGCAGCCGTGTTATCACCATATTTATGTTCAAGCACTAGAGCTAGAAAACTATCCGAAACCTCATAATTAGGATCTAAAATCTGATGAAATGTATGATGCACTAACTTCTCTATAAGTCTAGGATGCTCTTGAAAAATCTCAAGAATTGCTTCCCCTGGAAGCATTGTAATAGATCTCATGTGAGCAAATTGGCAAGACAATTGTTGAGATGCTTGATACCAAAGCCTTATAAGAGGCTTCACATCTAGCTGCGCTTGATGGGGTAAAAATGATATTACATTAGACCAAATAGCTGTTGGCAATTCTAAGTAAATGGAATTAGTCATAGGGGTACCTTGCTTTTAAAGAGCAAAAATCTTACGCAAAGTTCCCTTAAAAACCGAATGTAAAGATTTTTTTTACCAGAAAAAAAGACTCCTTTAAACTCTTTTCATAAAATTATTCAGATACTTTTCGTAAATATCCTTATTAAGATGCTTGCAATCACCTAACATAAGTTTTTCTAATTGCTTTTTTTCTAAAATTAGAGAGAGAGACTCTCCCGTTATATCTGTACTAGATAAATCCAGTACCTTTAAATGAGATGCTTTCAAAGAAAAAAAGTCTCGAAGGAAATTCTCATTAAGATTTTGGCAACGACTTAAAATAAGCTTTTTCAGTTGATTGTCCTCTAAAATATACGGAAGCGCCTCTCCAGTTATGTTTGTTTCAGATAAATCCAGCACTTTTAAGTGGGATGCTTTCAAAGAAAGAAAGCCTTTAAGAAAAGCCTCGTTGAGGTTTTTACACCTAAATAAAAAAAGTCTTTTTAACAGGTTTTGCTCCAAAATATGCACAAGAGACTCGCCCGTTATGTCTGTATCAAATAAATCTAGCACTTTTAAGTGGGATGCTTTCGAAGAAAGAAAGGTTTTAAGAAATTCCTCATTTAGATGTTTACATCCCCATAAAAAAAGATGTTCTAATTGACTTTCTCTTGAAATGTGCGAAAGAGCCTCTCCCGTTACTCCTGTCTTTGTTAAATTCAGCGCTTTTAAGTAGGATGCTTTCTGAGAAAGGAAGTCTTTAAGAAATTCCTCATTTAGGCGTTCACATCTACATAAAGAAAGCCTTTCTAATTGACTTTCTCTTGAAATGTGCGAAAGAGCTTCTCCCGTTGTGTTTGTACTAGATAAATCCAGCTCTTTTAAATGCGATGCTTTCAACGAAAAAAAATCAATAAGAATGCCTTCATTAAGATTTTGACAACTAAATAAGCAAAGTTTTTCTAATTGATTATCTTGCAAAATATGCGAAAGAGCCTCTCCCGTTGTATTTGTAAAAGATAAATCTAGTTCTTTTAAATGAAATGCTTTCAATGAAAAAAAGTCTCTAAGAACACCCTCATTAAGATGCTTACAACCACACAAGGAAAGTTTTTCTAGCTGACTTTGTTCTTTAAATTGAGTAAGAAACCTGCCAGTTATGCTAGAAGATGACAGCGTTAAAAATTTCACGCTAGGACATAGCGCCATAATTTCTGTTATCTGATCATCTGTTATATCAATGTTAGAAAAGTTTAAAGACTGAATAGTATCCCTCTTTTCATTAGAAAGTCTTCTTAAAAAAGCCATCATATCAGCTGAATCATGGGTACATTTGCATTCAAGTACCATAGTAAGAAATCGGCCAGTAAGCTCATAACCGGGATCTAAAATTTTATTAAATTTTTGATGAGCCAAGTTCTCTACAAGTTTAAAATGATCTTTTAGAATCCAGGATATTTCTCTTTTTGAGAGTGCTAAAATAGATCGCATAAATGCAAATTGGCAGGACAATTCTTTAGATGCATGATACCAAACTTTGTCAACTTGACGTGCATTTAACTGTGCTTGGTGAGGTAAAAAAGATATTACCTTAGAGCAAATATTTGCAGACAAATCTAAGCCCTTCAAAGGATGAACTGTACAGACCATACATAGTTTCTATTTAAAAAATCGTGAAACAACCCGTCTTAAGTATCAAGTAAGACTTTTTTTTACCAGAAAAAAGAGCCTTCACTTTTGATTTTTTCTGGGGTATGCCCCCATTAAGTTTTCTAAGCCACCCCTCAATAATTTTTTTAATTTTTAAAGCACTGAATATAAATCAATTAAATACTTATACAGCCTAAAAAATAGGAATAATTATAAAAACCTAAATTAGAGCATTCATTTAATTAATAAAATCTTAATAGTTATTGTTTATAATATTATTAATTAAAAAAAATAAAAGGTAATTAATTATGACAGGACCAATTGTTAGAAACCCCCTTTGTCTAAGGGAAATGCCACCAGAGAGTAGACAACACACTCGAAATTCAACTGAAGAGAAAACATCAACTTTAAGCGCCATAATTAAAGAAATTGAATGTTTCTTTACAAAAGACCCAAAGATTATTACCTGCTCTATTACTTTTGCTGCCGGACTTGTAATCGCTGGTGCTTTTACCGGCGGAATAGGAGCGATTTGTCTTTATGCTCTTGCAGGACTGGCTGGTATCATTCCTCCTGTTACGGTTCACGCCGCTCGTCATTCGAATGAAAACCATCATTACTTCGACTAAAAGATTTTACATCCTTTTAACAAGATAGGTAAAATTACATCACCCTCTTTAGGGTGATTTTTTTTTGCCTATTATTTTTCAAAAAAACACAGTGCAAAATAATTCTCTTGAGAAGATAATGTAAGTGGTAGACAAAAGAGATTATGGAAACACCTAAACTCCAAGACTATATTCATACACTTTATGATGAACTGGAAATGGACCCTAAGCCTACAGCTAATGAAAAGCTACAATATAAGCTTGTTATTGCAGATGACTTAGAGTTATTCATTCAAGAGTTTGATGATCATGCTTTTATAGAAGCAAATATTAAAGAGTGTCCTCAACAGAAAAGAGAGGAACTTTTTATGTACCT
>JASFVE010000087.1:0-7139 GCA_050049995.1 Chlamydiota bacterium | reverse complement strand
GACTACCCTAGCTTGACTTTAAAAATGCAGATTATGCCTTTTGAAGAGGCCGCTACCTACCGGTTTAACCCATTTGATCTAACTAAGGTTTGGCCTCATAGTGATTACCCACTAAAAGAGGTTGGTCGGCTGACTCTAAACCGCAACCCTACCGATTTCCATACGGAGATTGAACAAGCAGCATTCGAACCAAACAACATGATCCCTGGAATAGGACCTAGCCCCGATAAAATGTTACTTGCCCGCCTCTTTTCCTATGCTGATGCTCATCGTGCTCGCCTCGGAGTAAACTACAAGCAGATCCCAGTTAATCACCCAAAATGTCCTTTTCATAGCTATAGTAAAGATGGAGCGATGCGAGTGGAGAATGTTTCCGATCCTGTCTATGCTCCTAACTCCAAAGGAGGTCCAAAAGCCGATAGTGAACGATACCCCCACTTGGAAGTATGGGATGCAAATGGCGAGTTTGTACACGCAGCCTATACTTTACGAAAAGACGATGATGATTGGAGTCAAGCAGGTGACTTAGTTCGCAAAGTCATGGATGATGAGCAACGTAATCGACTAGTCTCAAATGTTGTTGGGCATCTTAAAAAAGGCGTATCTGAGCCCGTTCTTCAACGTGCCTTTGAGTACTGGTATAACATTGATAAAGACATTGGAGAGAAAATCAAAAGTGGCGTGAAATCGTAAAAGATATTAAGGAGACTTAAATTTTTTTTATTGGGCATTTTGAAACCTAAGCTATCACATAGCCTGTAGGAAGGCTCGGTTTGACTCCTTCCCAGCCAGGCTTATTAGGATTATAAATTTTAATAATCCACCAATCTCCATATATAACGCAATAGCAAGCAAATTTGCGCCCTATAAATGGCAATGATTCAATTAACTCTCTTAAAAATTCGCAGCTACCTTTTGCAGCGTGATAGAGGTGGCCTTTTTCAAAGGTAAAAAGAGCTGCGAGCAAATGACCGGTGGTGTGAATGACAGCCAGCTACAATTCCAATTACCCAAATTCTAGAACACTCGTTTAAGAAGGATTGAGGTCTCCAATATCGTCACTGTGTACAACTTTATCACTATAAAATAATGACCCTGTATAACTCTTGGTTTTAGTTTCTGCCACTATTCCAAGTAATAAGTCTGATGCTCTCATTTCATTACCTTTTTCCCTTATTCGCCTGCTTTCCTCTGAGCTAATTCTTGCATGCAATTCTTACACTTTTGTACACATATAAAATAATTTTTTGCTTGTTTTTCCACGCAATCAGCGCTCCAATTTTCAAATGCAGGAACTGTGTTTCCAAAATAATCGCTAGTTATCGTTTTAGGAACTCTTCTCATGCAAATTTCTGCACATGCCTGGTTTATTTTCTGCTGATCTAATATCTGTCGACTTGGAGTTGGTTTTGATACTTGACCTAATGGATTGGATGTTGGATTTACTTCATTTGCCATATTTTATCTCCCTTAAATTTAATTGTTAAAATTTTTTATTGAGGAGACTGTTTATCAAAAAACAAATTGTTTTTCAAACCTAACTTCCTTGTTAATTGTTTTATAAAGAGTTGCAAAGGAAAATAACTACGGATATGTGTGAGATTTAAGGAAAGGCGGTTTTTAACTCTCCTCAAATTCTCTACAATTCCAATAACGTTACGAACTTTTGATCGGAATTAAATGCAGAACTTTTTAATTAAATTGCTTACTAATCTTTAGGATGGAGCAATGTAAAATGATAAGTCAACCTTGAGTCGCTAATAAATCTCTAACGCAATCTATAAAAGTAGCTGCAAATTACTCTTTTAGTATATTCAGAAAGACATCCCATATTTCAATGTTAAAAGAGGTAAATAATCCATTAGTTTTTTTTCATTGAAAAGATATTGTGGATACAAAGCTTCAACTTGAAAGAACCTTTTTTCTCCTGTGCTATTAAAAAACTCTTTTCCAACTAAAAAGTTTGGTGCTACAAATCCTTCATCACAAAAAGAATTAAAGCCAAAAACACCACCAATAGATCCCCCTATCCCAACATAATATTGAGAGCTTGGTTGTTGGTTAATATAACAAAGACCATCTATGTATCCACGAAGAGCATTATATCGAATTAAAGTTGCTAGAGTAACTCCAGTGTCTATTGCAAAGTTATTTCCTAAAGCAAATCTATTACCAACATTAATAGTAAAAGCTGGAACAGGAAGCGGACCAATTCCAAGACCAAAATAGGAATAAGAAGATTGAATATCAGCTTGTTTATCTTCTGCTTTGATTTCATTCGAAAATATTAAGCTAGCAATTATCGTAAAAATTAATAACAAACGCATTTTTAACCTACTTATTTTTTAACAAAATTTTTTATGATTAATAATAAACTTGAACTACTATTATAAATATCCAAAACAAAAAAAGAACAAAGGTAAAAAAAATAGTTATTAAAGAAGCTTTCTAGAAAGAAAAGATAAAAACTTTTAACCAAAGTCTTTTAGATGAGTTTAATTTAGAAATAATTACAAACCCGGATACTAAGCTTGCTTAAGGGAAGATTATCAAGTACAACGATAAGAGGTGTTGCCTTCACTTTTAAAAAGATAGTAATCACATTTTAAGATATATTAAAATGAATCAATTTGAAGATAACCGTCGGAAAGGCTTTTTTAAACTTAACTTAATAGGTAATACATGAGTATTATGCTTCAAGCTACAAGAGCTTCTTTTTTAAATTCAGCTTCTTCATTCCAAAGAGCTATAAGGCCTCTTCATTCTTTATCTCGACTACACGTTACTTCTTCTTCGCCAGCCTTAACTAGAATATGGGCGCAGAATATAAAGCCTCGATATCTTCCCACTAAAAAAGGAGAGTTTTACATTACATCACTACAATCTCATCAACCAACAACTGAGCTTCATATTGGACTTTTTAATATAATCAATCAGATGAAGTCGGTTGCTTTGAGTGCTAATCAAAGAATAAAAGACTTACACCCCGAAGCAAATGTGAGAATTCACCAGGTAGTTGCCGCAGTAATGCTGGCGACTCAAAAATATTTTACAGAAGGAGGTGATCTTGCAATGCTTTTTGGTCCACTAAAGGAAGAAGCTCAAGCTGACTTATTCTCTTGGCTAGATAGAACATGCAAAAACATTCAATCTGCAAAAGATGATAGAATGCTCAATGCAGCACTTTTTGGCCTTCCAGGATGTGAAAACAACGATCGCTTTTTTCCTATTGAGGAGTTAGAAGAAAAACAAGTTTCATTTCATGGAAGAATTGAAGTTTGGCCCTCTTTTGGAAGAAAGATAGAAATTGGAAGGTTAGTAAACGTTATCTTGCATTTAGATAATGATAGCGCAAAAGCAGTAACGATCTCTGCAAGCCATGCAATTTATAATTCTCCAAACCTAAGTGGAGCTGCCATTGGCAGACTTACCAGTACTGCCGATCTTATGGAACGCCATATTAGTTTAGCATTAAGAATTCCATATACTGAAAAGTTGCAAAGTTACGTTGATAGATTGAATGCCGAAAATGAAAAGCATGACTCTTCTAATCTAACAGGCAAAACATCTGGGAAGATTCACATCTTGGTGCCTCCTGATATTCGGGCACAAATCTCTGCGGTTTCTATGTTAGCTCAAGAGACAATAGACAGATTTCAACCTATTCAAAATGCTATTACAATTGCTGCTGGGAAAAAAGGTAATCGTTTACCAAGACTTCATATTACACAAGCCAATATACCTGTTAAACAAAACATGAAAAAGCTTGATGAATGGATTGAAAGAACCACTCTTCAGAATTATTTAAATCCATATCTTTCTATGAAAAGGAGCTCTCTTTGATATTGCTTGAGCTTTTTTTAAATAGAACTACCTATTTCTTAAAAAAATATAAGAAAAAATGATAGCTAAAGATTATTTTTAGAAGTCTAATAAAAAAGCCCCTCATTCGAATTCTACTCGTAAGTAGTGTGAAAAATTATTAGAACTTCCATCCATACCTTATGGTAGGAACAACAGATAAATAAGAATCTTCAACAGGAAAATGAACATATGTTGATCGAACAACATCCATTCCTACATCGAAAAAACCACCTTTACTCTCATATCCTAAAAACATATTAGCTAGTGGGCTAAATTTTATTCCCATCATTCCATAACTTCCATGAAAAGCATTAACAGCGAAAAAACCACCACCCAATCCCAAATAAAGCATGCCATTTGCAGCTTTTTTTCCATATAACACAGAAACTGAAGAAGCCACTGAATACCAAAAAACTATATAAGAGGCTTTAAAATTAACTTCTAGTTTTAAAGGAAGATCAGGAGATCGTATACACACCCCTACACCTGGAGCTATAAATTCCATTTGAACATACGGCAAAGCATTCCAATCTCCCATGAAATCACTTTTAATATTTTGAATGTTTATTTTAATTCCTTGGTTCTTTGGTGCTATCCGTAATGGTAGTTTTTCATTACCCATTAATGGCAAAGTTATAAAAATGCAGCCTAACATTAATTTTTTAAAAAAGAATTTCTTCATATTAATTTAATGGTTAAAAGAACTTCAATTCTAATTAGGGTCTTTATTTTCTTCCTGCTTATTCACCAGAATACAATCCCATCAAGCAATTTTGAGAATGATTGAATACATATCAATAAAAAAACCAATAAGGCTAGAAGCTTCAAGAGTTAAATGATAAAACTTCTTTAACATCTCTTGCCTTGGTAACAAGAGCTTGGTTATTACCCAAATAGAATAAATTAATTATTTTATCATCCAGTTTTCGAGGATTATCTCGTAGATATTCTACAAGTGCTATGCAAAGTGCAGTTTCTGAAATGGATGGATCAATATGATCTTTTCCTGGACCTGCTTTAGCAAATTCACCTCCATAGATTGATGCTGATATCGCACAAAGATTAAGCGTTTTTTGTTTATGAATATTTGCACTATTCACAAAAAGAGCTATAGCATTTAGATATGCGTCCTTAATTTGAGTAATTGCTGCCTTTAGACCCATAGTGTTTTTTAGAAAAGGAGAATGAGTATGTAAGATGCGTGAATTACTCTCATTTAAAATGGAATTTCCTGGTGAAATTTGAGGTATTGGACTAAGACCACAAAACTGTTTATATATAGCACCACTAAGGCCTCCTCCGGAAGGTTTTCTTCCACTTCCAATGGCACTTCCAGCAGGGTCTTGGATAACACCTTGTGATGTTAAAATAGATCCAATGGAAATGTTAAAGTGATTCGATGCTCTGAACGCATCATCTGGTTGAATATTAAACTCTGTTTGCAAGTACGATAATATTGCCTCAGGCCGAATCAATTTATCTGAATGGGTTGTTTTTTTTGGTGTTGAACTTTTTTTATCTGTAGCATTGATCCAGCAAGCCCCTGCAAACTTTGCAGGCAATCCAACAAAAAGAAAAAGCGCAGCTGACGGGATAAAAGCAATTAGACCTATTATTTTCCAAAAAACATCTGCACATTTCTTGTATGTCTTATTAGAGCTTAGGTTTGTAGCTGAGTATCTTCCTTGTATTGAATCAATAGACCAAAGTATTGGTCGGCAAGGCAAATGCCCAAATACACTAGAATTGCTGATAAAATTCATAAGTAATACAACTTTTTTTTATTTAAAGCATATATTATATAACAAAAACATTATTAAATTAAAGTAAAAATTAATTATTTTAAACTATTTGTAGTTAAACAATAAAACAGCATAAATTAAAGAAATAGCAAGTATTTTTCGCTACTTACAATGAACTTTCTCTCATTACTCACTTGATTTTCTCTGCCCTAATTCTTGCATTGCGCGCTCAAGACAACTTTGCATGCAGTTACTAAACTTGCTACTTTGTTGTTTTTTCTCACTTTCATTACTCCAATGATACGTAGAAAGTTGGCCTCCAGCAGATTCACAAGCCGAAAATAAAGCAGTCTTTTGAATAGAAAGATTACTTAAGCAAATACAATGACATGCCTCACTTGCAGATTTTAGTGTTGGTTCATTATCTGACTTAGTGGAATTACTTGAATCAAAACTTTGTGAACTTATTGGATTTGTCATAATTTACCCCTCATTAAATAAAACTAATAGTTAAGAATTTTTGAAGGATACTATCTATCAAAAAAATCAAACAACATAATTCTGAAATTGAAGATGTACAGAATACCAAAAAATTACAGAAGAGTCTTTAAAATTGATCTCTAGTTTTAAAAGAAGATCAGAGGATCGTATGCAAGTCTCTACCTGGAACTATAAATTCCTATGGCTCTATATTTCGCGAATGATATAAGAAAACGATCAGAAGACATCAAATAACCAAGGATGAAAAGTGGGAATCCAAGAAGAAGTCAAGTTGCCAGCAAAAGAGACAGCAGAAGCATGGGCAAAAGAAACATATGAGGTATTGACCGATCTATGGGATGCAGGGCTTAGCGATGCCGCCAATAAAACAGGCTGGTTATGGGGAGACTTTTGGAAGGGCGGAAATACGCTCGATTCTGTAATCAACTACTATTCCGTTTTAAAAATCAAAAGAGAGTACAAATACATAGAAGATAGCTACAATTACTTGTTCAGCAAATTACCCTATGGTACCGGCCACTGGCGTGACGATTATGGATGGTGGGGTAACGCTTTCGTCAATGCCTTCAAATATATTGACTCTGACGAGGCCGCGTCTAGTTTACAAGACAAATGTAAAGCGGCTGCTAAACAATGCTGGGAGTGGTTATATGAAAGTGCAAAAGACAACAAGACCTATACCTCCACTTGCAACAGGTCTCTGTTTGGTGAAGGGTATGCAGCCTGGAATGGTGGTAGCGCAAAAGCCTACGACAAAGAAAATGGCCACTGTCGTGAAAATCCAGGTGGAACCTATGAATACAATTGTGTTCCAAATTCCGTAACAAATCTAGGCTTCTGGGCACTTTCCAATGGAATACAAGAGTTTCTTGATTCGGATACAAAATATCTTAATTCGATGAGAGACACATTTGATTGGTTGTATACATACCAGAAATCGAGCCCATCTCTTTTGCTCAATAAAGATGAACTGATTTTTGAGACCCCGAATCCCTGGGCGCATAGAGACGCACATTTCAATCCCGATGATCC
>JASFVE010000086.1:0-7208 GCA_050049995.1 Chlamydiota bacterium | reverse complement strand
CATGTCTACTGAATGATAATAATTCCAATCTCCTCTTGCCGTATCAATTTGCCAGGCCAGCACGTTATTTAATAATTTAACATGGTGGGGAATTTTTTGAGAGTATCCTCCCATATAGCAGTAATTGATCTCATAGCCCAAACGCAAGGAAAAGAAAAAAGCATTTGTTCGGTTTAAATAATCAGTAGCTTCAGATAAATCGACTTTTTCTTTTACAACCATGTCATCAACTGAAAAAGCTATATACTCTGATTTTAAATGCTCCTTTAAGATTTTTAATAAAAGAGGCTTAAAATCGCTTTTGAAGTTTTTAGATTGCTTAACAAAATGTGCTTTAGGAAATCTACTTTTTACTACTTCATAAGCGCATGCAAATCTATCATCACTTGCCCGATACAATATAGCAACGTCCTGTAGATTTTGAAAGTTAGTATAGATAGATTCTAAGGTTGCATAAAGTTGTAAGGGCCTATCATAAGAAAAAATCAGTATGTCAGCTGTTTTTAAAGGTTTTTTATCGCTTATATAGGGGGCTACTTTTAAAGGCTGATACGATGGAGTCGTGGTTATTTTTTTTTCACATTTATAGGGAGAAAGATTAGAAGGTCTTTTTTCTGCCTTCAAACTCTTATGAAGAAAATAACAATAAGTTTCAGGTAGAAAAGCAACATGCTTTCCCGCCATTTCCATCATCGGAAACATATATGCCTTGTCAAAAGAATCATGAATAAATTTACCCCTGAAAAAAAAGTCCTGTAGGTTTATTTGTTTAAACAAACCGGCATAAAATGTTTTCAGCCTGGATCTTTGCCAAAACTTCCTTCTCATGGAATGAGAAAAAAGATTTTTACTGGTCACTTTTCGTAAGCTCGCTTTTTCTTTCGTCCGGTAGTTGATGTGCTGTGAATAGGTAAGCCAGATATCATAGTTTTTATACACTTCATTGAGCCTTTGCAAGGTAATATCATCTGCCAGCCAGCAATTTCCTTGAAAAAAGACTATTACTTCGTCATCTTTGCAATTTTGTACCTGTTCGTATAAATTTTCTACACTACCAATTCTTTTGTTATTCCTGATGAGAGTAAATTTATCTTCACATTTATAATGAGAGATAAAATCTTTGGCTATTTGATAAGTAGCGTCGTTAGACCCGTCATCGATTAGTATTGCTCTATAATTTTTATAGCTTTGTTCTAGAATAGAGCTGATAATTTTTTCTACAATTTCAGAACAATTATTGATAGGGACAATAAAGACAAATGTGACATCTTTAGAAGATTCTTTTTTTAGCTTTTTCAGTTGAGGTATGGAAGAAGATCTAGCATCGTATTCATAAAAAAAGAAACCCACAAATAGACAAATAAGCACTCCTAAAGATAACCAAGTTCGCTTCATTATGAATCCTAATGTTTGAAGGTTCTTGGAGTATATCTTTCTTTGAATTTTTTAGAGAGCTTTTTATGAAAAAGATAAAGAGAAAAAAGGGTGCTGAAAACACCCTTCTGAGATTTATTTATTTTCTTCGATGATTTCTAGATTGACTCTGATGCCATTTCTAGATGCTACAGACATTAAAAGTGTTCTGATAGCGTTGATTGTTTTACCCTTCTTTCCGATGATTTTACCAATATCAGATTTTTCAACAGCAAGTTCAATGATTAATGTATGAGTTCCGCCAATTTCATTAATACGGACCTTATCTGGGTTGTCGACGAGATTCTTCACTATGTATTCTACAAATTCCTTCATATTTCGATCCTTTGTAAGGGTTCATTATTCTTAAAATGCTTTTGATTTTATCAGGCGAAGGTAAATATTTTCAATTACTTTGGGCTATTTCTTAATAGAAAATTTTTTATGGATTAATTTTTTATATAGGTCATGATAATTTTCTTCATGTCTTCAGGAATAGGGGCAACGATTTCCATAGCAACGTCAGTGATGGGATGGGTAAATTGCAGTTTGTAGGCGTGAAGAAGCTGTCTTTCTATATGGTATTTTTTATTGGCTTTTGCAGATCCATATGTTGCATCCCCTAAAATAGGATGATTAATGTGCTTCAAATGAACCCTGATTTGATGCGTTCTTCCCGTAACCGGCTTTGCTAAGACCAAACTCAAATCGTTTTGAAAGGCGATCGTTTGAAAACAAGTGATAGCTTGTTTGCCATTTTCTACAACAGCCATCTCTTTTCTTTTTACAGGGTGCCTTGCTATAGGAGCATCCACTTTTTGATTTTCTAAGTGATTTAAACAAATCGCTAAATACTGCTTTTCTATTTTTCTATTCGAGAATTGAGAAATAAGAGCTTGATGGGCTCTTACCGTTTTGGCAGCTATTAGAACTCCTGTAGTATCTTTATCTAACCTATGGACAATTCCCGGTCTTAAAGGGTCTTCAGAAGGAGCTAAGTTGCTACAGTGATATAGAAGGGCATTCACGAAGGTTTTTGTTCTATTTCCGACAGCAGGGTGGGTGACCATAGAGGCTGGTTTATTAATAGCTATAATATGTTCGTCTTCAAATAAAATGTTTAAAGGGATGTTTTCAGGAGTGGCTAAGATCTCTTCTGTAAGCTGAAAAAAAATAGAAATCTCATCACCTACAGAAGGTACAGCTCTTTTTTTTATGATTTGACCATTTAACAGAACGCATTGATTTTCAATAAGATACTGAAAGTAGCTTCGAGAATGAATCTCAAATCTATTGCTAAGTAGCTTATCAATACGCATGTCTTTTTCGTCATCTGATACAATAATTGTCTCAGTTTCCATAGAAAATACCTAAAATACGGTGAATATTATAATTATATGTGGAGAATAACACAAGATGAGTAAAATATTTTTTTTACACTTTAGTCTTGATCTTTGCCTAATTTTTTCATGGCTTCGATCATTCTTTTTTCGCCTCTTTTTATTAGGCTAAGCATTTCTTTAACATAACCACTCAAGAAGTTTTGAAATTCAGTTTTTGTCATGTTCATGCTAAGAAATTTTTTAGACGGAGCTTCTTTACCTTCTTTGGAAGGCTTTTCTATACCCTCAATGGGTCTGGGGTGGATGCGAGGGGGCATGTCGGGCTTTTCAACCATGAATAAACCTATTTAGATTCTATTACTAATTTAGCATAATCATAAGTGTATGCAAAAGAAAAAAACACAGATGTTCTCTATATCGTTCCAAAATGTGTCTAATGATAAAAAAACGATGCAAGTTTTCATCAATGATACTTTAGAAAAAGTAGTAGCCAAAAGTATTTTTCGCACTCTTTTGAAAACAACAATGACTTTTGAGACTAAACAAGAAGCAGAAAAGTGGCTTTTTGAAAAAGAAGTAAGGCTCGCTAAAAGCTATGCTTACTTTTTACTTTCTTTAAAAAATTATCCAAGCAGTAGTTTACAGCAGAAGCTGCAAGAAAAACAGGTATCTTCCCCAGCAATTCAAGAAGTAATGAATCACTTACATCAAAGTAAGTATGTAAATGATGAAAAATGGCTGGAAACTTTTGTAGAAAGCCAGCTAAAAAGAGGATGGGGGCCAATTGCTATTTTTTTTAAGCTAAAACAAAAGAAGATAAATATGCCAAATCTTCAAGAAAAAATAGCGAGAATTGCCACATTAGAAAAGCAACAAGAAGCAATTAGCTCTTTTATGCAAAAACAGAAAATAGATCCTCAGAAATTGGCGCTAAAGTTAAGGCAAAAAGGCTTTGATAGTTCTGTAGTAGCGCAAGTTTTTGTAGATAAACAGTTAGGTCGCTAAAATTGGCATTAAATAGAAAAAGAAATATAACTACTTATTTAATTTAAGTTGACAGTGTCTATGCAAGTGGCAGTTTTTGGCATTAAAGGTGATTTGTCTCATAGAGAAAAAATTCAATCTCAGTTTCTTCCTTTGTTGGAAAATTCAATGTTAGAGCTTTGTATGATTCCTTTAATTACTTGCAATCGCTTTGAAATATACTTCTATGCAACCGACTTGAATAAAGTGCATTGTCAGTTGGTTGCTTTAGCTAAAAAGTGTGGTATCCACAAAGGCTTTTATGTGTATTTCCAAAAAGGGTGCTTTATGCATTTATGTAAGACAGCAGCAGGTTTGGATAGTGTAATTATTGGGGAGTCAGAAATTCAAAGGCAGGTAAAAAAGGCTTATCTATCTAGATCTATGCAAAAATTACCTTCTGTTCTTCATTTTTTATTTCAAAAAGCTCTAAAGGTTAGTAAAAATTTACGAACGCATTACTTACTCGAAAAAAACTCTCCTAGATTAGATCGTTTTTTAGCAAAGAAAATTAAATCAACATTTAGAGCTCCTTCCATTTTGTTTATAGGGAATTCAGAAATAAATAATATGGTTATGAGTTTCTTTGAAAAAAGCCATTTGCACAATTGCTTTATTGCAAGTAGATTTCCTATAGAAAAAAACAAAAAACAAATTAGTTGGGACTCGCTTAATCTTTGGCCCTCTTTTGATGTGATTATATGTGGGTCAAAAAATGCGGGTTTTTGTGTTGATTATCAAAAGGTGCCGTCAAAGACATTGATTTTTGACTTAAGTGTTCCCCGATGTGTTAGTCCTGAAGTTAAAAAAGAGCAAAATGTCAATTTGCTAAATATCGATGAAATCCATGCATTAATTCAAAGCAAGAAAACCTCCGATGAAAAAAAATACGAAGGAATCATCGAAAAAGAGGTGCATAAGCTAGTAGGTCTTTTTGCTAAAAAAGAGAGTTTTAAACTAGCTATGCAGGAAAAGGTTGGTTAAAACTCAACGTGCCCAGGGTATCTTGGAAACGCGATCACGTCTCTGATGTTTTCCATTCCTGTTACAAATTGTACTAGCCTTTCGAAGCCTACTCCAAAACCACTATGGGGGACAGATCCATATTTTCTTAATTCTAAATACCACCAGTAGTCTTCAGGGTTTAGATTGTGTTTTTCGAGCTTTTTCTCTAGTACGTCAAGTCTTTCTTCTCGTTGAGATCCACCCACAAGTTCTCCTATACCAGGAACTAGAATATCCATAGCCGCCACTGTTTTGCCGTCGTCATTATCTCTCATATAGAAAGCTTTAATTTCTTTAGGATAATCAGTGAGAACTACAGGTTTCTTAAAGTGAGTTTCCGTTAAATACCTTTCATGCTCAGATTGCAAATCGAGCCCCCACTTAACAGGATAGGTAAACTTTTTAGAGGCTTTTGTTAAGATTTCTATCGCATCTGAATAAGGGAGTTTTTCAAAAGGAGAATCTACCAAATTCTTTAGCTTTTCTAATAGCCCTTTTTCTACAAATTTATCAAAGAAATTTAAATCCTCAGGGCAACTATCCATTGCATAGCGAACTACATATTTAATATATTTTTCAGCACACTCTATGTCTTTAGCAAGGTCTGCAAAAGCCATTTCAGGCTCTATCATCCAAAACTCAGCTAGGTGTCTGGAAGTATGAGAGTTTTCAGCTCGAAAGGTTGGGCCAAATGTATAAACATCAGAAAAAGCTAATGCATAGATTTCAGCCTCTAACTGTCCCGAAACTGTCAAGTAAGCGGGCTTTTGGAAAAAATCTTTTGTGTAATCAGTTTCTTTGCTGTCTAACGTCGTTACTTTAAACATTTCTCCAGACCCTTCGCAGTCTGATCCACTAATAATAGGAGTTTGTACGTAAAGAAACCCTTCTTCTTGAAAATATTTATGTGTAGCAAAAGCAAGGGCGTTCCTAACTCTTGCAACGGCGCCTTGCGTGTTAGTTCTTGTTCGCAAGTGGGCTATAGTTCGAAGAAATTCAAAAGAGTGCCTTTTTTTCTGCAGGGGATAAGTTTCTGGATCACATGCTCCAATTAAGGTAACTTCCGATGCTTTGATTTCAATGGACTGGTTTTTACCAGGACTTTCGACGATTTCACCAATAATTTGGACAGATGCCCCTGTTGTAATAGATGGGATAATTGTTTCATAATGGGGAAGATCCGAATCAATCACTACTTGAAGATTCGCAAAAGTAGATACATCATTTAAGGCTAAAAACGCAAAGGATTTTTGATCTCTGATACTTCGCACCCATCCAGCAACGGTAACTGTTTGATGTAATAATACTTCAGGTTTTTCGTGGTGTAATATTTTGTTTAATTTTGTTCTCATAAGGTGTTAGATAGCTCATTGGTTGCATAAGATTTAAGTAAAGAAATTTCATCTTTCCAAAATTCACTGCCATTCGGCGTTTCAAGATATTTTGGGATATGTTTAGTTTTAGAGTTTTGCATGAGATATTTAAAGCACTCTTCTCCGATAAATCCCTTTCCAATATTAGCGTGTCTGTCTTTTCGTTGCCCTAGCTCTTTTAATGAATCATTTATATGAAAAGCATAAAGATGTTGCATGCCGATAATATCATCAAATTGCTGAAAAGTTTTTTCACATGCATCAAATGTCCTTATATCATAGCCAGCTGAGAAAGTATGGCAGGTATCGATACAAACTCCGATAGGAATATGTTGTTTGACATTTCTAATAATATAGGCAAGCTGCTCAAAGGTATGTCCAACAGTTGATCCTTGGCCCGCAGTTGTTTCTAAAAGAAGGCGAGTAGGTCCTTTATCACTCAAGTCTTTTATCGTAAGAAGGCTTTCAATAATCGTGTCCAAACATTTTTCAACATCAGAGTCTGTAGCAGCGCCTGGATGAAAATTTAAATAGTCGATGTCTAATAAGTGGCACCGGCTAAGTTCTTGTCTAAAGGCTGCTCTACTTTTTTCTAATAAAGGAGGTTTGGGAGATCCTAAATTAATAAGATAGCTGTCATGGCTCATAACATGAGTTATACCAGTATCTTCTAAAGCCTGATGCCATAATTGAAGCTCTTCTTCAGTAATTCTTTTCCCTTGCCACTGCTTTTGATTGGAAGTAAAAATTTGCATAACAGTAGCTCCCACCTCTTTTCCTCTCATCGGAGCTAGCTGAAGACCTCCTGCAATGGATATATGTGCGCCAACTAATACTTTTTCTTCCATAGGTGTATTGTAAGTTTCAAATACTAAAGTCTAGAAAAAATAAGGGATAATCTCAACTTAATTAGTAGAAAGATTAATAGAGTTGCTTTCCGCTCTTTTGTCTATGTTACTTAACATTAAGTAAATAACTCTAAATTTGCACAATAACACTTTATATGTTATTGTGCAAAAACAAACAAACCCCTCCCACAATGCAAAAGATT
>JASFVE010000085.1:0-7299 GCA_050049995.1 Chlamydiota bacterium | reverse complement strand
TTTTTTCATTTTATGAAAGGCCCTCCTGAAAAATTAATGCACTTAGTTATCGGAACTTCCTTGGCATCTATGATAATTAGCACATTTGTGGCATCTTATTTTCAAATCAAAGCTAAAAATGTCGATTGGAAGTTTATAAAAAGTTTAATAGTAGGAATTTTAGCTGGTGCTAGCTCTGGAGTTTATATAGCTCATTTTTTATCGAGTGACATTCTAACAAGGTTTTTTAGTTTTTTTATCTTCTTTTTATCGATCTATTATTTTTTGTCATATGAGCCTAGGTTTCGCATGCAACGTAAGGGGTGGCTTTTTCCTTTTGGATTACTTATTGGAGAGCTTTCCAGTATTATGGGAATTGGTGGGGGTGTTGTGACTCTGCCCATTTTAAATGCGTATAAAATTCCTTTGAAAAAAGCTGTTGGTACTGCTGCTATAGCTACTTTTATAACTTCTTTTATCGGTTCTGTTTGTTATTTATTTATCGGTTTCTATCACAATTTTTCTTATGAAGACAGCCTTGGTTATATTTATATCCCAGCTTTTTTTTTAATAGGCATTTCAACAGCAGTTACTGTTAAACTAGGTGTAAAACTATCTCAGAAATTTTCTAATAAATTGATGAAAAAAGCATTTGCTGTGGTTCTGTTTTTCACGAGCATTTTTATGTTTTTTAAAACTTTTTAATTTTTTTCTTTGCTGTTAATTACCGAACTTTGATAACTTGATAAGCGTAGGAAATAACCTACCCTCCCATTTATTCCTGAGCGGTAAGCAATTACCGCTCTTTTTCTTTTCAAATACTTTCAAATTGTATATCTTGATAAAAAAATTATCGAGGTTGTATGCAAGAAGACGAATGTGTATTTTGTCAGTATGCAAAAGGTTTAAAGCCTTGTCATAAAATATGGGAAGATGAAGAACATCTTGCTTTTCTAAGTATTTTTCCAAATACAGAAGGATATTCTATTGTCATCCCTAAAGATCATTATTCGGGTTATGCTTTTGATCTGCCTGATGATGTATTGTCTAAACTAACCATTGCAGCTAAAACCGTGGGCAAGTTAATTGATGCAAAACTGGATGATGTTGGTAAAACTGCTCTTATTTTCGAAGGCGGTATTGATCATGTGCATGCTAAATTATTTCCCATGCATGGCACTAGAAAAATAGCCAAGTGGGAGCCTATTATAGCCCATTTAGACAAGTACTTCTTAAAATATGAAGGTTACGTATCTACCCATGACTATGTAAGAGCGGAAGATAAAGACTTGGAAAAACTGGCGAGAAAAATAAGAGACTCGTGATTACCATCTCTTTTTCTTACTGTCTTTAGGTAGATTAAATTGAATCTCTAACTTATTGACTCTTTCTATAGCATTTTCAAAGATACCTTTAACTAAAGCTAAGTTAGATGGTGAACCTGCAATCCAGTAATAGAAAAAAGCTAGTAACACCAAAAGTAAAATCTTACGGAACATTCTAGATAACCCATAGCGTTAATTTTTTGCTAAACTAATTTTTATTTTTTGAATAGTTTTTTTTAAAATTGATTAATAATAATAAGGATATTATGAAAGAGTTTTCAAATAGGGCCTTATTTTAAATGTCATGCATAGCTCTTAGTGATTTTAAATCAAAAAAGCCTAAGTACGAACTGGAACAAGACAAGATTTTACAATGGCTTGCTCTAGCTCATACTTATGCCGAAGCAAAAACAAATAAAATAACATTATTCAGCGAAAAATTTCATGCATTTCGTCAAGAAATACAAGAAAAATTTCTACATGTTGGATGTTCTTCTGAGCACATTAATAAAAGAGGGTTTTCTTTACCTGATTATTTGCATAACAATTGGCATGAAATGGAAGTTTTTTGCCTTCATGAATCTTCTCAAGGAGAAAATATTCAAAAGCGATCTAAGCTCTTTGAAAAAATAGCAGATGAAGCTTTTGATTTTTTTTATCCAACAAGTTCTAATCCTCCTGATGGAATGATTCATGTCAGTTGCACTGGATATGTGGCGCCAAGTTCGGCACAAAAAAAAGCTTCTTTCCATAAATGGCTTAACGCTACGCATGTCACTCATGCCTATCATATGGGGTGCTACGCCTCAATTCCGGCAATCAGGATAGCTACAGGCTATGCCTACTCCCCTTTAAGTAAGGGTAAAAATAGAATAGATATTATCCATACAGAAGTCTCTTCAGTTCATACAAACCCACTCATCCATGAAGCGGACGAACTAGTAGCGCAAAGCTTGTTTGCTGATGGGTTTATTAAATATAGCATTAGCAATACACAACCTACTCATAAGCCTTATTTGCAAGTCTTATCATTGCACGAATCTCTTATTGAAAACTCCTCTAAATACATGGGGTGGAATTTAACCCCTTGGGGGTTTAAAATTTCCCTTGGAAAAGAAATTCCTGTTCTTATTTCTAAGAATATCCATTTTTTCTTAAACGAGCTTGCAAAGTCAGTTAACAAAAAAACAAGCGACCTATTAGAAAATGCTATTTTTGCTATTCATCCTGGAGGTCCAAAAATTATTGCCCAAATACAAAAACAGCTTAACCTACAAAACAGTCAGCTTGCTGCAAGTAGAGCTGTCTTGAAAAAACGAGGGAATATGTCTTCTGCTACTCTCCCTCATATTTGGCAAGAAATTTTAGATTCCAGTGATTATCCAGATCAAACATTGATTGTAAGTCTGGCATTTGGACCAGGGCTCAGCATTTGTGGTACAGTATTTAAAAAGGAGTGTTAGATTGTTTTTATTGGCTCTATTTCCCTTTATTATCCAAGCTGCTGCTATCGGTATTGATGAGATCTATTTTCACTATAAGAGAGGTTTACCAAAATGGGAAAGAATTGGTCATCCTATTGATACATTGTCCGTTTTACTTTGTATGTGGATGGTTCTATTTGCAAGCTTTAATGCTTATAACCTGAAGCTTTATATCGCATTTTCAGTTATTTCTTGCTTAATGGTGACGAAAGACGAGTTTGTCCATAAACATCACTGTCCTGCTTTAGAAAATTGGCTGCATGCTCTTTTATTTATCATTCACCCGCTTACGCTATGTTCAGCTGGCATGATATGGGCAGCGCATAGTTCTCTTTCAGTTCCTTTGTGGATGAAACAAGTTTTTGGTCATCCTTTTTTATTTGATAAATTTTTGTATATACAAGCAATCGCTATGACAACATTTTTTTTGTATCAAATTATATTTTGGAATGTGCTATGGAAAAACAAAATCGTCATCAAGTACTAATTAACAATGCATTTTATGATGACCTAGAAGATCGTTGGTATGAATCTACCAATCACCCAGTGGCTCTTTTGAGAGCGGAAAATAAAGTTAGAGTACCTTGGGTCATAGAAAGTGTGAAGGCAAATTTTTCTAAATCCTGTCATATTTTAGACATTGGTTGTGGAGCGGGCATGCTTGCTAATGCATTAGCTGTAGAGCAACATAACGTGACAGGTATTGATTTATCAAAGACAAGCTTAGAAGTTGCCCAGAAATATGATAGAACCAATTCAGTGAAATACAAACAAGCAAGTGCTTACGATCTCCCCTTTTCAGATCAGTCATTTGATGTAGTTACAGCAATGGATGTATTAGAACATGTAGAAGATCCTTTCAAGTTGATTAAAGAAGGTGCCAGGGTTCTCAAGCATGGAGGCCTTTTTTTCTTTCATACTTTTAACAGAAACTGGCTCTCTTATTTTTTAGTGATAAAAGGAGTGGATTGGTTTGTTCCCAATGCAGTAGCTAATATGCATGTTTATAACCTATTCATTAAACCTAAAAAGCTGAGAGAAATGGGCTTTAAAAATGGCTTAAAGATAGAAAAAATTATGGGATTTAGGCCTAAAATTTTACAAAAACCTCTGTGGAATATGATTTTCCACAGAGATATTTCAGAAGATTTTTCTTTTATTTTTACAAAAAACCTGTCTACAGGCTATTCAGGATTTTTTATAAAACAATAGTTATGCTGCAATGTCTGCCATTAAGTTGCCTATTCTTTGTAGATTTGCATCGCAAATTTCTTGGAGATATCTCCCTGCTGCATTTGGTAGAATTTGCAGCCTTCCATGAAGGTCTTCTGCAAATGTAGATACACCAAGATTTACTTTATCTGCATTTTCCCATTCGAGGTTACTACGTAAAGTCCAATAGAAAAATCCAATCATTCTATCTTTGAACTTATGCAAGATAGGAAGAATCCTTTCGTAGTATTCTCTTTGTGATTCAGGGTCATCTACAACTTCGGCATCACCATGACGCTGAACTTTGGTATCAGATCCCGTCTCTGTAATAGCTACATCTACTCCAATATCGACTGCTTCTTGTAAGGCATCATCTAATGTTTCAGGAGAAAAAGCAGGCCCAAAGCTTAAAACTCTACTATCTTCTCGGCAGGTAGCTCCAATAGCCAAGCCTAAAAACTGCTTAACGTTGTCTCCTGGATAAGTTTTACCTACGCTAAAACCTGCCTTAAACTGTGGATATCCATAAAACTGCACGCCAATAAAATCCAGCCATTCTTTAGGATTCCAGTCATCAACTTGGAATTCCTCACTAGCGAGAAAAGGTACTTCGAATTTAAATTTTCCAGTCTTAAAGAAATTATAAATGCACTTATGGTAAATTCTTGAAATAGAATCGGAAATATATTTTTCTAAAGGATTATCAGGATTAATAGGGGCAAACTTTAACCATTGGTGAGTAATTCCAATTTTCTTGTCTGGGTGAGCTTCCTTAGCTTTTTTGTATATTTTGCAGTGAGTAATTAAAAGGTTTCGGATTACTTTTCCAGCTGTGGCAAAGTCACCTGTGACTCCAGGAGGATATACTCCCCTTACAAAACTTTGCGTGGCATAAACACCAGGCTCATTGAAAGTCATCCAATGATCCACTTCGTTAAATTCATTAATAGCTTGTAGACAGTAATTTTCAAAAGCCTCTAGCTTTGTAAGATCTGTAAACCCAGGAGAGTCTTCCGTCTCAACAAAGTGGTGTAAAGTAACCCAAGGAGTGATGTCAGCATCAATCAATCTTTGCATGAGAGTATGATGTTTTTGAATAGTCTCTTGATTAAAGACCCCTGGTGAGGTTTCAATAATGGATCTTTCAAGAGAAAATCGGTAAGCATTCACATTCATCTCTCTTAAGATTTGTACAAATTCATCAGGTCTATCTAAGTAATCGATAAAAAATGTTGCAAAATCACGTTCATTTTCTACCTTAATATGCTTAGTTGTTAACCAGCTTTCGTTTTTTGTGGAATCCCAGTTACTGCGACCGGGTTTGTTAGAGTATTTAGTGCCATATCCACAACTTTGAAAAAGAGAGTCTGAGGGCCCAAACTGATTAGGTAGAGCTTCTGCAGCTTGTTCTTCCGTTAACTTAGGGAAATTAGGTGTTTGAGGAGATCTCCACCATGTTACCTTAGCTGCAAGATATTCCAAATAGGCGTAGGCAATTCTGACAGGGACAAAAGCTGCTCTTGGAATCAGTAATAAAAAAAGATTTTTCGTATAGTAGGCAACTTTGTCAAGAGTCTTATGGGCAGCATAAGTAAGTGTAGTTCCATCTTTACTTAATGTAGCGGGGTTGCCATAAGGTACAAAGCTATTTTCTAATCTCAAACTTTCTAAAAGTGTACTCATTTTTAATTCCTTTAATTAGTAATTTTTCCTATTAAACAGTGATGGTCAGAAGAATAATCTGCTGTCATTTGATGAATATCAAACGCAGGTAAAATCTCGACTGTAACTTCACTGTTACTATTTTTTTCCATAAGGATATGATCTATTGTATAACCATCTTCTAAAGAGACTTTTTCTCCATCATATACTTTTTTTGTGGGAAAAGAACTTGGTTGATCCAATTCTTGGGGTATTTGAAAGCGATCTGAAAGCTTCAATTGATCCATTTCTTCCGCTTTGAAATTCAAATCTCCTAAAAATACTACTCGAATATTAGAATTTTTTTTCTTTTCCTTTTGAATAAACTTTTCAATGATTTTTATTTGTTCGGCTCTAGCTGATATCTCACAAAAAAGTGGTTTTTTATGATTTTTAGAGTGCTGAAGATGACTTAAAATAAATAAAGTGTCACCCATATAACAGGAAAATATCCCTTTGCCTATGAATTTAGTTTCACCAATATTGGTTGCAGTGGGAAAGTAGGAAAATTTAGGAGTATTAATAGGGTACTTAGACGCTATAAAAAGCCCCATAGGTGATCCATAGGATATTGGTCCTGTGTTGAAAATAAAATGAGGGTACTGACTTTTTAACTTCTCGATAAGCTCTAGACCGATCTTATGATCGTAAACCTCCTCCAAGAAGATTAGAGGTTTATCTTCTCTTCTAATATTTTCTACAATGATATCAAGTCTTTCTCTCCATGGTTTCAGCTTGCTTTGTATTGTGGGAAATCCCCCTGCAATACCACAAATATTCTGAAAAAAGAGATCAATATTGTTTTCATTAAAAGGTAGCTCAGGTGCACTTGTTTGATAATAAGAAAAATTATTAGGGTTTATATGGATTGCAATAAAGCGAACAGCAACCCCTATAGCAGCTAAAGGTATACCAATTACAGTAAGCAAAGTACTTTGTACAAGATTACTGATTTTAGAAGAGGTAGATAAAATGCTGTTTTTAGGATACAACTTATCGTTGTCCTCTAAAAGAACTTTTGAAAAAAGCTTTTCATGAGCTATACAAATGGGTTCTGTAAGAGTTGATGCTAAAAGAAATAAATTATTTGAAATTTGATTAAATTCCATTTAATGCCCAAATTCTTAATTGGAACAATTAGTATATGGCGTAACCTAAAAATATTCTATAAAAATAAATGCATTCTTATATATAAGTTAATTATTAATTAATGAAAGGATAGTTATGGCTAAAATTATGTTTAAAAATAACCCAATTAACACGAATGGTGACCTTCCTAAAAAAGGAGAGACAGCTCCTAACTTCTTACTTATCAATAAAGATTTGAAAGAAGTTACTTTAGATCACTTCAAAGGCAAGAAAAAGATCCTTTCCATCAATCCAAGCTTAGATACCTCTGTTTGCCAAGAGACAACAAAACATTTTAATGAATTTGCAAAAAAGCATCCTGAAATTTCTATTTTAGTGATAACTAAAGACCTTCCTTTTGCACAGAAAAGATTTTGCGCTGCTGAAAACTTAAAAAATGTAATAACTCTTTCAGTTATGCGCTCGAACGATTTTTTAAAAGATTATGGTGTGTATCTTGAAGATGGGCC
>JASFVE010000084.1:0-7454 GCA_050049995.1 Chlamydiota bacterium | reverse complement strand
TTATATTTCTTAATAACATTTCTCCCTTTTGTTTTCTTAATAGCAAAAAGTTTTTTTCTGGGAAATAACTCTATAATAACTTATCTAAAAGTTAGAATAATATGGAGGTGGGCATGCCATATAAAAGACGATCAGATTTACCGAAACCTGTAAAAGATCACTTGCCTAAAGGAGCGCAAGAAATTTTCAAGGAAGCTTATAATAATGCTGAAAAGCAGTACAAATCTCCCTCTAAGAGAAGGGGAAATGCGTCTCTTGCTGAAACAGCCAATAAAGTAGCTTGGAGCGCTGTAAAAAAACAATATAGCAAAGGATCAGATGACAAGTGGCACAAAAAAGTATGATGTCATCGTTGTAGGAGGAGGAGCTGGTACAAAGTTAGTTCGTCCTGTCGCAGCAAGAGGACTTCAAGTTGCTGTCATTGAAAAAGAAAAGATGGGAGGTACCTGCTTAAATCGAGGTTGCATTCCTTCTAAAATGCTGATTCAAGCAGCTGATGTTGCCTATTGGGCCAATAAAGCAAGAGAGTATCATATCCATGTTGCTATTCAAGACATTGACTTTCCTAAAATAGTAGAAGAAGTAAATGTCACTGTCGATGAAGAAGCGGGTAATATTCCGCCACAATATGAGAAAAATCCTAACATTCACTTATACCAGGCTGCAGGCAAGTTTGTTTCAGAAAAAGTTTTAGAAGTAGGCGGTGAAAGGATTACAGCCGATCATATTTTTTTAGCTATTGGAGCAAGGCCATATATTCCCAATATTGAAGGGTTGAGAGATACTCCATTTATGACATCTAAAGAGGCTTTAAGAAATACAAAAAGACCTAAAAAAACCATCATCATTGGTGGGGGATATATTGGCTCGGAGCTAGGGTTTTATTATCAAATGCTAGGCAGTGAGGTTCATGTAATTACTAAAGGTGGTCTTTTAACAAGAGAAGACATTGACATACAAGAAGAATTTGAAAAGGGATTTTCTGAAATAGTCAAAGTCCATAAAAACAGCCAAGTTCAAAAAGTAGAATATAACCAAGGCATTTTTACAGTACATTATTTTCAAAATAAGGAACAAAAAAGACTTTCTTCTGATGCTCTTTTAATAGCAACAGGCCTAAAGCCATGGACAGATCAAATTGGCCTAGAAAATACTAAGATTGCCACTGATGATAAAGGATTTATCCAAGTCAATGCTTCCTTAAAAACGACGCAGGAAAATGTATGGGCTTTTGGGGATTGTATTGGCAGATATTTTTATAGACATACTGCCAATTATGAAGGTGAGCAACTTTTTAAAAATGTTATTGTAGATAAAAAGGAAAGGCCTGTTATTTATCCGCCTGTTCCTCATGCTATTTTTACTCACCCAAGAATAGGAAGTGTGGGAGCTACAGAGCAAGAGCTTATAACTAAAAATACACCATACGCTGTGGGGATTAATAGTTATTGTGACAGCGCAAGAGGGATGGCTTTGAAATGCAGTGAAGGTTTTGTGAAGCTTTTATTTCATAAGGATTCCCGCAAGCTAATAGGTGGGCATTGCATTGGTGATGAAGCATCAGACTTAGTCCATATGCTTGTTGCCTACATGAAAATGGGTGCTACACTTGAAGATTTATTAGATACGATTTATGTTCATCCTACATTACCTGAAATTATTAGACATGCAGCTATCAATGCGTATGAACATTGGAAAATAAAAGATAAGCAGTCTAGTAAAGTTGAACTTACAGAATAAGGATATTACTGCATGGAATCCGAAAATTTAGAACCTTGGTGGGAACAGCTGATACCAGTATCTTACGGCTGGGTCATTGAAGTCTTTATTATTATTTTTCTTTCTTTAATCTTAAGCTACATTGCTACTAGGTTCTACAAAAAAGCTTATCCTAGACTTCAAAAAACACATCGTTCTTGGGACGATGCTTTACTAAAAGCACTTATCGTGCCACTGAAAGGTTTTATTTGGTTTATTGGCTTCATTGTTGCTGTACATATGATTGCATGGCATGCGGAAGATAAAAGTTATGTTCAGGTTGTTTCTGGGATACGTGAAATAGGTATAATCATTTTATTTGTGTGGTTTTTAGTAAGGTTCATCCGACAAATCGAACTGAACTTAGCAAAGCCCAGGCCTGGCAAAAGGAAACTTGACGAGACAACTATTAGAGCAATTATTCAATTGTTAAGACTGTCTGTATTAATTACTGCAGGTCTCATCCTTATGCAGGAGTTTGGCATTCCAGTATCTGGCATAGTTGCCTTTGGAGGTGCTGGTGGTGTTGCAGTGGGTTTTGCCGCAAAAGACTTACTAGCCAACTTCTTTGGGGCATTGATGATTTTTTTAGACAGGCCTTTTGCTATTGGCGATTGGGTTCGCTCTCCAGATAGAAATATTGAAGGGACCGTAGAGCATATAAGTTGGCGGTTAACCCGGATCAGAACTTTTGATAAAAGGCCTTTATATGTTCCAAATTCTGTTTTTTTGAATATATCTATTGAAAATCCCTCTAGAATGCATAACAGAAGAATTCTAACGAATATTGGCTTAAGGTATAAAGATGCAGGAAAAGTGCAGGCAATTGTAAAAGAAATAGAGGAAATGCTTAAAAATCATCCAGAAATAGATACTTCTAAAACTCTTTTTGTCCATGTGGTTAACTTTGGGGCTTCTTCTATTGATTTTCAAATTTACACTTTTACTAAGACAACCAATTGGATTCATTTTCAGGCTGTGCAGCAAGATGTCTTTTTAAAGACCCTTGATATTATTCATCAGAAAGGAGCTGAGGTCGCAGTCCCGGAAAGGAACGTTAACCTTGTAGGTGAGTATATTGAAAAGCGTTAAGAATTTAATTGCAGCTATTTTATTTATTGAGGCATTAGATGCCACGATGCTTTATGTAGCTCTTCCTAAAATTACTTTATCCTTTGAAGAAAGGCTTTTAGAAGGAGACTGGATTATCATCAGCTTCTTACTTATGGTTGCTGTTTTCATGATGATCGGTAATAGACTAGCAGACTATTTCGGATATAAAAAAGTATTCTTAACCTCTCAAGCAGTTTATATTTTAAGTTCTCTTGCATGTGGTTTTTCCCAAAGTTTAGATCAGTTGATTATATATAGAATAATACAAGGCATTGGTGCAGGTATTATAATTCCCATAGGCATATCTTACTGGCTTGCTCAGATACCTGCAGAAAAATGGCCTACAAGAGGATCAAAACTATACCTGTACGAAATGATCTTTGCCCTTGGGCTTGGCCCTCTTTATGCAGGGTTTGTCACAGAGTATTTAAATTGGAATATGCTGTTTTTTATAAGAATACCTTTTTCTATTCTCTTTTTCTTAATAAGTATTTTCTTGCTGCAAGATCTGAATAAAAAAAGAGGCAACTCATTTGACTGGAAGGGGTTTATTATTGCAGCGCTTGGTCTTTATGTATTCTTACTGTCCATAACTTTTTTCAGTGATACTACAGTGCCTTTATGGGTAAGTATTGTTTTATTTATTGCATCAGTTTTCTTATTTATTTGGTTTTTTAAACAAGAAAGTGAGATGCATCATCCAGTTATTCGTTTTTCCTTATTTAAAAATCCCCAATTTTCTTTGGCAATTTTTTTGCAGTCAATGGCTATGATTGTATTTTTGGGAGCTATTTTCATTTTATCATTATTTTTGATAGGGGCATTAAAGTTTACCATTGTCGAAACTGGGTTTATTATATCATCTTTAGCTCTTGGAATGTTAGCTGCTATGCTCTTTATTAAGTTGTTTTACCCTAAATATAGGGAAAAGCCTCTTATTATAGGTGGCCTTATTCTCGTGGCATTTAGTATGTTTGCGTTTACCAAAGTAACCTCTGATACCTCGAAAGTTTGGATTGCTTTCTTAGTATTTTTAGAAGGACTTGGTGCTTGGCTTGTTCGAACTACCAATGTGGATGTGATTTTTTCTACTACATCAGAAAGTTACCTAGAAGATGCAAGCAGAGTTTATACACTTACTAATCAAATCATGGCTACATTGGGCGTTGCACTAACAACCACAATTGTAAGATTTAACTTAGTATTAAATAAAATTCCCTCTCTTTCATGGGCAACCCCTTTAATCGCTAAAAAGGCTTATCATTCTACCTTTATCGTTTTAGGAGTTTTCCCGTTACTTGGACTTATTGGAGCTTTGTTGTTCATAAACTTTAAATCTTTCAAAAAATCATGAAAAAAGTTTTTTTATTTTTCCTGTTGAGTACCGTCTTAGTTTCTGCTGATAACTTACAAAGGCTTGAAAGTGGAAATGAAACATTTCTTGATGCAAAAAGCATACAAAAGGTAAGAGAAAAATTTATTGGGTATCAAGCGCCTTTTGCAGCTTGTTTAGCCTGTGCAGACTCAAGGGTTGCGCCGGAAATACTATTTTCACAGTCTATTGGAGATCTATTTGTTGTAAGAAATGCAGGTAATGTCATTGATGATGTTGTCATAGCTTCTTTAGAATATGCTGTAGATGTTTTGCAAGTTCCTATGTTGGTTATTATTGGGCATCAGAACTGTGGAGCGGTGAGTGGAGCTTTGCAGCTAACCTTGCAGGAAACAAAAGTACAGCCATCTTCTTTAAATGCCATTTTTAAGAAAATTCAGCCTAGCTTAGACAATGTAGTTGATAGTTCTGAGATAACGCAAAGTAAAAGGGACCAAGCTGTAAAAGATAATGCAATTTATCAGTTAGATGTGCTCATCAGCAAATCTTCTGTCATTCAAAAAAAAATAAGAAAAAAAGAACTAACCGTATATGCACTTTACTATGAAATGGATACTGGCAAAGTCTTTGAACTGAACCATTAACTTAATTCTCGGGAGTAGTTACTTCAGGAACTTCTTGGTGAATCCTTTCAGGTTTTGGCCGCTTAATAAACAAAGCAAAGATAAATGCGACTAATAGCATTACAATAAAAGAAGACAGAGCTAGTTGAAAATCTCCCTTATCATACAATGGAATGCCATCTTTCATTTCGCCGTTCCAGTTCAAATCTAGAAGATATCCTACAAAAGGTTGCATTAAGGAGCCCTCGAAAAATACAATGAAATTAGTAAGGGCTACAGCTGTTCCTTTTACAGAAGCAGGATTAGATTCAATAGCAAGGCTATAGGTAAGCAGTTGTGCAGATAAGAAAAGCCCCAGGATAAAAAGTTCGACAAATGCCCACGCAAGGCTTTTTGTAAAAAATAAAATAGAAATAAATACGACAGCTGCGACTATGGTGCTTACAAGAAGAAAAGGTTTTCTTCTTTTCAGCTTATCAGAAAAATAGCCAATAATTGGTCCGCCAATAATCCAGCCTAAAAATACCATCGACCCTGCATAGCCTGCGGTAGCATCATCTACTTGATAAACTGTGCGAATATAAGGCACAGACCAAAGAGCTGCAAAAGATGTTGTTACCGTATAAAGAAAAAAGGCTGTAAGGGCAATAATCCATGTTTGAGGATTTTTACAAACGGTAATGAATCCTTTTATGATATCTTTTAAGTTTTCATGTGATTCTTTTTTTTGCTTTTTTGTTTTAGGAGGGTCATTTTTAACAAGAAAGTAAATTAATGCGCCTAAAACAAGTCCTGCAATACCGAAATAAAATAACGTATCTCTCCATTGGAAAACATCAATAAGCTCCCTAAGAGGCCCCTGTCCGCTTACTGCACCTAGCATACCAAGGGAGTTACCGACACCTATTAAAAGGGCCAACTTTTTTCTAGAAAACCAATGAGAGCTAATATAGATCATACCTACAAAGCCAAATGCTGATCCAGCCCCGATAATGAATCGAGCAATTTGAGCTACCCAGATATTATGGGTAAAGGAAAACATTATAGTTGCCAGACCACAGCCTAAAGAGGCAAAAGTAAGCAGGTTTCTAGCTCCATACCTATCTGTTAGAATACCAACAGGAAGCTGCATAGGAGCGTAGGCATAAAAGTAAAAGGCACTTAAATTACCAATCATTAAAGCGGAAATGGAAAAAGCTTCCATAAGCTCTTGCACCATAATGCTAGGAAAAACTCGCAAGAGAAATTCATAGTAATAAAAAGCTACAGCTAAAGACCAAATAATCCAGCGCATAATACAGAAAACCCTTTAAAAATGTTTTCTAACAGAAGAAAAGATTGTTTGGCTAGAGATTTTTTCAAGATTTTTTTATCTAAGAAACTTACAGATTGGTGTTTATTCAATATATTTTTTAGGATGTCTTCTCTAAAAAAATTACAAAACTTGCAGATTAATCAGCCTCATTGTCAGTAGAGCATGCAGAGCCGCAAACCAGTCACTAATGCAAAAATTAAAGCGCTACAATCATCATTAATAGCTTTAGAAGGAATTGCTACTATAGCACATGAAGTACAGGCAGAAAGGAGAGAAGGTGAAACACAAGAACAAAGACAAGTTCTATTATCTGCAGCAACCCACCTAACTGAAGCGCAGTGTACAGAAGCTCGTGCGGCATCTACTTTAGCTATAGCCGAGAAATTGCGAGAAAAAGCAATAAAAATAAGTAGAATTAATCCAAATGCAAATATGTCTGACTTAGAAAAAGCGCAAGAAGAAACGGAAGCAAAAAGAAAGGAACTTGAAATGCTCTTGGCGTCAAAAAAAGAAGGCCAGTAATACTCTAGTCTCTTCTTATATAGGGGAAGGTGCCTTAAATTATTATTTAATTAATTCATAGCTCTTCCCCTTAATATATGAAATCCCTTGTTTAGCAAACTGTTTTTGATTACAATATTCTATAAAAAAAAATCTATGAACTTACTAGAAACTATAAAAAAAAGAATAGAAGACAAAATAGAAAATGCTTCTATTCAAATTTTAGATCCCAGAAACGATGGCTGTCATTTAGAAGCAATTGTGGTGTCTGAAGCTTTTGAAGGTCTTACTTTAGTAGAAAGGCATCAAATGGTGATGGATGCTGTCAAAGACCTTTTCTCTTCTCAGCTTCATGCATTATCCATAAAAACAAAAACACCAGGCCAAATATAGGAGTCAGTATGGAAAAAACATTAGAATCAATCCGTGAAGATATTGCCAATCATCGTGTTGTGCTTTTCATGAAAGGAACTAAACTGCTTCCACAATGCGGCTTTTCAGCAAAAGTGGTGCACATTTTAAATCAGCTCAATATTGAATACGAAACAAGAGATGTTCTACAAGATGACACATTAAGACAAGCTATCAAAGACTTCTCTAACTGGCCTACTCTTCCTCAATTGTATATTGACGGCAAATTTGTAGGAGGATGTGATATTGTAATTGAATTATTTAAAGCTGGTGAATTGCAAGAATACTTCAATAAGTAGACCTTTTAATAATATTTCTCCCCATTTTTCGAAAAATCAAATAATGGATAGGAAATAATATATACCAATATACTCTTCCTAAAAGCCCTTTGGGCCGAAAT
>JASFVE010000083.1:0-7652 GCA_050049995.1 Chlamydiota bacterium | reverse complement strand
TGAGCGGTATTTGGCTCTGAAAACTTTACTCAAGTATCTTTCCAAAATTTTGCTTTGTGGATCTAATACTTCATTAAATTTGCTAGTAGGGATTGGGAAAGAAAACTTTGCTTTTTTTGCTGCAACGTTGGTAAAAGGATGAGTTACCTTGTACAAAGCTCCTCTTTTTTTTCTAGAAACAGAGTACTCAGCCAAGTAGTCTATTGCAGATTCTGGTAGATTAGCAATAGAATTTATTTGAGCAAAAAAACCACCTTTAGAGTGATAAGTATCAAACCACGCTGTAGAGACTCTTTGTGTACGGGCTTGATCATAAGGATCCAAAAAAGTTAAAATTTTTTTTTGCATATCCGGAAGAAGACTTGAACAAGGTGATGTACTTGTCATAATATTAACCTAAATTAAAATACTTTTAATTTATTTTATTTACATTGTATTTAATTGTCAATAATTAAATTAATCAATTATTAATTAAAATTACTTATAATGATAATTTTATTATTAGTTTGGTGAGGGTTCGGGTGAATGCTTTAATTATGAGATTTGTGTAGTTCTCTAAACTTTTCATTTCTGGTTAAAAGCTTTTGTAAAACATCTGTATGAAGGTTTCTACACTCAAGTAAGATAAGCTTTTGCAGTCTCATAAAATTAAGGGGAATCAATTCTTTTCCGGTAATATTGGTATAAGAAAGATTTAATTCCTTTAGATAGCTTTTTTTGAAAAACTTTTTAAGTGCTTTTGCTGTAAGGAATTGACAAGCAGTTAAATTAAGCTTTTCTAAATGCTTTAAATGAGAAGGGGATAGTTCATCTCCTGATACACAAGTATGCGTGAGGTTCAGCTCTATTAATGTGAAAGTCTTGCTGAGTAATTTTTTTAGCGCTTTTGGCTGAAGATTTCTACATCCTATTAAATAAAGCACTTTTAATTGAAGTGGGTTTAAAACTAACAGCTCTTTACCGGTAATAGCTGTTCTAGAAAGGAATAGCTCTTCTAAGGAGGTCATATGGCTAAAAGTCTCTGTAAGAGTTGCCATGTCCAAATGATGACAATTGCTTATATCAAGCGTTTTTAAAAGAGGTAGGTTAAGAGAAAGCAACTCTCTTCCAGTGATTGGTGTATAGGATAGATAAAGCTCTTCTAGTGATGTAGCCTTAGAAAAGAGGTCGCTAAGTATATCTAAATTAAGTTTGTTGCATCCAGTTAAATTAAGTGTTTTTAATTGACTTAGGTGAAAATCCTGCAGTTCCTCTCCTACTATATTTAAATAAGAAAGGTCTAATTCTTCTAGAGAAGACGTCATAGAAAGGAGCTTTTTAAGAGACTCACTATTTATATGTAGACTACGGCTTATATCAAGCGTTTTTAAAAGAGGTAGGTTAAGAAACTGTAGTTCATTTCCCGTGATTGGTGTGTAGGATAGATAAAGCTCTTCTAGTACTTTGGTTGTACCTAAAAGAGTTGTAATGTTTTCTGTAGTAAGTTCTTGACATTGATTCAGATTAAGTTTTTTCAGGTGATTGATATGAGGTATTTTAGCAAGACATTCACCGGTAATGGTTGTCTTTGATAAATTTATTTCGTCTACATTTGTGCATAGCTGTAAAAGGGAGAGGACATCATCATCTGTAATGGAGGTACCACTGAAGTCTAGTGATCTAATTGCTTGTTGTGTTTCTGGTAAAAGTTCGTGAAAAAAATGAAACATTTCTTCAGGGCTTATTTTGTATTTACTTTTAAGAACTTTAGTTAAATACCTCCCTAAAGCTTTATCTTCAGGATCTAGTTGTTTTCCAAAGCTACGAACAATGGGAAAAAAGAATGAATCATTGGAAGAAAGGCGGTCTATATACTTTTCTTTTAGTCCTCCTATAGATTGTACTCTGGCAAAAGTACCAAGAAAAGATTCGAAAGCGTTACGCCAAACTTGACTAGTCAGTTGAGCTTGAACTTGTTCATGTGGTTCTAAATATCCCAAAATTGTAGGGAGAACTGGGTAAAGTGTTCTTGAAAGTTGTATAGAACTAGTCATAGTAAGCCTAAAAGTCTAATTATCTCTGAAATTCATAAGAAAAAACCACTTAAAAATCTATGCTAAGGTTTTGAAGGGGACAAAATTTTATTATAAAAAAATGTTTATCTTAGCAAATGTTCACTTACCCTGATAGCATTTGCAATAATTGTTAAAGCAGGATTAACAGCGCCACTAGATGGGAAAAAGCTCCCATCAACTACATAAAGATTGTCGTGGTCATGAGCTTTACAGTTGCGATCTAAAACAGAAGTTTTAGGATCATCCCCAAATCTGCAAGTACCTACTTGATGAGCAACTCCTGCTAGTGGGATCTGTTTAGAAAGATAGGCTTTGCTGTGAAAATGGTGAAAATGATCAGTGCGGTTTAAAATCATTTTAAGTTTCTTGAGCAGCCTTTGGTGTGCTTCTAGATTATTGTGAGTATAGTGAAGAGATATTTGTCCTGAATCGGTTACTTGAACTCTATTTTCTTTATCAGGGAGATCTTCTGATGTAATCCACCACCCAACAGCATGATTGGCCATGGCTTCTAATATAAAATTAGGAGTAAAAAAGGGGGCATCAGCTTTCAGCATGCCTTTTTTCACCTTGCCTAAAAGCTGAATATGACCAAGAGGGTAGTCACTATCTTCAGCCTTATGATAATAATCGTTAATACCAATCGTTTTTTGGAATGATACAGTATTTTTTTTGGTGGAAAGGGCTACAATTGCAGAATTGTTATGGCACATATAATTTCTACCAACTAAATCTGAGCTATTGGCTAATCCATTGGGAAATTTTTCTGATTTAGATTTTAAAAGCAATGCCGAGCTATTAATAGCTCCACAGGAGATGATGAAGGTATTAGCTGCATAACGTTTTTTTTCTCCATTATGATTTACCTCTACCTCAATTATTTTCTTACCAGTTTCATCTGTAATAAGCTTTTCTGCTTTAACATTTTTTAATAAAGTAACATTTTCTCTTCCTAAAATAGGAGCAATACCAATTCTATCCGCATCTGATTTAGCATCTACCAAGCAGGGATATCCATCGCATGTATCACACTTTATACAAAGGCTGCTATCTCTATATTTTTCATTTAAACGAACACCTAAAGGTAAATGAAAAGGTTTTAAGTTTTCAGATTTTAGTTTTTCAAAGATTTCTCGAACAAAAAGCTCATGATGAACAGCAGGATAAGGATAAGGGGCTTGCTCGGGAGGCTCTGTGGGATCCTCACCTCTTTGCCCGTGTACTTCAAATAGCTCCTCTGCTTTTTGATAATAAGGTTGCATATCATTGTAACTTAAAGGCCATTTAGGAGAAGTACCACCAAAATGTTTCACTTCACCAAAATCGGTCTCTCTTAACCGTAGTAATGCTGCTCCGTAAAATTTGGTGTTGCCGCCAATAAAGTAGTGTGTACCAGGTACAAACGGCTTGCCTTCTTTATCTAGCCATTTTTCATCTGGATTATATCTACCTTCTACAAAAAGGGAATCTGGGTTCCAGTTCTCCTTTTCACGAGGAAGAAAGTCACCTCTTTCAATGATTAAAATTTTCTTGTTTCCTTCTGCAAGAAGTCGCGAGATGGTGCCGCCTCCAGCACCTGTTCCAATGATGATAAAATCATAGCTTTCCATAATAATTTTGTTTATATATATATGCTTATTTGTTTTCCAATATCTTATGAGAAGATTTTTTTTATTTAGCATTCTTGCGGTTTATAGCTTATTTTTTGTGCACTCCTTATTTCCTTTTTTACCATGGGTAAAAAAGGATACAATCTATATTACCCCTGGACTTGTTGGTTGGTTAGGGGAGACAGGTAAGCATAAGGGGATTCCTTTTTATGGACTGCACCTTCCCACATTGTTTAAAAAGTATGGACTTAAAGTTAAAACAGCAAAGCACCTGAGAAAATGTCCGCAAGCTAAAAAAATTGTCAATTTAGAGGTAATAGACGATAAGGCGCGTTATTTTAAATTTTATCCAAGTTCTAAAATGGTGCTTTTTTTGTTCGAACCACCTTCTGTCTTACCACAAAATTATGATAAAAAATATCACAAGTACTTTTCTAAAATTTACACCTTTAATGACGATTTAGTAGATAACAAGAAATACTTTAAGTTCTATTATCCTGAATATAAACCGATGAGAAAAGACTATCGCCCTTTTAAAGAAAAAAAGCTATGTACGCTTATTTCTAGAAATAAGAAGTCCACCCATCCTTTTGAGCTGTACTCAGAAAGGATTAAAGCTATTCGATCTTTCGAAAAACTAGCTTTAGAAGACTTTGATCTTTATGGACAATTTTGGGACTGTAAAGAATTTCCTTCCTATAAAGGGGAGTTGAGCTCTAAAGATGCTCTCTTGGGATATAAATTTAATATTGCCTATGAAAATATTTCTAGCATCAATGGGTATATCACAGAAAAAATCTTTGATACTTTTCATTATGGATGTGTGCCAGTTTACTTAGGGGCTCCCAATGTTGAAAAATACATCCCTAAAAACTGCTTTATTGATAGAAGGGATTTCGCTTCGGATGAAGAGCTTTATTACTTTCTAAAAAATATGGATGAAAGTCAATACAATGACTATCTTCAGAATATTGAAAACTTTCTAAATTCTAAAGAGGCAAAGCTGTTTTCTGCTGAGCATTTTTTTCAAATATTGAAAGATGCTTTTGATGTTAAGGACTAGCTCCATTCAATAATGGCTTTTATTTCATCCGGTTCATGTTTAAATAGCACTTTATCATATTCTTCGGCTTTGACTCTGTGCGTAATCAGCTTTTCCATTACCCCTTTCCATTTTTTTTCTGCAGCTTCTAAATCTTGAAGGGCTTTTTTAAAATGAATGTTGCCTGCATTGACAGATCCTACAATAACCTGGTTTTTCAAAACGAGCTGTTTCATAATATTTCCAGCATCTACATTTAATGGTCTATCATCTCCTGGAACACCCGTGAGTACATAAGCGCCATTATTGGCAAGTACGCGAATAAGATCGAAGTCAAGCTTAGCTATTCCAGCAGCTTCCACAATCATGTCAAATTTACTTTCATGTTCAAGAATCTGATCACTTTTTTTATAAGTACCTCCCATTTCTTGTAAGATTTGTGGCCTGACTGAGTTAGGATCTACAATATCCATCCCAGTCACTTTTGCTCCTCTTAAAGAAAGAATCATAGCAGCTAATAGACCAATGGGACCAAGTCCTGCTACTAATATATTCTTATCTTGTAACCACTTTTCAGGGTTAGTCTCACCGGGGAGCCTTGATACTTGTATTTTGGAAGCTTCATCAATTGCTTTTTCTACAACAGTTGTTGGTTCTGTTAATACTGCAATATGCTCTATAGATTTAGGTACAGGGACTATGAACTCTTCTTCTTCTACTACTTTTTCACATTCATAACCATGCCTTTCTTTAATCCCACGTTCTGTATACCGTCCTGTTTCACACATATCAAAGCAACCATTCAAACAAGGCTGACACTGTCCACATCCTCTTCTGACTGTAATGACAACCGGGTCACCAGGCCTAAATTTTTTGACACCTTTTCCGGTTTCTTCTATTACACCAAACATTTCATGACCGATGACTAACTGATTTTCCCCCTTTGGAGCATCAGCTCTTCCACCAGATACTTCTTCTCTATCAGTACCGCATATTCCTACTTGTCTAATGCGTACTTTTGCTTGTGTGGGGGTTTGAAGAGAAGGTTCAGGCCAGTCCATTTTAAGTTCTACGTTTTTTGTGCCTGGTTTGAGAACAATTGCTTTCATAAATTTCTCCTTTTTTATCCTTACTTTAAGAAGAGAAAAATAATGTGCAAGATTATTTTCCGCGGATTAGGTCGATTCCTACTGAAAATCTATCATCAGTTTCTGTATGCCAATAGGTAAACTTAACAAGCCATGCTGAACTGATAGTCGTGTATAAATCTACCTTGACCTCATTGTAAGGAGGCTCATCAATACGGTACCAGCCGTGGTGACTTTGCACATGGCAAGACCAATAAGGTGATAGTCTAAAAAACAAATTAGTTAGTAGGGTTACCCTTCTATCAGAAATAGGAGAGGATAGAAGTTCACTTTCTTCTCTGCTTACATCTAAAATGAAATTCAGCTTATCAGCTTTTCTCCAGTCATATTTGGAGCGATATCTTACTTCAAATTTAAAGGCAAAATCCTCATTCAAAGTAAAGGAGGCAAAAAAATTAGAGTAGTCTACTGTTTGATGTCTAAAGTTCCATGCATTGTAAAAAGCAAGTTCAACTTTTGGAAAACTCCAACTCAAGTCTAAGTATAATTTAGGAAAAGTTTGAGGGATGTCCAAGTCTGCAAAAAAAGCATTGGCATAAAGGTTGGCAGTAAAAAAAGGGGTGGCTTTTTCTTGGGAAAAAAGAACGTTTTTACATCCAATTTGCAATTGATTAATTCGGTCGTAGCCATCTTCAAGGCTAAAAATAAAATGATTATTCGGTCCAATGGTTGGTTTGCTAAGTCCTTTATAAGATATGTAAGGTTCTATGAGATGCTTAGTTTGAGAAAAAGTCTTTTTTAATTTAGTAGTAGCTTTTGCGCCGTAGCTTAAAATTCCTAAACCTACTTCTTTATTTTGAGGGCTTCTGCTGTAATATATTCCCACTGCCCCTAATTGTGGTGTTATAGCTAAAGGGCCTAATAAAAAGGGTCTATATATTTCATGATGTGATTCTAATCGAAACGAGCGAAAATCATTTATGTTGGTCTCTAGATCTTCTGAAAATACGTAATCTAAGTAAGATCCTTTAGTATAGTTATTAGAATAAATTCCTAGTTTAGGGAACGTATACGGAATAAATGTCATAAAAGCTGTAGGTAGATCTTGTTTGGTTGATTCAAAGTAATTAGCCCTCCCTTGCGCTTTTAAAAGAGCTATCATAGTATCTTCAGCGTGCCGCACATAAAAGGCAGTTTTTTTAGCGGGATTAAGTTCAAAATCTTCGCTTTTAAAATCACTAGGCATATGGATATCGCTATATTTATCCCAAGTAATAGTTGCTTTTGTTTTACCAGACTCACTTTGCATATATCCATCCCCTTGATAGCGATACCTTCGCTTATTTCTAGGGTCTGTTGGTAAAATGTCTTTTGCAAGATAGTTTCTAGTTAGTAGCTTAGCCTTTTTATGAGAGGGGAGGTACTCTGTTTCAATAGCTCCACCATAGTCTCTTTTTAATCGGAAATCTCCTCGAACATAAAAGGCCCATTCACGCCAGGAGTAAATTTGATATCGAATAGTCGCTCTAGGTCCTACTCCTTTATCCCAGGTCATATTGTATTTTAAAATCGAAGGATCTGAAAACTTTTTTAAATTAAGTTTATAGATAGGAAGCCATAAAGCAGGAAATCCAAATAGAGTAAATGTAATGTCTCTCGCATAAAAAAGTTCTTTGTTTAAAACATCTACTTCTCTTGCTTTGATATTCCACATGCTATCTTTTTCAAGGCATGTAGTAGCAAATGCATTGGTAACTGTATAATTGTCGGTATTATGAATAAGAATTTCATCTCCTCCTAAATACCAAGGAGAAATGAAAGTCTTTCCTTGTCGAATGATTCCGGTGTTTTTCGTTAG
>JASFVE010000082.1:0-7692 GCA_050049995.1 Chlamydiota bacterium | reverse complement strand
CAGGTAAGGAAATTGTACAAAAGTTTGGCGCTGGCAAACTTTCTGAGTATTCAAAGGCCCACTTTAAGACAACAGAAGACATTTTAAATGAGCTGAAATAATGCTTTTAAAACTGGTTATCAAAAATTTTATAACAATTGACTTTCTTGAGATTTCTTTTACAGAGGGCTTAAATATTATCACAGGTGAATCTGGCTCTGGAAAAAGTGTTATTTTAAAAGCGATTGATTTAGCTACCGGTGCCAAAGCCAGTCCAGATATGATCCGAAAAGGTGCATCTGTCGCTTGGGTGGAATGTGAATTTCAGGCAAATAACAAAACCGCCTTTCTTTTTAAGGAATTTACCAATGAAAGTGATACTTTCACAATTAGAAGAGAAATACTTGTTAGTGGAAGATCAAGGTCTTTTCTCAATGATCAGACCATTCCATTGACAAAGCTGAAAGAAAACACGAATTGTCTGACAGAATATGTATCACAAAACCAAGCAAGCTGTTTACAAGAGGAAAGCTTCGCTAGAAAAATACTAGACTCTTATGCCTCTTTAACAACGCTACAAGAGCAGTTTTCTACTTGTTTTGCTAAAACGAACTCCCTTTCAAAAGAAATAGACCACCTGCTGCATAAAAAGGAACAAGCAAACACCGAAGTATCTCAATTAAAAGAAGACGTTAGCAGTATTGAAAGCATGAAGTTTCAAGGAGAAGAAGAAGAAGCTCTTGAACAGGAACTTACTTTACTGACGACTGCTAAAGAGCGCTTGCAAATTTCTGAAAACATTAACCATCTATTGATAGAGCAATCCCCAGCTATTTTACTTTCTTTAAAAACTTTAAAAAAAGATCTCAACCTATTACATAAAATGGATACAACCTGTGAAAGGATGTTACCTCACCTTGACGCTGCTGTAGTTGAACTAGAAGAACTTTCTTATCAAATTAGATCTTATAAATCTTCCTTAGACATCGATCCTCAAAGACTTATCCAGGTAGAAGAAAGACTAAAAGAAATTGATAGCCTGAAAAAGCAGTTTGGCCCTTCTTGCGAGGATATCTCCCGGTATTTACAACAAGCCCAGAAGAAAATTAATTTTTTAGAGGAAAGTGACCATTTACTTCTTTCTTATGAAAGAAAAAAAGCCTCTCTCAAGGCTGAATTAGACAACCTAGGAACATTGCTTTCCAGTAAGCGAAAAGAAGCTGCGACAGTTCTTCAACAAAAAGTATCTGAAGTGCTAAAAAAGTTGAATCTTACTAATGCTTCTTTTGAAGTTCATTTGGAAAAAACTCACCGTAGCTCTTTTGGCGATGAAAAAATATCTCTTTTATTTAGTGCAAACCGAGGAATCGACCCTCAACCAATTACTCATGCAGCAAGTGGAGGCGAACTTTCTCGAGTCATGTTGGCTATTAAGACTGTTTTAGCAAAAAAAGACGACCCTCATACGATTATCTTTGATGAAATAGATTCTAATGTAGGAGGTCAAAGCGCCTTGATCATAGGAGAAAATTTACGAAAACTAGCAGACTACCAGCAAGTTATTTGCGTAACCCACTTTGTGCAGGTAGCCCGCTTTGCCAACAACCATTTATGTGTACAGAAAAAGGAAGGTACCCTCAGTACTACCATAGTTCATAGCCTTTCACCTGAAAGTCAGGAAAAAGAGTTTCTAAGGATGGTGGGTCAAAACTATGACCCCCCATTGCTAAAGAAAAGAAAATGACTCTACGAAATGATGGTAAAGTCCATCCTCATACTGATCGTCAATACTTTCTACAGCGATCAAATATAATTTGTTATTTTTCATCATGGCTATTCCTTTGAAAAATACATTTTCATTTTGAATAAAAAACTCCATTGCCGTTGCTTTTTTTGTATTAATTGAATTGGCAAAAATCAGTTTCCCTCCCCTTTGAACAAGCCCGCTGATGAAACTTTCAATAGACATCTCCTCTTGTGAGGCTTTAATTTTATGTGGATATTCAGCAATCAGCATCATGTAAACTGTTTGAGGTTTGATAGCTGAAATATATGCATCATAAGTAACCATTGCTTTTGATTGAGGAAGTAAAAACTTCTCTTTCATATGTTTAGGAATGTCTGGAAACGCAATTTTACAGTTTCCATTGATGGAATGGTATTCTCTCCATGTACCGCTTTCTTCGTTAGCCTGCAAGTTGTATGTTTTGAAAATTGATAGAATAAGTAATAGCGCACTAAAAATGATCGTTGTTATAGAGCTATTTTTTATCGCTTTTTGTTGATTCATAACCTTCCCCCTCTCTTTTTAAAAATTCCATGTTATTAACGGCACATCAAAAAAATGGCCGCATGTATTAACAATAGCAATCCATAAAATCAGCAATATTACAAAAATTATGAATGCAACAATTACAACATTGAGCATAGATTTAGCTATTGAAAATTTGTGAACTACAGTAAGTCCTTGTAAATAAATAACGAGCGCCCAGATTGTCATCCCTAACTTGATCAGCATTACTGTTAAAACAATATTCATTTGCAGAGATGACAATATGTCCCCCCCTGGGAAATCTTTAAACAGTCCTTCTCCAAAGACGATTATCATAACTATCCAACATAGAGCATTGATGATAAACGGGACACTTGCCCAAATAGCAACAGCTCTTACTTGGACGAATGAAGCAGAACCGTTTAGCCACCTTCCTGTTTTTGCTATTAAAAAAGAAGAAACTCCATAAAGGAAATATCCCCAAAAAGGAGCCAAAACTATAGAAGCTATAAGTATAGTGAGTAGATTAAACTGATATCCAGGTGCATAGACTTGAGCTAGGTTCATGAGTGAACTGAAACCATAGACTGTGGCTAAAGGCCATAGTCTATGATTCGGATTAACAGAGACAATTGACTCTATGGTTTCTTTAGGATGAATCCATATGGAAAACCATGGACTCTTATTAAACATCTCTCCCTCACCTAAGTTCACACCCCTAGGTTAAGGATACAACGTAATAATTAATTAAACAACCCATTATTGTTTAATTAATGAAACAAAATAGTAAAAAACATTACTAAATAGAAAAATTAAAACATAAGATATAACAAAAGCTAAAATTACATTTCCAATTGATCTAGCTATAGTAAAGCCCTGCACTTCCTGTACATTCTGCACTAAAATAACAAAAGACCAAATCCCTGCTATTAAGCTGATTAAATTAATAAAAAGAGTTGTGATTGCTCCTTCCCCTTTACTTAGTATAATATCCGAAGAAAAAACTAAGAGAACAAACCACATCAGCAAGCTGATAATAAGCGGCACCTTAGACCAGGAAAGTGCAGCTCTTACATGTAAAAAAGGAGCATTCCCTTTTAGCCATTTACCTGTAAAATGCAAAACCCAAGTGTTGAAATACAGAAAGACTACTCCAAAAAAAGGAGAAACAGCTATGGCAGCAAATACTATGAATACCACACTATATACTTGCGCTAACTGCCAGTTATTAGCTAAAAACAAGATTGTTTGCAGGGCATAAATAGTTGCTAGATAAAAAAAATGGTATCTTGGGTCCTTGTTAACAATAGCTCTGATAGTCTTTTTTGGCTGCGTCCAAATGGTAACCCAAGGATTAAAACCAAATTTTGATGTCATATTTACCTCTTACTACGTTTTTTTAACATACTTGAGAAAAGTTTTCCTAAGGTCTTGATCGAGAAACTGATATCCCATTTCGAATAATCTTTTCGGAACAACCCTAGTAGATGCTAAGAACATTTCTTTAGCTTGATTTCCTAAGAACAACTTTAACAAAAAAGAAGGCATATGAAAACAAAAAGGTTTCCCTAGCACTTCTGCAAGAGTTTTTCCAAACTCCTTTTGCTGTATGGGTTGAGGGCTGACAGCATTAAAGGGACCTTGCATATCTTCTTTTGTTAGAGCTAAAAATAGCATTTTGCAGACATCATCAACAGACACCCAACTAAGAAATTGTTCTCCGCTACCTATTTTACCTCCCAATCCGAATTTATATGCTAGAGTCATTTTAGGAAGTAGCCCACCATCTCTTCCTAAAACAAGACCAAAGCGAAAATGAACTACTCTAGAAAGATTGTTTAAAACCTCTGCCGCTTTTTCCCACTCATAAGTAACGTTGGATAAAAAACCAGCACCAGGACTGCTACTTTCTTCTAAAACTTCTTCCTTTCTAGATCCATAAAGACCTACTGCCGAAGCACAGATAAAAGCTTTAGGAGGATGTGATACCCTTTTAAGTGACTCTGCTAGAAACTTAGTTCCATGAACCCTTGAACGATAAATTTTTTCCTTTTTCCTTCTCGTCCACAATCCAGCAACATTTTCTCCTGCTAAGTGAACAACAGCATCTATACGATCAATATTTTGCTGATCTAAAACTTCTTTTTCAGGATTCCAAAAGATAGTATTTGAATTCTTTGACGGTTTTCTTGACAAGTGAAGGACGTCTATTCCGTTTTCTTGCAAATATTTGCAAAAGTTTTTTCCGATAAATCCGGTAGATCCAGTTACGAGAACTCGCATTATTATACATGATTTTAAGTGCAAAAAAGAGTATATCTCTTTTCTGCACTTATTGTAAGTTTATTGTGGACCAGGGCCTTGACCGCCGCCTGTATTTCCTCCGTTTGAACATCTACCTTTATAAAGAGATGAACATCCAAAAAAGCTAATACCATACAAACCAGCAAGTCCGACCAAAGCATAAATAAAACGCGATAATCCTGAAGAGGGTCCTCCAAAAAGATCTGCTACTAGATCATATTGAAAAAAGCCCCAAAGACCCCAGTTCAAAGCGCCTATAATAATTAACAATAAAACGAGAAAGCGAATAAATTTCATTACGTTATATCCCCCAAATTTAGATCTAAATCTCACTTTTCTTCATCTTAAAAAATTTATTATTCCTTGTCATTGCTTTTTTTAAGCTAGTTAAAAGAGAATCTCATTGACGTGAGCCATTTTAGGTGGTAAGATTCTCGTTGACTTAGAGGCTTTTCATGGAAAAATTTAACTATCAAAACTTAGAAGACTTACAGAAGCTAGCCCGAATTAAACTGAAGGACGAGGAAAAAAAGGACTTATTAGAGAGCCTACAGAAAATAGTTGAGTATATAGATCAGCTTGACTCTATAGACACAAAAGATGTTGCATGTTGCAACCACGTCTCTCAAGTTCAGAATGAAAATGTCATCAGAGACGATGTAGTGGGAGAGTTGCTTTCCCGTGAAACTTTACTTGAAAATGCCCCAGATCAAATAGGCGGCATGATCAGAACCCCTCCTATAATGCAGGACTAGAAACGACATGGATCTATATAAACTTTCAGCATACGAACTTAGAAATCTTTTTTTGGATAAGAAAATAAAAGCTACAGAAATCACTGAGTATTTCTTAAAACGTATAGAAAAAAATAATGAAAAACTGGGAGCTTTTTTAACTGTCTTATCGGAAAGAGCTATGCAAAAAGCAAAAGAGCTCGATCAAAAAAATGCAGAAAACAAACCAATGGGAAGGCTAGCCGGTGTTCCGATTGGCATCAAAGACAATATGCACATCGAAAAAGAAACAACTACCTGCGCTTCTCAATTTTTGACTAATTATAAAGCTCCTTTTTCAGCAACAGCTGTAAAACTTTTAGAAGAACAAGATGCTATTTTAGTGGGAAAAACTAATTTAGATGAATTTGCTATGGGATCTTCTAATGAGCACTCTTCTTTTTATCCCAGTTACAATCCCTGGAACTTAGACTGCACGCCAGGAGGATCATCTGGAGGGTCTGCCTCAGCTGTAGCCTCTAGAATCTCCTTGATTGCAACTGGCTCTGATACAGGAGGATCTATTAGACAGCCTTCTGCTTTTTGCGGCGTTGTCGGTTTTAAGCCAACTTATGGAAGAGTATCTCGATATGGCTTGGTTGCCTTTGGTTCTTCATTAGATCAAATTGGGCCTATTGCAACGAACGTTAAAGATATTGGCCTTACTATGGAAGTTTTAGGAAAGCATTGCACCCATGATGCTATGAGCTTAGAGTTTCCAGCTGAAAGTTATATCGAAAACTTAAGAGAAGATTTATCTGGAATAACCATCGGGGTTCCATGGCATTTTTTAGAAAGTTTGAACAAAGAAGCTCATGACAACTTTATTCAGTCCATAGAAACGATGAAGTCGCTAGGGGCTAACATAGTTGATGTAAACTTAGATATCTTAAAGTCTTCTATTGCAGTTTACTATATTTTAGCTACTGCCGAAGCATCTACCAACCTAGCTAGGTTTGATGGTATCCGTTATGGGATCAGGTCAAAAGATGCGAAAAATTTAGAAGAAGTATACGACCTTTCTAGAGATCAAGGGTTTGGCTATGAAGTAAAAAAAAGAATCTTGCTGGGTACATATGTATTATCTTCTGGATATCAAGAGGCTTTTTACAAAAAGGCACAAAAAGTGAGAACGTTGGTTATTCAGTCTTTCGACACTGCCTTTAGCACCTGTGATTGTATCTGCATGCCTACAACTCCTATTACTTCATTTAAATTAGGTACTTTCCAAGATCCTATCGGAATGTATTTACAAGATATTTTCACTATTTCAGCAAACTTAGCTGGTCTGCCAGCTATTAGCGTACCCTCTGGTTTTGATAGAGACAATAAACCATTTGGATTGCAGTTCTTAGGTCCTCAGCTTCACGATGCACCTGTCGTTTCTTATGCCCATGCCTACGAACAAGCTACTAAGTTTAGCAGTAAAATCCCCCCTCTTTTCGACAAGGAGTTTTAAAATGAAGAACTGGGAAGCAGTAATTGGCCTTGAAGTACACGTTCAATTAAACACCGTCACAAAACTTTTTAGTTCAGCTCCTAATAGATTTGGAGATGATCCTAACACAAACATAACAGTCGTAGACACAGGACAACCTGGAGCTCTCCCCGTTGTTAATCGAGAAGCCATTAAAAAAGCAGCTCAATTTGGTTTTGCTGTCAATGCGTCGGTAGAAAAATTCAGCAAATTTGATAGAAAATCTTACTTTTACCCAGATAGTCCTAGAAACTTTCAAATTACCCAATTTGAACATCCTATTGTTAAAGGTGGAATAGTAACAATAACTGTTGAAGACGAGAAAAAAGAATTCCAAATAGATAGAGCCCACTTAGAAGATGATGCTGGCATGCTGAAGCACTTCAGTAGCTTTGCAGGAGTTGACTATAACAGAGCAGGTACTGCTCTTATTGAAATTGTATCAACACCTTGTATGACAAGCGCAAAAGAAGCCATAGCCTATGTAAAAGCATTAAAAGCTATCTTAGAGTATATCGGTGCATCAGACTGTAATATGGAACAAGGTTCTTTAAGAGTAGATGCTAACATTTCTGTAAGGCCCATTGGTGAAAAAAAACTTAGGAATAAAACAGAAATCAAAAACATGAACTCATTTACTTTCCTAGAAATGGCCATTAATGCAGAAATTGAAAGGCAAATTAGGCTTTATGAAGAATATGCAAGCGATGAACCTGATAACGTTATCATACCGGGAACATATAGGTTCAACCCCAACACGAAACAGACAGAGCTCATGAGAATGAAGGAAAGAGCTGAAGACTATAGATATTTTCCAGAACCAGATCTTCCTCCTGTTATTCTTACACAAGAATTCTTAGATACAGTCAAAGCTACTTTACCGGAGC
>JASFVE010000081.1:0-7814 GCA_050049995.1 Chlamydiota bacterium | reverse complement strand
TCATCCACGCCGTCAGCGTTCAATCTGAACCAGGATCAAATTCTCAGTAAAAAAATTAAACTTTATTCGTGGGTTATTACCCACACAAACTTTCTTCTCGGCACTCTCTTCTTACTGTCAAGATAACTATTCAGTAGGCTTAAGCTACTGTCTTCTCTTCGAAGGATGCTGTGTTCCTTAAAAGATGATGATACAATACACAATAATTTTCTTTTTCTGCAACTAAGAAATAATTTCGAAAGAATTTATGAAGTAAAAATGCTCATTTTTTGAGCTTTCTGGATGCTGTGTTACAAGTATGTATGTGTTCTTTTGAGAGCTTAAAATCCTCATGTGAAAAAGGGTTTTTTCTCCCCTGCCAGCTAGCCAATTAGCTTGGTATTCTATGTCGAGAATTTTATTTTCGTTTTGTGCCGAAAATTTTTCCGAAATCACTTTTAAATTTTTTGCATTTTTAATAGATGCAAGCTTGTCTTGTAAAACTTTATCGCCCTCTTTTTCCTTAAGTGGTTCCACAAAAAATCGATAAGTTACCTCATCACTTTTTGCATTTACGCAAAAATGTTTTGGTCTAAGACATTTTAATTTTGGCATGTTGGGAAAGCGAACCATGACTTTTTCCTTACCAAACGTTCTAATGTATAAAGCCCATATTTCTTTATCTTCCACGTTTTTACTGTATTTTTCGTCCAACTCGGAGAAAAACATTTGCTGATCAACTGTAAAATGGTCCGCAAAAGAAATTAAAGGAATTAATAAAATTAAACAAAAAATTATCTTTTTCATTATTAAAAACTAAGAAAATTAACAAGCATTTAATAATAATATTAATAAGGTTTACTTAAAACAAAAAAACCTGAGTAAATTTTTTTTTAATGCGTTTAGAATTAAATTTTGATAAAGAAAAGGAATATAGGACAAGGAGAGAGGTGTTATGGGATCGTCTATTTATTTGGCTAAGGTTATAGGGCTTTACCTAGTATTTGCAGGTGTTTCGCTTTTAATTTTCAAAGAAAGATTTAAAAAACTTTTTAAAGAAGCTCTGTCAAATGGATTTTTTATTAATTTTTCTGGATTTATCAGTTTTATTTTAGGTTTGCTGATAGTAGTAGCTCATCCCTATTGGCTAGGCGACTGGAGTGTGCTGATCACTTTGTTTGGCTGGCTTTTACTATTTCAAGGGTTTATGAGGGTTTATTTCCCTTTACATGCCATTGCTTGGGCTAAAAACCTAACACAATCAAAAGCAGGTCTTTTATGGGTTGGTTGGGTTGCCTTGTTAGTGGGTCTATACTTAACTTATGTTGGCTTTTCATTTAGAAGCTTTGGGTATTAATGAATAAAGAAAAACCCACCCCTTTTTTTCAAAAAAAAGGGGTGCTACTACTTTCTATTTTTTTTGTGTTTGTCACTGTGGCAGCTTCATTTTGGTATTATTTATCACGTGAATATGTGTGGACAAATGATGCTTATATTGAAGCGTATTCCGTTCAATTAAGTTCGGATATTGAAGCAAGGATTATCAATTTGTTTGTTGATGAGGGTGACTTTGTAAAAAAGGGTGAGTTAATTTGCGAATTGGATCAAAGCATTTTGCTTTCTCAAAAAAGAGAAGCTCTCACAAAAGTAGAACTTTTAGAAAAGCAAGTGAAGTTAGACCTAATTCAAATGGAAAAACAGCGAGATATTTATCGAGTTGCTAAAAAAGAATTCCAAAAACAAATCATCTCCTTCTTAGATTTTGATGTGATTGAAAAAGACTACAAAATTGCCAGTGCAAATTTCCAAGTCTCTCAAGCAAACTTAGAAAATGGCATAGCGCAGCTAGAAGTCATTAAGGAGAAACTTTGTCATACCAAAGTATTTGCCCCTAGAGATGGCATGATAGCTAAAAGATGGGTATTGTCTGGTGATGTTGTAAAGCCGGGGCAACCTCTATTTACCCTTTATGACCTAAACAATATCTGGGTAACAGCAAGGATGGAAGAGACAAAAATGGAAAATGTAAAAATTGGGAGTGAGGTAAAAATTCATGTCGATACTTATCCCGGAAAAAAATTCCATGGCAATGTTTTTGTCATAAAAACTGCAGCTGCCTCTCAGTTTGCTCTAATACCACCTGAAAATGCGACGGGAAATTTCACTAAAGTTGTCCAAAGAATCCCAGTTAAAATCCACATTAACATTCCTGAAAACAGCGATCCACTCTACCTATTCCCCGGTATGTCAACAGAAGTAAAAATCAAAGTAAGATGAAAGCCTGGCTAATTCTCTTTAACGTTATTATCGCCACAAATTTGGCAATTATTTCCGCTGTATCATCAGCTGTAGCAGAAAGCTCTATCATTGGTGATCTAGGAATTGAAGGATCCGTGCAGCAATGGGTTACCATTCTATACTTTCTAGGGGTTAATAGCGCAGTACCTATTGGCAATTGGCTGGGAGATAGATTTGGCTACAAAAGAATGTACTTCATTGGAGTTTCTTTTTTTATTTTAGGTTCATTTTTTGTAGGGCTATCTACAACTTTTAACATGATTGTAACTTCTCGTTTTATTGAAGGTATTGGCGCCGGTTTAATTTTCCCGGTAGGCCTTGCCTTAATTATGAAAAACTTTCCTAAAGAAAAGCTTGCCCTTCCCATCAATCTTTATTTAGGACTCAGCTTTGGAGGGGGCATAGGTTTAGGCTCTATTATAAGTGGCTATTTTGCTCAAGCAGGACACTGGCAGGCCTGTTTTTTTATGAATATCCCCTTTGGGATATTTTGCCTAATAGCGACTTACTACGAAATCAAAGAAACTGAAAAAATTGACAATGGCAAGTTTGATTTTTGGGGATATCTTACTTTTATCATTTTTGTGGCTACTTTGCTTATAGCACTTACTCAAGGCAATCTAGTATCCACCACCAACGGATGGAAATCCCCTTTGGTTGTGGGATGCTTAATTTCTTGCATTGTAGCTCTTTTCATTTGGATTTTTATAGAAAAGAAGAGCTCTAATCCCATTATATCACTAAAAATGTTCAAATACCCTCTTTTTGTTATGGCTTGCCTTTCAGTGTTTGTTATAGGAAGCACCTTATTTGCTACCGTATCATTAGCAAGCCAATACATGGAAATTAGTTTAAAATTTCAAAAACAAACTACGGGATTAATGCTATCCATTTACGGGCTTGCCTTAGCGACCTTTACTATGCTTTCTACCTTTTTAATGAAATATATCCCTACTCTTTTAGTTGTGCTTATCGGACTATGTTTTCTCACTATCAGCTTATTTATGAATAATGAACTTACTTTTTTGAGTAATAAAACGCATTTGGCAATGATTTTAATTCTTCGCGGAATGGGAATAGGTCTTTCCTTAGGTCCTATTACCTCTAATGGTTTAAAAAATATACCCCTTGGACATACAGCCCAAGCAGCTATGCTTCTTACTTTTTTTAGGCAGACGGGAGCTACATACGGTGGTTCTATTTTAAACATTATAATTATTAGAAGGCAGTTTTTTCATAGCCAAACATTTGGTGAGCAAATTACAAATTATGGGATAGGATTCCAAGAAACCCTTCGAAAAATGACCTCATTTTTTTCTTTTTATCACGGAAATAGTCCAACTGAGGCAAAAGAAAGAGCCAGGCAGGTTATTATAGACAACGTAAAAAACCAATCGCTGATCCAGTCAATTAATGATGCCTTATTTATCTTTGGCATTGTGATCTGCTGCATTGGGTTTTTATTAATTTTTTTTAATATAAAAAGACAAAAGGAAAAGCCTACCCCTTAATAACCATGGAAGGTTTTAATCTGGCTATTTTTTTAGCAAGACCAGCTTTTTCTACAGCCTCCACTACATGATCCACATTTTTATATGCATCAGGCATCTCTTCTGCGATTGTCCTACTAGAAGTTGCTAAAACGAGAACTCCTTTTTTTCTCATATGTGTTACAAGATCAGTTCCTTTCCAGTCTTTCATAGACTCATGACGAGATTTCGCCCTTCCTGCACCATGACATGAACTTGACCACGTAAGCGGATTTCCCATTCCTGCCATAATATGAGAAGACCTCATCATATCCCCTGGCACTAAAACAGGCTGCCCTGTTTGTTGGAAAATAGAGGCTAACTCTTTTGCTCCAGGACCAAAAGCTCTAGTAGCTCCTTTTCTATGCACACATAGTTTTTCTGTTTTCCCATTCACTTCGTGCTCTTCGAATTTTGCTATGTTATGGCAAACGTCATAAAGAAGACGAACATCTTTTTCTGGTATATTCAATACTTCTTTAAACGCTTTTCGAATTGCTTGCAAAATTCTTGAGCGATTATTAAAGGCAAAGTTTGCAGCCATGGCCATAGCTTGTAAATATTCTTTTCCAGGCTCGCTTTGAATAGGTGCTGCAACCAACTGTTTATCCGGCAATCCCTCGGCGAAACCTCCTTTTAAAAACTTTTGAAGGGTATCTTGACAAATTTGATGTCCGAACCCCCTTGATCCAGTATGAACAAGCAAATAAAGATGACCCTTTTGGATATTCCACTTTTCTGCAATTTCTGAAAGAAAAATGTGCTCAATTTCGCCAATTTCTAAAAAGTGATTTCCAGAGCCAATAGTTCCTAATTGTTTGGATCCTCTTTTTTTTGCTAATTCCGATACAACATCGATGCTGGCCCCTTCAATGAAACCGTGACTTTCAATATGCTCTATGTCTTCAGGTAGCCCATATCCCTGTTCAATAGACCAGGCAACCCCCTTTTCAGCTATATTCTGATAGTCTTGTAAGGAAAGCCCTCTTACTCCTTTAAGTTCTCTTCCTACTCCAGATGGGACAAGGTTGAAAATTTTTTGAATAAGCTGTGATTTAATATCTTCGGAGATTTCCTGCAGGCTGATAGGGCAAGTAGCAAGCCTTACACCGCAGTTAATATCATACCCAACTCCTCCAGGACTTACGACTCCCTCTTCTATAGAAGTTGCGGCAACACCCCCAATCGGAAACCCATACCCCCAATGAATATCTGGCATAGCAATGCTGTAGTTTACGATTCCAGGAAGATGAGCTACATTTTTCACCTGTTCAAGGGGTTTTTCTATTTCAATTTCTTTCATTAATTCTTCAGTAGCAATGATAAGACCTGGGACTTTCATTCCCCCTTCTATAGGAACCTTAAAAGTTGCTGGAGCTATTTGTTCTAAGTTAAACATCAATGATCATTTCCCATTCTAAAATTCCTTGCTTGTTTTCCTGTAAATCACCATGAAAACTAACAGCTTTAAAGCTGCAGCCAATTTCGCTGTCAGCATGAGCCACATGTTCATTTAAATCTGCAATTACTTCGTCAATGGAATGACACGTGATTTCTTCTTTAAAATAGTTCGCAAGCCCTGGAGATTTGAATGCCAAAGCAGTTTCGGCAGCCCTGTGTAAATCTTGAATAGAGTGCCCTCTAACTATGAATGCGATATCAGCCGTGTGCTGAATTTCTTCAAAAGGGGCTAAGAGTGAATGGGTGTGCAGCGCTTTATAGTTGGAGTTTCCTAAGCTTTCGTAAAGATTGATAGAATCCATATAAAAAGGAAGTTTTTGAAAGGCATTTTCCCACTCTTGCTTTTCAAAGCCTCCTCTAGCTATTGTTACATGAGGATAAAATTTGCGTGATAAATTCTTAATCTTAATATTTTCTTCCTTCAACCATTCCATGACTTGCTTTTGATAAAAAAGAAATGGTTTTTCTTCATAAAACTTTGCTTCATAAGCAACTACATGCGGATGCTTAGAAGGAAGGAACGCTACTTTAGTAAACTGCCCTGTTAAACCTATGCTAAATTTTGGTAAGGGAAATCGCATTAGTGTAGATTCTACGACCTCTTTTTCTATCTCACCTAAAAACGCCAAGGTAATATGACGATAGCTTTCTTGAATAATTTTTCCATCTGGCATATCTTCCGGCCATGGAGCCATTACTTTTGCTCCTAAAAAAACTCTGGAATATTCTTTTTTAAAAGTCATAATCGAAGGTATAAGAAAAAAAAACATCGAACTCAATAACTTTTTATGAATATATGGAGAAAAACAATTACGGCAGATGATTTGAATAAAAGATGCAAAGACTCTTTGTCAGATCATTTAGGCATTGTATTTACGGAAGTTGGGGAAAACTATTTAATGGCAACTATGCCAGTTAATGCAAAAACTAGGCAGCCTATGGATATCATGCATGGTGGAGCTTCAGCGGCTCTTGCTGAAACTGTGGGTAGTGCGGCCGGGAATTATTGTGTGGATGAAAGCAAGATATGTGTAGGTCTTTCTCTTAATACTAATCACTTGAAAATGGCAACAAAAGGGATCGTTACAGCAAAAGCAACTCCGATTCACTTAGGAAAAAAAACACAAGTATGGACTATCCCTATTTTCAATGAAAAAGAGATCATCATTTCCATGACGACTCTTACTTTAGCCGTTATAGAACACCCATGAAAATTTTACTTACTGGCGCTAATGGTTATGTAGGAAAAAGGCTTCTTTTTAAACTAGTTGAAGATGGACATACTGTTTTTGCTTTAGTTAGGAATAAGCAAAGATTTCCTATCCCTAAAGAACTGGAAGCTAAAGTTCACATTCTTCAAGGTGATTTGGAAAAGTATGAATCGCTATCTCCTCTTCCCTCATCCATTGACGCAGCCTACTTTTTAGTACATGCCTTATCAGTTGCAACTGAAGACTTTATTGATAAAGAGCAAAAAATAGCGATAAATTTTATACACTATATTCATGCATCTAAAGTACGACAAATAATTTATTTAAGTGGCCTTGCTTCCAATAAAGAATCATCTCTACATTTAAAGTCTCGCTTCAATGTGGAAAAAATATTAAGAGGCTCTGGCATGCCCCTTACTGTATTAAGAGCTGGAATTGTTATTGGATCTGGTAGTGCCTCTTTTGAAATTATGCGTGACCTGGTAGAGAAACTCCCTTTAATGATAACCCCAAAGTGGGTAATGAGCAAATGTCAGCCCATTAGCATTGTCGATGTATTAGACTATCTAGTTAAAGTTTTAGATAATAAAGAGTGTAAAAATAAAACTTTTGATATCGGTGGACCTGACATTTTAACCTACAAAGACATGCTTTTAGAGTTTGCTAAAGTAAGAAAGTTAAAAAGATGGATTATTACAGTTCCTGTTTTAACTCCTCGTCTTTCTTCCTATTGGCTTTATTTCGTCACAGCTACTAATTTTTCTATTGCAAAATGGCTAGTGGACTCTTTAAAGCAAGATGCGATCTGTGATAATAACGAAATAGAAAAAATTATTCCTAAAAAATGCATTTCTTATAAGGAATCAATAGAAAAAGCTTTTTCTAAAATAGGAGAAAATGCCGTCACCTCCAGTTGGAAAGACTCCTTTACTTCTAGCATGTTTCCTACCAAATTCACCGACTACATTGAAGTTCCTAAACATGGATGCTTAAAAGGTGAAAAATTTTTCCTTTTTAAAGGAGATCCTAAAAAGCTCCTCGACACTATCTGGCAAATAGGAGGAAAAAATGGCTGGTATGCCTACAACTTATTGTGGAAAATGCGAGGTGGCCTAGACAAGTTATTTGGCGGAGTAGGCCTTAGAAGAGGAAGACGACACCCCAGTGAGATATCTCCAGGAGATGCTCTTGATTTTTGGCGAGTGCTTTTAGCTGATAAAGAAAATATGAGATTGCTTTTATATGCAGAAATGAAACTTCCTGGTGAGGCTTGGCTGGAATTCCATATAGAAAAAAAAGATGAACACTATATTTTACACCAGACCGCCACATTTCG
>JASFVE010000080.1:0-7818 GCA_050049995.1 Chlamydiota bacterium | reverse complement strand
CCTTGCAACCCTATCTGCAAAAAACTACATAATTGATGGAGAGATTGTGACAGAAGAAGGGAAGTTAAATAGTTTTTCAAAATTGCAAACACGTATGCATCGCATCTCTCCTACTAAAAAGATGCAGCTTACTTTTTTTATTTTTGATCTTCTTTACTTTGACAACCAAGATTTGAGAAAGCTACCTTTGGAAGAGAGGAAAAAACACCTTAAGCATTTATTGAAATTTAATAGAGTCGCCCGCTTTTGCAGTCACAGGTCAACTAATGGCAAAGGTTTTTATCAGCAAGTCATTAAAAAGGGCTTTGAAGGAGTTATTGCCAAGAGGAAAGACTCCACTTATAAATCAAAAAGGACAAGAGATTGGTTAAAGTTTAAAGCGGTCAACGACGATGACTTTATCATAGGAGGTTTTACAAAACCTCAAGGATCTAGAAAAGGGTTTGGAGCTTTATTAATCGGTTTTTACCAAAAAGGAAAACTACGATACGCAGGAAAAGTAGGTACGGGGTTTAGTGAGGAGATGCTCATGTTTTTGAGTAAGAAATTAGAAAAGCTCACAGCAAAGGAATCCTACTTTTCTGATTCTATCAAAGAAAAAAATGTGACCTATGTTAAACCTAAGTTAATTGCAAAGATTGCTTTTACAGAGCGTACAAAAGACAAAAAGTTAAGACATCCTAGTTTTTTAGGACTTAAGATCTGACAAGTAGAGGAAATGAAAGTGGCAAAAACCTCTTATGAAATCACTGTTGAGAAACAAAAAATAGAAATAACAAATCCCGAAAAAGTGTTATTTCCAAAATCTAAAATTACTAAAAAAGACCTTATAGAATACTACCTAAATGTAGCTGATCTGATGCTGCCACTTATCAAAGACAGGCCTATTACCATGTTTCGTTATCCTAATGGGATCACTCAAGAGCATTTTGTACAGAAAAATGCCTCTGAGTATTTTCCTAAATGGGTAAAAACAAAATCTGTTAAGCGGGAGGGTAAAAGTAGCATTTCTATGGTAGTGTGTAATGACAAGAAAACACTTGTTTATTTAGCCAACCAGGCCTGTATTACGCCTCATATATGGTTAAGCAGAAAAGATAGTTTACATAAGCCAGACAGGCTTATTTTTGATTTAGATCCTCCTAAAGGCAACTTTGAAATTGTTGTTCAAGGAGCTTTTGATTTAAAAGAACTTTTCGAAAAAGAGTTCCATATCACCCCTTTTGTTATGACAACAGGATCTAAAGGAGTACATGTTATTGTTCCTATAAAAAGAGACTTGGACTACACAAAGGTAAGGGGTTTTGCAAAAAAAATAGGTGAGATTTTAGTAGAAAATAACCCTGATGACTATACCATTAACCCTAGAAAAGAAAAAAGAAAGAACAAGCTTTTTATTGATTATATGAGAAATGCCTTTGCTCAAACGGCTGTTGCCCCTTACGCAGTAAGAGCTTTGGAGAAGGCTCCTGTGGCAGCTCCCATCAAATGGACGGAGCTGAAGAAAAACTTAGATATTTCTAAATTTACCATCAAGACTGTTTTCAAAAGAGAGGCTGTTTTTAAAAACATAGATAAAAAAGCATATTCGCTAAAAAAGCTCATATGAAATGGATTTATTATGTTTTAAAGCTTTTTTTAGGAACTCTTATTGCATTATTACTGGTTTATTTGGGATATAGAAGTTGGCAGTCATGGTGTGACCCTGTTAGTGTTCTTATGAGAAATACAGCTTTTCCAACCCTTTTACAGGAATCTTCGTATGCATCAGAAGATGAATTTGAAAAAAGAATCTATACAGATATAACCTTAGACTCAAGGGGTGTAGGACTTGTTAACTGTACTGTTTCTCTTCCAATAAATATTCCAGAAGAAGGTCTACCTTGTATTTTATTGATTTCAGGGTTGGATACGGGTAAAAAAAGTCTAAATTATCTAAATGATCAAAGAGGATTTGCTATTATCTCTTATGAATATCCGCAAGTCATAAGAAACATAAAAAGCTATCGAGGGTTGTTTAGGTTAAAAGCAATTAGGCAAAATGTATTTAATGTGCCGTCTCAGCTTCTAAGCGTAATAAGGTGGGCGCAAACGCAGCCATGGTGTGAAAAAAAGCCGATTAGCATCCCTGGTTTTAGCTTTGGAGCTATTTTTATCCCAGCTACCTATCACTTGTCTCAAAAACGTGGGATCAAGCTAGGTCCTAGTGTGATTGGTTATGGAGGAGCGGGTCTTTTCGATCTTTTCTATGCCAACTTACCAGGGCCCATCTGGCTAAAGACTCCTTTGGCTTATTTGGCCAATTTTTTATTCAGACCAATAGAGCCTGCTGTCCATGCTCCTTTTTTAAAAAACAGATTTTTAATCATCAATGGTCTTTATGATAAATTAGTTCCCTTCAAGTCAGCAGAAAGGCTCCAGAATATTATTCCGGAGCCTAAAATAGTAGAAAATTTAGAAACAGAGCACATGTACCCTGAAAATCAAGCTCTGATTAATTTATTACTCGAAAAGACTAAGGATTTTCTGATCAATTCTTAGTTAGTTTTGGGTTTTTTATCGGATTTGGTTTTAAGTTTAGCAACAACAGAAGCTACCATTTCAGTTCTACCTTCTTCACTGTCGTTAGCTTTTATTTGTAGCTTAATTGGAGCTACTTGACTTGAAATTTCCTGCTTAGATTGTGTTCTTCTATGGTAGTCAACAGCTAGTTTACATAATTTTACAAAGTTTTCTCTATGTTTAATCATGTGGTTGAGGCTAAGTGCACTAGCTATAAGTGCAGCAGGCCCTAGTGCCAGTGAGCCAATAATTGTATAAGAGGTTAATGCTTTAAAGCCAAAAACAGCTCCTGCTACAGTAGCGACTATAGAGGCTAGAGGATATTCAAGAACTTGCTTTTTTAAAGTATTGTGATAGCTTTTAATGGTAGAGGGGTTAATTGATAAATTGGAAAGTATAAAAGACATTGATCGCTCCTTAATTAAAAAAATAAGGATGAAAATATAGCTTTTTTTATTAAAAAACTCCAATAAAAGATATGACACCTGATGCGAAAGTTTGCGTATTTCTTCCTTTAATGTTAAACCAAGTGCCAAAAATCAAACCCAAATTTTCATTAAAATTATATTCGATAGCCGGCGCAAACTGAATGTCATTGCTTCTTGGAGCATTAACTTCTGCTTCTGTCCCATTCATTTGTCCATTTCTTCCTGAAAAAGAGCCTTTTTCTGAGGAGAAATATATAAGGTCAGTTGTAACTACCCATTTTCGGGTAAGGCTAATTTCAGGGCTAAAGAGAAAATAAAAATTGAGACCTAGGTCCACTATTCCATCTGTGTTTACAGCTCCACCGTAGCCGTTTACACCTTTAACTCTTACTTTAGAAGGGATGTTGACACTAAAATTTAACCTAAACCTTATTGGATTGGAGGGCATCCAATCATAAAGTTTTGCTAGCTGGATTCCTAGTTGCGTTTCAAAAGTGCCTCTTCCTGATAGATCGGTGAACTCTTTGTTGGGGTCTAATTGATCATACTTTCCGGTCGGAAAAACTTCATTAATAGTAAATCGAATAAAAGGGAGGTTTTTTGTTTCTCTTAAAAGCTGAAAACCAAATAGAAGGGAAGAGTCTCCTAACCTTGTTGCACTTTTAGACTGTCTAAATCTAGAAAAGGTTTGCACAATTAATTCCATATCCCAAAAGCTCGTAAATCCATAAAAAAAAATTAACTGAGGATTAACAATCACTTCTTTGTTTTCTGCTTTTTTAAAAGACCAGCTATTATTGAAGTTGCCATAGTTAGTAGTAACAAAGAGATAGGGCTGGATTTCAAAAACACCCTTGGGAACTGTCTCTGCACTTAAAGAAAATAGCGATCCGGTATACAAAGGAATATAATCTAAATTATAAGTAACGTTATTTATGACAACTTCAGCAAAAAGAAAAGTGTGAAAAGCTAAAAAAAATAGAAGTTTTTTCATGCGCTAGCGTTTTCAGTAACTATTTCAAACCATTTAGAAATTTTGTTGTTTTCTAGTTCAAAAAATGACATTGCTATGAAGTTATATTTTTCATCCCTTTCAGTAATAGCGTGTATGGTGTAGTAAACAGCTGCTTTATTGCCTTCAATAAGACATTCTTTAAAAGGGATCTTAGCATAGGAGTGTTTATATTGTTCTACCGAAATTTGAATATGCTTATAGAAGCTGTCAAGACCACAGATGGGTAGGTCTTCATTAGTGTATATCTTTAAGTTAGGTAAAAAAAATTGATGAAGCTCTTCTTTAGATATCTCTTTTTTTCTTTCTGTCAGTTGGTTAATCCATGTAAACATTTCATGTAAAAATCGATATAGTTCTTCTCGTGAAAACTCTGTCATTGCATTTTCTGATAGTGTGTTAAAATTAACTTTACTATAAGTAAAGATAAAATGCAGGTAAAGGAGACATTTTCTATGGGTGATAAAAAAGCAACTGCTGGTTTGTTAAAAGAACTATATGAACATGTGGATAATATTCATGACAATTATGGGACTATTCAAAGTATTGAAAGGCAGAAAAAAACAGCAGATGCATCTGTGATGGGCTCACTAGATGGGCAAGTGCAGGAAATAATGCGGATTCTTGAAAACAATAAGAAGAAGGTTTTAGATCATTTTGAAACAATTTTTTCTAGTATTGACCCTAAAGACGAGAAGCTCAAAAAAGATTTAGAGAGATTAAAGCAAGACTTTGAAAACCATAGTACAGATCCAGACTTACTTGTCATTCAAAAGGATATTGAGCAAATAAAAAAGGATTTGAAGTAAGTAGATTTATTCAAAAGAAAAATAGCTACCTAAAGGGACCTGGTTTTTTTCAAACCATCCAATATTTACTTCCAGGGCATATTTTATCTCTTTTTTAGAAGGGTAATTTTTAAGAGGCCTTGTTTGTTGAGGGTACATATTTTCAACTTGTAGAAGCTTTTTATTTTCATCAAAGTACCCGATACTTAAGGGGATGAGAGTATTTTTCATCCAAAATGCTACCTTTTGCTTTTTCTCAAAAACAAAAAGCATCCCTTCGTTTTCAGGAAGGTGTTTTACAAACATCAACCCTTTATTTCTAGAGACGGGATCATTGGCTATATCCACTTTCAAAATAGCATCCTGAATAGTAAGGTTTGTTTTTGAAAGTAAGAGACAAGGGGTTAAAACTAGAAGTAGTAAAAAACTTTTCATCGTAATAATTCTTTTAGCTCTAAGGCATTTATAGGAGCATACCCTTTTTCATCATTATCGAAGTAACAATATACATCTTTGCCTAGGTTTTTCCATTTTTTTATTTTTTTGGACCAAAACTCTAAATCTTTACTAGAGTACCTTCCGAGGTAAGCGCCCTTAGGTCCATGAAGGCGTATATAGACAAAGTTCGACGTTATTACTAAAGGAGATAAAGTATAATCAAACTCATAAATGCAAAAAGCTACCTTATACTGGACCAATAGTTCATAAATTTCTTGAGTAAACCATGACGTATCTCTAAATTCTAGACATACTTTACGCTTGCTTATTAGTTGTAAAAACTCTTTTAGCCTTTCATAATCGGCAGTAAAATGAGGAGGAAGCTGGAAAAGAAATGGGCCTTCTTTTTTTTCTAAAAAAGAAACAGCCTTTTCTATTTTTTGTAAACTTGCCTTGCAGTCCTTTAATTTTTTTGTATGAGTTATATAACGCGATCCTTTGACTGAAAAAATAAAAGAACCGTTTACAGAATCAGCCCAATTGAGGACAGTCTTTCTATTGGGTAAATGATAAAAGGTTGCATTGATCTCTACTGTATTAAAGAGATTTGCATAGTAGGGTAACATTTCATCGGACGGTAAATTTTTAGGGTAAAAAGATCCCTTCCAATGGTCATAATGCCACCCTGAGGTGCCAATAAAAGTACTCAAAACAGTATTTTTTTATTTTAAGACTACTTAAATGGTCACATTATGCAAGTGTTTTCTTTCAAATGATTTCGTTTTTAAGAAAATGACAAACCTGGCAATTGAGACCACGATGAGCAAGGCATAAGCAATAGGTATACAAACCTGAAATGTTAAAAATACTAATGCTGTTAACGTTATCAAGCCTAATGCTATTTTTGCTATACGTGTGTAGATATTCTTTTTCGAAATCAGCTCAATATTTTCCATTATTAAAGGAATAGCCTTTTCCAATTTTTCGAAATTAGGAATATCCGAAGGTTGTAAGTTCCCGTTATTGTTTAAGATCAGTCCTACTTTTTTTAAAGTCTCAAAAGTCTTTTTATTAGTTTTTCGGATAAAAGCCTTTTCTTTTTGGGTAAGCAAGTGAGCTATTTTCATAGGCAAGCGAGAGTTTATTTCTCGATCAATGTTACATAGCTTTTCAATGGAGGCATCTAGCTCTTTTGTCATAGGATTATTCTGCGACATATAATGAGCTATACGTCCATTTTTTATTTGTAGATACCTTTTAGAAAGTGGGTCAGTATACGTGCCTTGAAAATGCCTACTCACTTCATCTTCGACGATGGATAGTATATCTTCATCAAAAGTGAATTTTTTATGTAGCTCTTGGATCAAGGTAGTTTTTTCACGATCTCCTTCTTCTAAAAGTAGGTCAAGTTCTTTTTGTGTTAAGCCAAGATGTTTATGGATAAAAAATCGCATAGCACTTTCTGCTGCAGTGCCTCCTTTTTTAACCACTTCAAAAAGGTCTTTATCTTCGGCAAGAAGCTGTTTTGCATCTCTAACTTTTTTAATATGCAAAAAAAGAGTTCCTAAAAAGGCAATATTTCCTAGTGTTAAACTACATGTTTGTAAGAATTCAGGAAGAGCGGTATCAAAAATTTCCTGAGATCCCTCCATAAAGGTTTCCACATTACCAAGCGTTTCAGAGGCTCCCATAAACGTTCCTAAAGCTGAGATTTTAGCATTTTCACTATCTTCAGCTGTTGCATCACTTCTTAGCTGTGAGAAATTTTCTTTAACCCTACTAACAGCTCCGCCTAGCGACAAGAAAACAGGCAGCTTCAACTTGGCTATGAGATCTTTAGCCAAATCTTGATCTAGATAGTCTAAAGAGTGCATAAGGTTCAGGTTAAGTCTTACAAAATGCATCCCTTGCGATACTTTATCCCAATTTGCTCTTGCTTTCTGAAAAAGATTGTCAAAAACAGTCTTATATTCAGAATAGTCATAAGGAACTGGGTGACCATCCACTAAAGGCTGATTATCTAATTCTACTGGAGTTACCATTTAATTAACTTAATTAGGGTTTTATTAAATATTATTATACCACAAAACAAATAATTATTTAATTAATAAAATTATTATTTTACAGATGAAGTTTATATGTGATCAAATGCTGATTAATCTAGGGAAATGGCTTAGGATAGCTGGCTATGACACCCTAATAATTTTGGACAGTATTAGTGATTCTCTCATAGAAGAATGTGCAGTTAAAGAAGGCCGTTATTTACTCACCAAAGATAAATATTTTTTGAAAATGAGATTAAATAAAATAGTTTACATCAAAGGGGAGACGTTAGACAGCTGTGTGGAAGAGTTAACGCAAAAGCTTGGGATAAACTGGCTTTTTAATCCACTTTCCAGGTGCCTTATTTGTAATACCAAGCTAATCAAGGTAAATCAGTCTGAAATGCCGGATAAACTAAAGGATTTCGATGAAGTCGTGAAGTGCCCTCATTGCCTAAAATATTACTGGCATGGGAGTCACTATAAGGCAATGGTTAAACAGCTTACAAAATGGCAAAATCATGAATGGAATTAGCTTGGCAAAGTTT
>JASFVE010000079.1:0-8063 GCA_050049995.1 Chlamydiota bacterium | reverse complement strand
TTCAGGCTCACAAACACTAGATCCACCAAACTTAATTACAAGAGGTCTATTCATAATTTAAAATAATTAGTTTACAACTCAAAGTTTCCGTAATCTCATTTTTCCATTTTTTTGGCTAGAGATTATTTAATAAAAGTAGATTTTTTTAAGAAAAAAAGCTTCGATAAATATTTATTTTAAAAAAGCATATTTGTTTTTCTCAACTTAAAGCAATTAATGTAACTCTTTCAAGGTAAGTATTTTTTATTAAAAAAATCATAATAAAAAAATTTACACACTAATAGGTACCTCTTTAAATTAGGGAGAAAGAAAAATTTTTTTTATCCACACTTCATTTTTTTATTAACTTAAGCTTCATTTTTATTCTTATATTTTAAAAAATATATCCTGAAAAATTTAAAGAGTTGAGAAATGAACGAAAATCCAAATTGGGATATTAGCCACAACAATCAGCTATACTGGATTGAAGGCTGGGGAGATAAATATTTTTCTATTAGCAATGACGGCGACATTATTGTAAAACCGAGCTCTGAAAGCTCTCAAATAAATCTTTACGATTTAACAAAGGCTTTGATTGAAAAGAAAATTGAACCCCCTATTTTATTTCGCTTTGACGGCATTATTAAAGATCGCGTAGAAAGACTGAACCAAGCCTTTGAAAAGGCTATTCAAGAAAATAATTACCAAAACTACTATCAACTCGCTTACCCGATTAAAGTAAACCAGCAAAAAAAAGTTGTCGACTCTATTAGAAAAGCAGGAAAAAAATATAAAATTGGACTGGAAGTTGGTAGCAAACCAGAACTTTTAGCTGTTTTAAGTCTGAAAGACTACCATGAAGACTCTTTACTCCTTTGCAATGGTTATAAAGATATTGAATATATCGAACTTGCTATCTTAGCCAGGAAAATTGGTAAAAGACCTATTATTATTATTGAACAGTTTTATGAACTAGACTTAGTTTTAGACATTGCTGAAAAGCTAAAAATAGAACCTGAAATTGGCATTAGAATTAAACCTTTTTCTAAAGGTAGTGGAAGATGGTCTGACTCTTCAGGAGAATTTGCAAAGTTTGGGCTAGAAATACAAGAAGTTACCAGAGTTGTCAATGAGCTGAAACGGAAAAAGAAAGATCATTTAATAAAACTTTTGCACTTTCATATTGGCTCTCAATTAACTTCTATCCTACCTTTCAAAAAGGTCTTAAGAGAAGCCTCAAGAGTCTATGTAGAGCTCGCAAAGATATGCCCTTCTATTTGCTTTTTTGATATTGGTGGTGGTCTTGCTGTAGACTACAATGGCTCTCAAACTTCATCGGACTGCTCGATGAACTACTCATTAGAAGACTATGCACATGATGTTGTTGACACTATTGGCAATACTTGTAACGAAGAAGATATTGCCCACCCAGTAATTATTAGTGAATCCGGCCGGGCTATTATAGCCCACTCGTCTGTTCTTATTACTGAGGTAATTGACGTATCTACAAAATACAAACAGGCTTCCGATCTTGAACCGCCCCCATCTGATAACAAAACTCTAAATGATCTTTTTCAAACATTTCAAAATACGACACATAAAAATTGCCTTGGTGCCCTACATACCGCCTCTCACTTAAAAGAAGTAATGTTAGAATTATTCTTACAAGGAGAAATTTCCCTACAAGAAAGAGAATATGGAGAAAGAGTCTTCAGTCACCTACTTGATAAAATCCACAGAGAGTCTAAAAAACTAAATTACATTCCTGAGGAAATTGAAAAACTTAAAGAAAGACTTATTGATCTGTATTTTTGTAATTTTTCCGTATTTCAATCTCTTCCAGATTTTTGGGCTATAGAACAATTATTTCCCATTATGCCGATTCATCGGTTAAATACCCAGCCAACAAGGAAGGCTATTATCGTAGACTTAAGTTGTGACAGTGATGGAAAAGTACATCAATTTGTGCAGCAAAAAAAACCTGCGAAATACCTCCCTTTACATGAGCTAAATTCATCTCCTTATTTTATTGGGATCTTCCTAGTAGGAGCCTACCAAGAGGCTTTAGGAGGGCTTCACAATCTCTTTGGTGATACTAACGTTATTCACATCGATGTAGAAGCAAACGGCTCCTGGAAAATAAACTCACAAATTAATGGTGACACCGTCAAAGAAGTGCTAGGATACTTCCAGTACCCATCTAATGACTTAACGAAGTCATTGAATACGATTGTTGAAAAATCATTGAAAAATGGTCTCCTTACTCAAGAGGAATCTGATAAATTAAAAAAACGTTTTAAAGACGCCTTAGGCAGTTATACATATTTGGTGGTGTAGAAGATGACAAATATTACTAAAGAAAAAGAAATTAACTTCTTAGGTTTAAACGACCATTATACTAAAGAAGAAAACGCAAACATCGTTATATACCCTATTGCATTTGACCTAACAACCTCCTATCAACATGGAACAGATAAGGGGCCTCTTGCCTTACTAGATGCCTCTCAATACATTGAGCTTTACGACATAGAAACTGACTTTGAAGCTTATAAGAAAGGCATTTTCACACATAAGTTTCAATCCTACCAATCCTCTGAAGACATGCTCGATCAAGTATACTCCACCACTTCAGAGTACATAAAAAAAGGTAAGTTTGTGGCAGCCCTAGGTGGAGAGCACAGCATTTCCTTTCCCCTAATCAAAGCACATAGCGATGCTTTTAAAAACATTTCCGTTTTGCAAATAGATGCCCATGCAGATCTTCACCCAGCGCTTGACGGCAACCCCTTTAGCCACGGATCTGTCATGTCTAGGGTAAGGGAATTAAATAATATAAAATCGCATGTAGCTGTTGGTATTAGAAGTATGGCTGTTGAAGAAAAGCCATTTATCGACCATAAGCGTACTTTTTTTGCTCATGATATCCAGATGGATGATACTTGGATGGAAAAAGCAATTGATCAATTGTCCGACCAAGTTTACATCACTTTCGACTTAGACGCTTTTGATTCATCTCTAATGCCAGCTACAGGCACTCCTGAGCCAGGAGGCTTAACTTGGAACACTGCTTTAAGGTTACTTCGAAAAGTGGCTAGCAAAAAACAAGTTGTGGGTTTTGATGTAGTTGAATTATTGCCTTTGGAAAATTTCCAAGCACCTAATTACTTAGCGTCAAAACTTGTTTATAAACTTCTTAACTATATCTTTGAGGGAAAATGAGTATTAGTTCTTTTTTGGAAAAACATTACAGACATTTTAACGCTGCGGCGTGCATCGATGCTGCTAAAGGCTGGGTTGACTTAATCAATAACGGCGGGAAGATGCTTGTTACTTTAGCTGGCGCCATGAGTACAGCTGAGCTTGGCATTTCTTTATCTGAGCTAATCAGACAAGATCTCGTTCACGGAATCTGCTGCACCGGAGCTAATCTTGAAGAAGATTTTTTTAATTTAGTGGCTCATGACAGTTATTTAAGAATTCCAGAATACCGCACACTGAGCAAAAAAGAAGAAATGGACCTCTATAATAATGGCCTCAACAGAGTAACTGACACTTGCATTCCTGAAGAGATTGCTATTCAAAAAATAGGAAAACACCTTCTTGCTCTTTGGAAAAAAGCAGAACAAGAAAATAAAAGGTATTTCCCACATGAATACTTCTTTCAGCTTTTTGAATCTAAGGTATTAGAAGAAGAGTATCAAATAGATCTTAAAGACTCTTGGTTATATGCAGCCTACGAAAAAAAATTACCTATTTTTACTCCAGGATATGAAGACTCCTCAACTGGAAATATTTTTGTAGCTAACGTAATGAAAAAAGAACTTAACAATATCACTACTATAAAATCTGGATTTGAGCAAATGCAACATGTTGTGAAATGGTATCGTGAAAACAACTCTATTGGGTTTTTCCAGGTTGGAGGCGGGATTGCTGGTGACTTTCCTATTTGCGCAGTCCCCCTAATCCGCCAGGACCTTCAAGAAATAAATAGTCCCCTTTGGGCTTATTTTTGCCAAATTAGTGATTCAACCACTTCTTACGGCTCTTATAGCGGAGCTGTGCCGAATGAAAAAATTACTTGGGGTAAGTTAGATGAAAACACACCCAGCTTTATTATAGAATCAGATGCAACCATTGTAGCTCCTCTAGTTTTTCAATATGTATTAGAAAAAGCTTTAACAGGAGTTAAGAAAACTTTAGCAGAAGTTTCTTCACATAAAGAATAAAATTTATTTAATATTATTTATCTAATAAACACCATTCAATGTGGTAAATCAACCCTTGGGATTAGAGTTGCTTTTATTGAATATAATTTGTTAGACTTTTTCCTTTAACTATTAACAGGAGTAACCCTTAAATGACTAATCAACCCCACGACTGGAACGGCAATAATATTTTGGACGACGTTGTGTACAAAGAAGACGAAGCAAAAGAATTCAGAGACCTTCTCGATAAAAAAGAAAGTGTAGGAAAAGAAGGTTCTATCTCTCTCATGAATGCAGGAGAAATTTTAAAGGGGAAAATAGTTGAAATTACTAAAGACTTTGTAGTGGTAGATGTTGGCCTGAAGTCAGAAGGCCTAGTACCTATTTCAGAGTTTCTAGAACCCAAAGATCTATCTTTAGATAGTGAAGTTGAAGTTCTTTTAGACCAAACTGAAGGCTCTGATGGACAAATTGTTCTATCTAAGGAAAAAGCAAGACGCCACAGACAATGGGAATATATTTTAAACCATTGTAAAGAAGGCTCTATTGTACAAGGTAAAGTAGTTAGAAAAGTGAAAGGCGGCCTTATGGTAGACATTGGAATGGAAGCCTTTTTACCTGGCTCTCAAATTGACAATAAGCGCATTAAAAACTTAGATGAGTTCATTGGCAGAACTTTTGACTTCAAGATTTTAAAAATTAACATTGAAAGAAAAAATATTGTTGTTTCAAGAAGAGAAATTTTAGAAGAAGAAAGAATCTCTAAAAAAGCTGAACTTCTTGAAAACATCCAAATTAACGATCTTAGAAAAGGTGTTGTTAAAAACATTACAGACTTTGGTGTTTTCCTAGATTTAGATGGCATTGATGGATTACTCCACATTACTGACATGACTTGGAAAAGAATCAAGCACCCTTCTGAGATGGTTCAACTAGGCGAAGAGCTTGAAGTAATGATCCTTGGCATTGATAAAGAAAAAGGAAGAGTTGCTCTTGGACTAAAACAAAAAGAAGAAAATCCATGGATTGAAGTAGAAAAAAGATTCCCTCCTGGAACTCATGTTAAAGGTAAGATTGTCAACTTAGTTTCTTATGGAGCCTTTATTCAAATTGAAGAAGGAATTGAAGGTCTTATCCATGTTTCAGAAATGTCTTGGACTAAAAACATCACAGATCCTACAGAAATGGTCAATATTGGCGATGAAGTAGAAGCTATTGTTTTATCCATCCAAAAAGACGATGGTAAAATTTCTTTAGGCATGAAGCAGCTTGAGAACAATCCTTGGGAGCATGTAGATGAAAAATACCCTATTGGTTCAAGTGTAACTGCAGAAATCCGCAATTTAACAAATTACGGTGCTTTTGTTGAGCTAGAACCAGGAATTGATGGACTTATTCATATTTCAGACTTGAGCTGGATTAAAAAAGTATCCCATCCTTCTGAAGTGCTCAACAAAGGAGACAAAGTTGAAGCTATTGTTCTTTCAGTTGACAAAGAAAGCAAAAAAATCACACTTGGTGTTAAACAGTTAAGCAATAACCCATGGGAAAGCATAGAAAAAACAATGCCTGTTGGCTCTCTTGTTAACGGTGTTGTCACAAAAACTACTGCTTTTGGCGCTTTTGTCCAGTTAGAAAACGGCATTGAAGCACTTATCCATGTGACTGAGCTTTCAGATCAACCATTTGGTAAGGTCGAAGATGTTATTTCAGCAGGTGATGATGTTACTGCTAAGGTAATCAAGCTAGATTCTGAGAATAAAAAGATATCTCTTTCTATCAAAGACTACCTTATCGAAAAAAATCAAATGAATCGTGATGACATCGTAGTTTCAAAGAAAAAGTCTTCAAAGAGTGAAGATTCTGAAGAAGAAAAAAGTTAATTCTGTTAGCTTTGTCGAATATAAATTTTGACAAAGCAAATAATTTATAACCGAAGGACTTACCCTTCGGTTTTTTTAAAATACAAAAGGCCCAATAATGAATAAAGATCTGGTTGCAATATTTGAATATTTAGAACGTGAAAAAGGCATCAAAAGAGAAGTTGTTATCAAAGCTATTGAAGATTCCCTAGTAGCTGCCGCAAGAAAAAGCGTAAAAGGGGTAGGCGAAGTAACTGTTCAAATTAATTCTAAGACAGGCGACATTGAAGTTCTTACTCAGAAAGAAATTGTAGAAAGTGTGGAGTTCCCTGAAGAGGAAATATCTATTGAAGAAGCTAAAGATCTCGCACCTAATGCAGAAATTGGGCAATGGTTGGAAATGGTCGTAACACCAACTGATTTTGGTCGCATTGCAGCTCAGGCAGCAAGACAAGTTATTGGTCAAAAGCTTCGAAGCGCTGAAAGAGATGTTATATATGAAGAATATCGACACAGAACAGGTGAAATTATTTCAGGGTCTATTAAAAGATTTGTAAGAGGCAGAAATGTCATTGTTGATTTAGGTAAAGTAGAGGCAATTTTACCTGAAAGAAACTACCCTAGAACTGAACGTTACCATGTAGGAGAAAAACTGCAAGCTCTCTTATTAGAAGTAAGAGATAAAGATGACGGTGGTGCTGAAGTAGTTCTTTCTAGATCACATCCTGATTTTGTGGCTCAACTTTTTTCTTTGGAAGTCCCCGAACTTGCGGATGGCTCTGTAACTATTGAGAAAATTGTAAGAGACGCAGGATATCGAACAAAAATAGCAGTAAAATCCTATGACACTAAAATTGATCCAGTCGGAACATGTGTTGGTGTAAGAGGATCAAGAATAAAAAATATCATACGTGAATTGAATAATGAAAAAATTGATATTATTCCCTATTCAGATGATAAAGTGCAGCTTCTAGAAAATGCAATCTCTCCTATAGAGGTTCAAAAATTAAAAATGAATCAAAAGATTTCCATTGTTGTAAATGATGATGATTATCCTGCTGTAATTGGCAAAAAAGGTATGAACGCACGATTACTTGGACAACTTTTAGAAACTGAAATTGAAGTACAAAAAATTAGTGAATATCAAAAATTAGTAACTATTCAAATGGCAGAGCTTGCTGAAGATCAAGAAACACAAGAGCTTGATCAACCTTTACAAATTGAAGGGTTAAGCAGCCTCATTAGAGAAGGACTTATTAGCAGTGGCTTTGATACATTGCGAAAAATAGCCCATTCTTCTCCCAATGAACTAACAACAGCTGTGCCTGGATTAAATTACTATGATTTAGCTGATAAAATATTAGAACAATTACACAAAAAAAGAGTCTAATCTGTGGCCAAAAAGGATCTAAAATTAAACATAAAGAACTCTCAACTCGCAGAAGCGCTTAAGCTTACTAAAGAAAAGCTGGCTTCTGCAGCTGTTAAAAAAAGTGCTCCTAAAAAAGGATCAACTAAAAAAAGTGCAGCTCCAACAAAAGAAGAACCGCCTAAAAGAAAAGCAAGAATCTTAAAAGGACCCACTTCAGAAGCTATACCAGAGCAGAAACCAAAACCACCTGAGCTGAAAGAAGAGCCTATCTCCACACTTGAAGAACAACAGCCTCCTGTAAAAGAAGTAAAGGTTGAGAAACCTGAAAAAGAAGAGGTGAAGGCTACTGGAAAAGCTACAGAAAAAACTCCTGAAACTAAAAAAGCTCCAGCTAAAGAAGAAGGTTTTGTACAGCGCAAGAAAAAGGAAGAAGGACCTAAAGACTTTCATCAGTTCAGAGCGACAATGAAAAGAAAAACCACACCTAAGTTTGACTCAAGAGATAGGATGGGACTTAGGGACCAAGACGACAGTTGGAGAAAAAAGCGCCCTCGTATGAAGAGAAAATCTGTATCTGAAGAAGAGGTTTTAAGACCAAAATCTTTAAAAGTTCGCCTTCCTATTTCTATTAAAGATTTAGCACAG
>JASFVE010000078.1:0-8151 GCA_050049995.1 Chlamydiota bacterium | reverse complement strand
GTAAACTATATAAGCTCACATGATGGTTTTTCATTATGTGATTTGGTTTCATATGATCAAAAGCACAATGAAGAAAACGGTGAAAATAACCAAGATGGAATGAATAATAACCATAGCTATAATTACGGCTTTGAAGGACCATCAGAAGACTCTGCTATCCAGTCTGTTCGCAACAAACAGATTAAAAACTTTTTTGTATGTCTTTTAATTTCGCAAGGAACTCCTATGCTCACCATGGGAGATGAAAATAGACATACAAAAAAGGGCAACAATAACTCATGGTGCCAAGATAATAGATTAAACTGGTTTCATTGGGACGAATTAGAAAAAAACAAAGATATTTTTACTTTTGTATCGCAGTTAATTTCCTTTAGAAAAAACCACCCCTGCTTAGGACATCCTGAGTTTTTTAAAGAAGAAGACGTTGACTGGCACTCAACAGAACTACTTAACCCTAAATGGGAGGAAGACCTAGGGTTTTTATCTTTTAACTTAAAGGAAAAAAACAATAACTGTTTATATATAGCTTTCAACCCAACTATCCACTTAGCAGAATATACTTTACCTGAACTGCAAGATGGATTGAATTGGTACTTAAAAGTGGATACATCCTTAAAATTTCCAAAGGATTTTTCAGAAGATTTAACTATCCAAGTAAAAGAAAAATACTTAGTCAATCCACAATCAATTATCATTCTTCAGTCAGGTTGATAATTTTCTATAGATTAGAATCAAAATCATTTGCTATGTTTTATTAAATGTAAGAATCAACTCTAAATGAGGCAATTGTATGCGCAAATGGTTGTGTTATTTATCACTGGTAGTACTTTTTACTGGTTGCAAGGAAAACTCTGACGAATTTTCACTTTATCATGAAGATGGTAGAGCTAAGCCGGTTGTTGTAATTACCCCGGTAATTGACTCAACATCTTATGAGCTTCCTTGGAGTCTTGGAGAAGAGTTTAGCGATACAATTGTTACCAAATTGGCTCAAAATGGTGTTCTCTACCTACCAGAAGACAACAAACACCACACACACATATCTAAAAATCCTTTTGGGACAGACATTGAGTGGGTAAAAAATCACTATTCTAATGCAGAGTTTGTTGTTTTTCTTGAACTAGTAGAACATAAAGATGTTCATGTGAAAAAAAATGAAGAATCTATTGATGTTAAACTATGCTCCCATGACTTGAATATTGCTATGCGTATTCGCGCTGTAGACTTAAGAGGAAATAAACCCAAAGTAATTTTACAAGAGCTAGTAAAAGATTCTTATTATATCTCTAAAAATGTTCTACACACTGATTACGACATCATTGTTTGGGGGGTCGATGAGTATTTGTCCTCTCCAATGGGTCTTGCCCACCAAAGTTTTTCTAAAGAAATATCAGAAAGGATAAGCGATTATATACTCTTAGCTAAAAGTCGATAATGCTTCAAACTTTGCAAGCTCGTATAGAGATCACCTTACTATTAGGTTTGATCTCTATCTTTATTTGTTACTTTGCATGGAAAAAAAATTTTTTCTCTCTTCCAAAAGATGACTCTAAAGAAATCCAGATATCTTTTTCTCATGTAGTATTGGCATTTGTTCTTTATCTATTTTCTTTGATATTCGTTGGTCCACTTTTAATAAGAGCAATATCTTTCAAAGAGCCTAATTTATCTGAAGTTGCATTAGTATCTTACTCTAATTTTCTATCACTAGCTACTGCAAGCGTTTTCCTTATCCTCTTTTACAAAAAAAAATATTACAGTTTTGACAAGTCTATCCATTTGACTCCGAACAAAAACTTTGTAAGCGATCTGCTAGTAGGATTTATAGCCTGGGTAATAACTATACCTTTAGTACTTTTTCTAAGTCAGTTTTTAGATTTGCTTACTCTTGTCCTTTTTAATGTAAAAAAAGTGCCAGAACAGATTGCTGTAAGATTTTTAAAATCAACGATGGATAGTCCTTTATTTTTTTCTTTAGCACTATTTTCTGTAGTTTTTTTCGCCCCTTTTCTTGAAGAGTTGTTATTTCGTGGGTTTTTACAAACGTGGTTTAAGAAATTTTCAGGAAAATATGTAGCAATATTTGGCAGCTCCATTTGTTTTGCTTTCTTTCATTACTCTAGACACCAAGGAGTTGGCAATATCTCCATTATAGGAGCTTTATTTCCTCTGGCTTTTTTTTTAGGATTTATTTATGAGAGACAGAGATCACTATTAGCACCAATTAGTATGCATGCAATATTTAATGCAATGAGTGTGGTGAATTTAATATTTTTCGAGTGAAAAAATGAAAAGCAAAATTATTTATTTTTTTTTCGTTTGTTTTTCGTGCTTTTCTATGCAAAAGCCGCTCCCTGTAAAATCCATTATTTCCTCAAGCAACAAATTTGGCATATCCCTTTTACAGCAAATACCTGATGAAAAAACTGTTCTTATCTCTCCTTTTTCTTTAACAGCTTCGTTATACATGCTTTACCTAGGAGCAGAAGGAAAGACTGAAGCTGAGATAAGAAAAGTACTTGGAATAAAAGTTGAAAAAAATATCTTAGCTACTTCTTTCCACGACTGGTCTAAAATGATACTACAAAAAAATCAGGATTGCTCTTTTTTCTTAGCCAATGGAATGTGGGCTGAAAAAACAACACCCATTCTCCCCTCTTATAGCCGGATACTAAATGATGAGTTTCAAGCTAAAGTACAAAACATCAATTTTTTAAATAAGCCCTATGAAAATCTTCAAGACATCAATTATTGGATAGCACAAAAGACAGATTTTGAGATTGATAACCTTGTTTCAGAGCAAGATATTTCATTCGACACAAAAATTCTACTTGGGAATGCTTTATCATTTAAAGGTAACTGGGAACTAGGTTTTGATAGGGAGTTAACAAAACCCTCTCCATTTTTCACCGATAAAAATAAGCAGACTTATGTTGAGATGATGCACCAAGCGCATGAATTTCCTTTTTTTGAAAATAATGAACTTGCTGCTGTAGCTTTACCTCTCAGTTGTAAAACAACTGACAACCAATTGTCTTTACTCTTTATCCTTCCTAAAAACTTTGCTTCATTTTCCGTAGATGAAAAGAAAATCCTTAAGGTCTTATCTAACTTAAAAACTCAAATGATTGACGTTAAAATACCTAAACTTACTCTTTTAGAAAAATATGACTTAAATAATGAACTAAATAACCTTGGCATGAAAAATGCCTATTCCAGAATTGCTAATTTTTCCTCTATTAATGGGAAAGTTGATCTATTTCTTAGCGAGGTGTTGCATGGAACTTCTTTATCTTTAAACGAATATGGAATTGACACATCTTTAGAAACTAGCTCGACCATTAATTTACAAAGTCTTGAATACCAACCAACCAATGCTTTTTTAGCTAACAAGCCTTTCTTCATTCTCCTTATGGAAATGAAATCAAAATCAATTGTTATGATAGGAAAAATAGCAGAACCTTCCCCAGCAACTCAATGAAATACTCTATAAAAACCTTTGGTTTCTCTGATATTGGTCTTACAAGGAAAAATAATGAAGATGCTTTTATAGCTTTAGATCAACACAATTTTTTTGCCTTAGCAGATGGCATGGGAGGCCATAATGCTGGAGAGATTGCAGCAAAAAAAACAATACAGTCTTTAAGTGAGTATGTTAAGATCAACTTTCGATCTGATTATTTTAAAATATCATTAAAAGAAGTAATTACAGATTTAAACCAGTCTATTTATGAAGCAAATCAATTGGTTTTCAACTTAAGTAGAGATCATGAAAGCTTTCAGGGTATGGGAACAACTGTTTGTTGCCTGTATCTTCATAATGCAGATGCTATTTTCGCCCACGTAGGTGATAGCAGAGTCTACCTCTATAGAAACAATATTTTACATAAATTAACTGAAGATCATTCTCTTTCAAAAGAATCCTTTAAAGAAGTTCCTCATCCCTATAAAAATATAATCACAAGAGCCATAGGGATTCAAAGCGAAGTTCTCCCAGACATCGGACATATTAAAATAAAAAAAGACGACATATTTTTCTTATGCTCTGACGGTCTTACTGATTTTTTACATCACGAAGAAATAAAAAATATTTTAAAACACAAGCACTCTTTAAAGCTTACAGTACAAAAACTTATTGATAATGCCAAAGAAAATGGTAGTCGTGATAACATTACTATTTTAATGGTTAAAATTCATGAATGAATGGATTTATTTAGATAATAACGCTACAACACAGCTGGCCCCAGAAGTTAGAGACGCTATTTTACAAGAAATGCATAGCTTTCCATCTAATCCATCCAGTATTCATCACTTTGGGCAGATGGCTAAAGCAAGGCTGGCTAATGCCCGCCATTTAATTGCTCAGTTTTTAAAAGTAAAACCTGCTGAAATACTTTTTACATCAGGTGGAACTGAGTCAATGAATATGTTAATTCGGAGATTTCCTAAGGGGCGCATTATTACATCTGATATTGAACACTCTTGTGTATTTAAAACCTGTAAATACCTGGAGTCTATTGGCTACGATGTTGTCTATTTAAAAGCCCAAGAAAAAGGATACATAGAACCAGAAGATGTGAAAAAAAATATCACTTCAAGCAACACCTTAATAGTTCTTTCAGCTGCGAATTCCGAAACTGGAGTAAAAAACAAAGTTAAAGAAATTGCCAAAATTGCAAAAGAATCATCAGCATATTTTATTGTTGATGCAGTGGCTCTTTTAGGGAAGGAGCCATTTGAAATAATCGATGGTATTTCAGCAATGGGATTTAGTTCTCATAAATTCCATGGACCTACAGGATCAGGCTTTGCATATCTTAGTAAAAGATGTAAAATTTCACCTTTCCATTTAGGTGGTGAGCAGGAGTATCAATTAAGAGCTGGAACAGAAAACTTACTTGGCATTATTGGAATGGCTAAAGCAGTAGAGCTTTTACAAAATAACATAGAAGAGTTTTCAACACGAATGGCTAATTTGCGCGATTTATTTGAATCTTTACTTATGAAAGACATACAAGGGGTAAGGGTTAATGGCACTGGGGAAAGGATTTCTAACACTTCAAATTTAAGTTTTGAAAGGATAAATGGTGAGAGCTTGCTAATCAGTTTAGATTTAGAAAAAGTAGCTGCCTCACATGGATCTGCATGCTCATCAGGAGCAATAGAGACCTCAAGAGTATTATTAAATATGGGCTTGGACCCTGAAAGAGCTAAATCTTCTATTCGGTTTTCACTTTCTAGATACACTACCAAAGAAGAAATTGAAGCTGCAGCCTCTATTATTCAGAAAACAGTAAAACAACTTAAAAATATTAAATAGATTTCACGATAATTGTTTTAGCCCCTAATAAAGAGGGTTCAATCACTGTAAATTCATATTCATCAATAAGAATGCTTTCCCCTTTGGAGGGATGATGTTTGAGTATTTCATTAATTAAATCGCTAAGGGTTTCAATTTCAGGATAATTTAAGTGAGCCTGGAATTGCTTATTGAATTCTTCAATTGTCATTGCACCAGAAAGTGTCCGCTCAATTAATCGTTTTGTTTTAATAGATTGTTCATCAATAACCTCAACTTCACCAAAAAGCATTTCAATAATCAAATCCAGAGTAATTAACCCTAAGGTTTTTCCTGCAGAATCTAAAACGACAGCTACATTCTGATTATTTCTTTGGAATTGTTTTAAAATTTCTACAACAGAGTTATTTTCAGTAATAAACCACGGTGGCTTAGAAAAATCAGCTACTTTTTGAGATTCTTGAGCTTTTAGCAGATCCCTTGATTGAATCACCCCTACTAAATTCTCTTCATTCCTATGATATACTAAAATATAAGAAAAGTATTTCACACTTAATGAATTTCTAATCTCTTTAAAAGTAGCTTCACTAGAAAAAACAGGAGTTAAGTGAAGAGGGATCATTATGTTTTTCGCATATTTATTTCTTAGAGAAAAAATATTTCCCATAATAACATTGACATCCTGCTTAGATTTGGTCTCACTTTCTTCAAAAGCCCTCTGGATTTCTTCTTTAGATAAATAAAATGCACCAGCAGACTTCTTTCCAAAAAGCCAATTAAAGAAAAAGGATATTCCGTTTACAATGAAAATTACGGGAGTTAGAATTTTACTCACGAAAATAACGACAGGTATTCCTAGTAGAGCTACATGCTCTGAGTATCTTCTGGCTGCAAACATCGGGGCTAATTCAGCAAAAATTAATACGATGAGAACCTGAGTTACTGGGGCAAGTTCCGGAGGCAAGTTTATTGATTCATAAAAACGTCTTGATGCTTCTGAACCTACTTGTAAAAATGTATTCACCCCTATTAATGTCGTTCCAAATAGCCTAGAAGGCTTATCTAGTAAATGTTGAAGCCAGACTGCCCTATGCATATTTTGGCTTACGAAATATTGAAGTCTTACCCTATTAAAGGAAACAGCAGCCATTTCAAACATGGAAAAAAAGCCATGTATAACAATAGATACGAAGGTTAGAAGAAGAAAAAATACCCAATTACCCATTGTTGCCTTTTTTCTTTACTGGTTTAATTTTTCTAATATAAATTCTTCTAACTTTATTAGGATCAGCAGCTAGGACATAAAAAAGAAAATCATTTGTAACATATTTTGTCCCTGTTTTTGGAATATCTTCCAATTGTTCAGTAAGCCAACCACCTATCGTCACAACATTTTGAGGATTCGTTAGCTCCACTTGGAAAATATCTTCAAATTCGCTTATCTCCATTTTACCACTAGCAATAATGACATCTGTTCCTGACCTTGTATACCTTTGCTTTTTATCCCTTAGATCAACAATCTCCCCTACAATGGATTCGATTAAATCTTCTTGTGTAACTAGCCCTGAAATAGAGCCATACTCATCTACTACAATAGCCAGGCTTTCTCCTTTTTCTCTTAGTTTCCGCAAAGTAAAAAAAGCATTGGTTGATTCAGGGATAAACAGAGGTTTTTTACATATTTTTTTCAAATCTTCTGGGCTTTTAATGGTATCTTTATAAAAAAAGAGCCTTCTAACAGATATGATCCCCTCTATATTATCCAAATCCTTATTGCACACAGGAACTCTCGAACACTCTTGGTCGACCATAAGGTTGATAAGAGAATCAACAGACTCATTAATATTGAAATAAAGGACTTCCTCTCTAGGTCGCATTACCTCTTTTACGTAAGCCTCTTGAAGCTCTAAATACCCCGAAGCTAGCTCTGTTTCATCAGAATGGAGTATTCCTCTGGCTTTCGACGTCTTTAGGATATGCTCTAATTCTTTAGCTGAGATTTTCTTTTCTTTTTTTAAAAAAAAGAAAAGAAATCTTGATATATAGTTTGTAAGAGAAGTCAGCCAAGACCTAACTGGTCCTAAAAATATTTCGATAAAAGCAATGGGTTTAGCAACCTTATTAGAAATCCAATCATTATTAGAAAGCGCCAAAGATTTAGGTATTACCTCCCCAAAAACAAGGGTCAAGGCTAGTGGAATTCCAACTTTTAAAAACCAGCTAGCAAGGTCATCAAATAAAGAAGAAACCACGTTTTGTACCATGATATTGGCCAAAACATTAAGCATCATTAATGTTACAAGCAGCTCTCTTGGATTACTTAAAAGGCGCGCTATAATTTTTCTATTTGAATCTTCTGATGACTTGTAAGATTTTAAAGTGAAATGAGATAGCGAAAAAAGGGCAGTCTCGGAAGCTGACAAAAAAGCAGAAAAAAATATTAGCAAGATCAGTAAAAAAATTAAGATGGAAATTAGCATCTTATGACTTATTCTTTCTTAAAGTGAATTTTTAAGTACCCTTCTGGAACAACTCCTAACTGCTTCATCAATATTAATTCAATCCAAGCAGGGTCACTTTGAGAGCAAATTTGCAATGATAGATCATCCTTTTCTTGAAGGGCCTTGTCTCTAGCAAGCTCCAAATGAGCGAGCTTCTCTTGTAAAAGAAAAATATCATGCTTTCTTTTCTTAGCAAAGTGGTTATAACCGAAAAAACAAAGCAAACATATAGAAATCACCCACCAAGATTTAATGAATAACTCATTAATAATGAATTGCTTTGAAAATAAACGCATAATTTTTAAGATTCCACCCTTTAGCTAAATATCCTAAATTAAGAATTAATTTTCA
>JASFVE010000077.1:0-8203 GCA_050049995.1 Chlamydiota bacterium | reverse complement strand
CCTCAATACTCTTACAATCAGATAGGTCAAGTTCTTTCAAGCTAGAAGCATCAAAATGCTGAAAGGCATCTCCCGTTATCTTAGTATTATTGAGAGTAAGTCTTTCAAGGTTTTTAGCTTTGCTAAGCAGATCTTTCAGAAGATCTTCCTCAATGCCCTCACAATCAGATAGGTCAAGTTCTTTCAAGCTAGAAGCATCAAAATACTGAAAGGCATCTCCTTTTACGTTAGTATTATTGAGAGTAAGTCTTTCAAGGTTTTTGGCTTTGCTAAGTAGATCTTTCAGAAGATCTTCCTCAATATCCTCACAACCGGATAGGTCAAGTTCTTTCAAGTTAGAAGCATCAAAATACTGAAGGGCATCTCCTGTTATGTAAGTATTATTGAGAATAAGTCTTTCAAGGTTTTTGGCTTTGCTAAGTAGATCTTTCAGAAGATCTTCCTCAATACTCTCACAATCAGATAGGTCAAGTTCTTTCAAGCTAGAAGCGTCAAAATGCTGAAAGGCAACTCCTGTTATATCAATATTACTGAGATCAAGTCTTTCAAGGTTTTTAGCTTTGCCAAGTAGATCTTTCAGATCTTCTTCCTCAATACCCTCACAATAGGACAGCTCAAGTTCTTTTAAATTAGGGAGATCAAAATTTTCGAAAGCATCTCCTGTGATAAATCTTGAACCTGAAAGACTAAGAGTCTCCACGCTTCTATTTTTTTCAAAAAATGCTTTCAAGGCAACGTTGGTAATGTGCTGGCAATCATTTAAAATAACATTTTTTAATTCATGACTTGCGCTCATTAGAGCATTTCCGTGGAGGGGTGATCCAGTAAAATCTAACGTCTTAATATTAGGAAAGCTATTTAAAGTAATTGCTAGAGCTTCTTCTGCAGTTGAAAGATGTGAGAGATTTAAAAATTGAATAGCAGCTTTAACTTTAGAAGAAAGCTTATTTAAAAAACCTGTAATATTTTCAGGTTTTTGGTCGAGAAAGGCTCGAAGCATCCGATTGACATAAGTTGTTAAAATTTTCCCAGATGGGTCACTCTTTTCATGGAACTTTTTTGTGATAGTGGGTAGCTGACGATCGATTTCACATAAACTCTTTATGGAGACTTCATCAGTAATTGCTATGGATTGAACTCGTGTAAATATCAAATCATCTGAGTGAAAAATTGCATTCCACCTCGCAGACACCCTTTGAGCTATAGCTTGATCTTTTACACTTAAATAACTTGAGAATATAGAAAAAGTACTGCGAGGTTGATTGGCTATGTCATGAGCATTAAAGATAATTGAACGGTTTCTTTCTGTTTGGTTAGTTATAGTCATAATTCTTTACCATTTTTTAAAACCCAGATAGCAAACTAAAACTCTACATTGATTACAAGTACTTTAATTGAATTACACTCCTTATTCTCCTTCTCCATAAGAAATTACTCGAAGAGATGCAGGTGGGTTTTTTAAGATTTTTTCTATAATATCTTCCGCTATACGTGTATTTCCAATATCAAGTTCTTCCAGTGACCTAGCCTGGAAAAAGAATCTTAAAAAGTTTTCTCCATTAAGGAGGGTACAACACGATAAATAAAGATGTGTTAACTTTTCCGGATTTGGCAAGAGCAACTCAACTGTATTTGTTCTTGATAACTCAAGATCTTTAAGTTCCTTAGCTTGTGAGAGTAGCCTTGAAAGAGATGGTATATTTAGATTTTTACAACCTCTTAAATTAAGTACTTCTAATTTGGCTGGATTTGGCAGGGGCAATTCGGTTATCTTTGTACGGGATAGATCGAATTCTTTGAGATTGCTTGCTTGAGAAAGCAACTGTACAAGCGCTGGGACATTAAGTTTTCCACAGAAGGATAAATAAAGATGTGTTAGCTTTCCCGGATTTGGCAAAGGCAACTCAACTATCTTTGTAGTTGTAAGATCAAGCTTTTCTAATGCCTCAGCCTGAGAGAGCAATTTTGAAAGAGCCTCCATGTCTAAATTGGCTCTACCACGCATAAAAGTTTCTAAGTAAAGTGCTTTTAACTTTTTAGGGTTCGGTAGTGGTAGCTCGGATATTTCAGTATTTGATAGGTCGAGTTCTTCGAGATTGGTTGCTTGAGAAAGCACCTTTATAAGATCTGACTCATTGTGTATAAAAAAGTTTCGTAGACTAAGTATTTTCAGCTTAGTTGGGTTCGGTAGTGGTAGCTCGAATACTTCAGCATTTGATAGATCGAGTTCTTCAAGGCTAGGAGTTTGAGAAAGCAACTTCGAAAGGGATATTTTATTGATATTTTTACAGCCTATTAACGTAAGGACTTTTAATTTCTCTGGATTTATCAATGATAGTTCATCTATATTAGTCCATGAAATATCAAGCTCTTCAAGGTTGGTAGTTTGAGAGAGTGCTTCTAAAAGAGTTGGTACATCAATTTCTGAACACGCCGATAGATGAAGTACTTTCAACTTAGTCGGGTTAGGCAGTGGTAGATCGGGTATTTCAGTATTTGATAGATCGAGCTTTTCAAGATTAGTAGCTTGAGAGAGTACTTCTAAAAGAGAATCTATATTGATATTTTTACAATAATTCACTTTAAGCACTTTTAATTTGCTTGGATTTATCAGTGATAGTTCAGCTACATCAGTCCATGAAATCTCCAGTTCTTCTAATTGTGGAGCACAAGAAAGCAATTTTGAAAGAGATGATTGATCGAGTTTACATTTGTGCAAATAAAGTTTTTTTAACGTGTTGATATTTGTTAGAGGAAATCCATCATCTATTAAGTTGGATTTAGATAGATCTAAAGCGCTCAATTGGGGACATAACTTTAAGAGGTTTGCAATCTGGGTAGTTGTAATGGTAAAATCGCTAAGGTCTAAAGTTGTAATAGTTTTTCTAGCTTCTAACGGAAAACTACTTAAAAAAGTAAACATGTCCTTAGGATCATTTTTAAATTTAACCCTGAGAACTTTACTTAAATATTTACCTAAAACTTTTCCAGAAGGGTCTAAGATTTCATTAAATACTTTATCTACAATGGGAAAAAAAAATTTACCAGTGAGTGCATTTGGAGCTCTATAAGAATAGCTGCTACAAGAGTTCAATACGCTTATTTCAGAACTTGAAAGCCCTGTTATAGACCCGATGAGGATAAACTTTCCACTTGATTGATAAGCATTCTGCCATGTCGAGCAAGTTCTCTGTATCCTAGCATGATCTTTTGGAGGCAAATAACTAAAAATTTTTGCATAGATAGGCAAACTAACACTATTAATAGCCATAGTATTTTTCCTTACTTCTTTTAAAGAGCAAAAAGTACACTACAATATGATGTTAATATCAACTAGAATTGAGTCATTTAGGGGGAGAGATCTTAAAAAAGTTGCACAATCTCTTCATTGAGGTTTTCCAATGAATACAAGCTTTTTTCTAATATATTTGTATGAAGCAAATTAAGGCCTTTTAATGAGGTAGCCTTAGAAAGCAATTCTAGAAGAAGATTTTCATTAAGATGTTTGCAGCCGCTTAAATTCAACTTTTTTAAGAAAGATGGATTTTGAAGGGGCAACTCTATCACATCTGTGTATGAAAGGTCTAGCTCTTCTAAAGAAGAGGTCTGTGAGAGCAATTCAACAAGGGCGTCTATATCAAGGTTTTGACAGCCATTTAAATTCAATTTTTTAAGTAGGTGAGGGTTTGGGAGCCTTATTTTTGAAATATAGGTACATGAAAGATCAAGTTCTTCTAAAGTAGAAGCCTGCAAGAAAAAATCTTGCATGACTCCCTCATTAAGGGGACATTGACTCAGGTTAAGTTTTTTTAATAACTGAGGGTTTGATAAAGGCAATTTACTTATATAAGTTTGTGACAAACTAAGTTCGTCCAAAGATGAGGTTTGTGAGAGTAACTTTAAAAGAGCTTGCTCAGAAAGGTTTTTACAGCCGTTTAGACAAAGAGCTCGTAAAAGATCCGGCTTTGAAAGACAAACTTTAGTTAAATGTGTATGAGAAAGATCAAGTTCTTCAAGTGCAATAATTTGCATGAAAAATGCTTGAATCGTTTCTTCATGTAAATTTTCACACCAGGATAATTTAAGCTTTTTTAAGCATCTATTTCCCAAAACATAACCAAATCCACTTCCTATAATATTAGTCATAGAAAGATTTAATGAACTCACTTTAGGGCAGTACCATAAAAGGTGACAAATCTGAAGATCAGTAATTGAATGAGAGGAAAAATCCAAAGATTGAATGGTTTGTCTAGCTTTTAAAGAAAAGCTTCTCAAAAAAATGATCATATCAAGTGGATCGCTTATATGTTTTACTTTAAGAACCTTACTTAGATATTTACCAAGTGCTTTACCCGATGGGTCCAGCTGTTGATTAAATCTATCAACTATTGGAAATAGGAATGCACTTCTGCTTTGAACTTTTACTAAGTGATTTGAGCTATATTGATTTAATACTTGTAGTGCATATATTGAAAGACTTGTTATAGAAGTGATTTGAGCAAATTTCCCTAGATTTGAAAGATGCACCTTATTCCATGCTGAAGATACTCTTCGTACAATAGCTTGTTCTACAACATTCAAATAACGAAAAACCTCAAAGGTAAGATCTACAGGAAGATAGGTAGTATTTTGACAGCTGTTAATGGCCATGTTTTTTTGATTGAAAAGTTACAATTCATCTCCAAGCTTGGACGAGGGTGCTCTCGCAGAATTGTTTTCTAAAGAAATATAATTCCTTCAGGAAATTTATTGATATATTTGATATCAAGAAATCGACATCCATATACATGAAGCTCTTTCAATTGATACGGTTCTACATTTTGCAGACACTCCCCCCATATATAAGTATTTGATAAATCGAGTTTTGCTAAACTAACAGTTTTTTCAAAAAACTTACTAAGAATGTTTTCATTGATTTTTTCACATGAGTTCAACGTCAATTCTTTTAGCTTTGATGCATTAAGAGATAGTAAGGGGACACCAGTTGTGTCTGTATGGGCTAAATCTAACTTTTCTAAATTAACAATTTTTGCAAAGAATTCACTAAGAGCTTCTTCTGTAAATTCTGACCATAAACGAAGAACTTTTAATTTTGAGGGATCTAGAGCTTTCAACACACTTTCAGTGATTTCAGTATTTCTAAGGTCAAGTATTTCCAAATTTTTAAGCTTCTTAAAAAATCCTTCAAGAATTTTATCATTGACCATTAGACATGCGCCTAATCTAAGCGATTTTAACTTAGACACATCAAGGGAATACAATGCACTTCCCGTTATATCCTGAAAACCAATAAGAGTTAATTCTTCTACTTCCTTAAGCTTACTGAAAAGGAATGTAAGTTGCTCATCTAGTACTTTTTCTAAATATGATTTTTGTAAAGTCATCTTTTTTAACTTACTGTTTGCAGGAATTTGTTCAAGCGCAATGAGAGACACATTAGAGTTTTCAATGCTTAGCTCTTCTAGCTTTGCATGGGCATTAAAAAATGCCCCAAGAGTGTCTTGATCGAGATTGAAACAACAAGACATTTTGAGTTTTTTAAAATGGTTAGGATTCAATCCTAGGAACATATTTCCTGTAGCTTTCGAAGATTTAATGCTGAGATCTTCTAAAGATGCCATTTTTTGGAAAAATAATTTAAAGGACTCTTCATCCAGCTGATCACTGGAATATAAAGAAATTTTTTTCAACTTAGTATTCTCATAGTCTTCAGGTAGATGAATGCTAGTTAGAGAACTTGAAGTTATATTTAATGCTTCTAAATTAGGGCATAACATTAATGCTTGAGTAATATGCTCTCCATTAAGTTCTTCATTATCTAAATCTAAAAGCTGGATACCATTTCTAACTTCAGAAGAAAGGCTTGTTAAAAAAGATAACATTTCATGGGGATTATTTTTACATTTGGCTTGAAGAACTGCTGTTAAGTATTCTTTTGAGACTTTATTATAAGGGTTTACCTCATCCTTTACCAGACGATCGGTTATAGACTTCTCTTTAAAAAATTCAGCAAATGAAAACCCAGCATTTTCCAGTTCCGTTATTTCCTCGTCTGAAAGACTAACTATAGACATCATTTGAGCATACCTACCTGGGTTAGATAGAGAAGACTTGCACCAAGCCTGGCAAGTACGTTGTACAGCCGATTGCTCTTTAGTCTCTAAAAAAGTCAGGGTATGCTCCATAAAACCTGAAAAGGAGGGTATTGTAGGGGTAACTGCTTGTTCTTTAAACCCTAAAAAGGTCAGAGCTTGTTCTATAAAACCTGAAATAGCCATAAATATTATTTTACCTCAAATAATATGTAATAAAATTATATAAAAAAATCTGATTTAATTTCAATTAAACTTAAATTTATTTAAGTATGATTCTATCGGGGAATTTCTTGATATAATTGACATCAAGATTTCGACATCCGTATACATGAAGCTCCTTCAATTGATACGGTTCTACATTTTGCAGACATTCTCCATATATATAAGTATCTGATAAATCGAGTTTTTCTAAATTAACAATTTTTGTTAAAACCTTGCTAAGAATGTTTTCATCGATTTTCTCACATGAGTTCAACGTTAATTCTTTTAGAATTGATATATTAAGAGATAGTAATGAAAGACCAGTTGTATCTGTTTGGGCTAAATCTAATTTTTCTAATAAAACAGCTTTTGCAAAAAACTCACTAAGATCTTCATCGGTAATATCCGACCATAAACGAAGAGCTTTTAACTTTGAAGGATCGAGAGCTTTTAATACACTTTCAGTGATTTCAGTATTTGTAAGCTCAAGTAGTTCCAAGTTTTTAAGTTTCTTAAAAAATATCTCAAGAATTTTAATATCAATCTCTAAACATGCGACTAATCTAAGCGATTTTAACTTAGATGCATCAAGAGCAAGCAATGCACTTCCTGTTATATCAAAACCAGTAAGATTTAATTCTTCTAGTTCTTTAAGCTTACTAAAAAGGAATGTAAGTTGCTCGTCTAGTGCTTTCTCTAAACTTGATGTGTTTAAAATCAGCTTTTTTAACTTATTGTTTATAGGGATTTGTTCTAGCGCAAAGAGAGACACATTAGAGTCTTCAATGTTTAGCTCTTCTAGCTTTGCATGAGTCCTAAAAAATGCTCCAAGAGTTCCTTGATTGAGATTACTGCAACAAGACATTTTGAGTTTTTTAAAATGGCTAGGATTCAATCCTAGGAGCATATTTCCTGTAGCTCTCAAACATTCAATACTGAGATCTTCTAAAGATGCCATTTTTTGGAAAAATAATTGAAAGGACTCTTCATCCACCCGGTGATAGCAGAAATCTAAACTAATTTTTCTCAACTTAGTATTCTTATAACCTTCAGGTAGATGGATGTTTGTCAAAAAACTTGAAGTTATATCTAACGCTTCTAAGTTAGGGCATAATATTAATACTTGAGCAACATACGCCCCAGTAAGTTTCCTATTATTTAAATCTAAAAACTGAATACTGCTTCTAACTTCTGGAGAAAGGCTTATTAAAAATGATAGCATTTCATGAGGATCTCTTCTGCATTTAGCTCGAAGAACTTCCGTTAAGTATTCTTTTGAAATCGCGTTGCAAGGGTTTACCTTATCCATTGTTAGGCGATTGGATATAAACTTCTCCTTAAAAAATTCAGCAAATGGAAACCCGTTATCTTCCAATTTAGTTATTTCCTCATTTGAAAGACTAGCTATAGACTTCATTTGAGCATATCTTCCTGGGTTAGATAGAGAAGATTTACACCAAGCTCGGCAGGTACGTTGTACAGCCGATTGATCTTTAGTCTCTAAAAAAGTCAGGGTATGTTCCATAAAACCTGGAAAGAAAGGAATTTTAGAGGTAACCACATTAGCCATAAATATTATTTATACAATCTCTAATTATAATTATCATATTATATGAAATAATCTAGTTTAGCGTAAGTTAAAAAAAATAAAATTATTAAATATAATTTAATTTAGAAATTTCTTAATAAACCTTTAATTAAGGAGTAGGTATGAGAATAAATCAAGAAATGTCAATCCTAATAGAACAACTCTTGCTAAAAATTCGCCAAGAGTCTCATTTTATTTGGAAATTTCTCGATATATTTTAAATCAAGAAGTGGACATGAGAATATCTTGAGAGATGTCAATTGATATGGCTCTATATTTTTAAAAACTTCTCCTCTTATAGAAGTTTTTGATAAATCAA
>JASFVE010000076.1:0-8489 GCA_050049995.1 Chlamydiota bacterium | reverse complement strand
TTGATGTTGGCTATGAAGACGTTTTTAAAGAAGCTATAGCTACTATGCAAGCATATGGGCCAATGCAAATTGATCCTAAAAATATTCCGCAAGAAGTTTATGCTCTCGCTTTTTCTAAAGTTATGCTAAAAAAAGCACAAGACCATATTTTAGCTAACGCAAAAAAACAAGCTTGAGAAAAATTTTTTGCAAAGGCTATCAATAACTACACATGCAAAAATAGGGAAATACTATGTCTCTTATACCTTATGTTATTGAAGATACTGGACGCGGAGAGCGATCCATGGATATCTTTTCACGCCTATTAAAAGACCGTATTATTTTTATTGGTACGGAAATTAATGACACTGTTGCTAATGCTGTTATAGCTCAGCTTCTATTTTTAAAAATGGAAGACCCTAAAAAAGATATTAATCTTTACATCAACTCTCCTGGAGGGATGATTACATCAGGGCTTGCTGTGATGGATACTATGCAATTTTTAGGTTGTGATATCAGCACCTACTGCATTGGAACAGCTGTTTCCATGGCAGCTCTTTTAGTTGCAGCTGGCACTAAAGGCAAGCGATATGCTTTGCCACATAGCAGAATCATGCTTCACCAGCCCTATGGTGGTGTTGGCGGATCTTCAGAAGATATTAATATCCAAGCTAAAGAAATTTTAGAGCTAAAAAAAGTAACTTCAGAGCTTCTTTCTAAATTTACTGGACAGACTTATGAAACTATTTTAAAGCACTCTGAAAGAGACTACTATATGAATGCTGAAAAGGCTCTAGAATATGGTCTTATAGACAAAATTGCCCAACCTGCTTATCTTAGTAAGCCAACTGAAAAAGAAAAAGCATTAACATGAATAAAAAAAATAATACAGCCGAACTAGCTAGTTGTTCTTTTTGCGGAAGAACTGAAGATGTTGTAGAAAAACTTATTTCAGGGCCCCATGCCTACATCTGTGATAAATGTGTCAATTTATGCATGGATATTGTTCAAAAAAAACCATCTTCTTATGAAATTAAGGCTTTAAAGCCTAAAGAAATCAAAGCCAAATTAGATGAGTACATTATTGGACAAGAAAATGCCAAAAGAACTATTGCTGTAGCTGTATATAATCACTATAAACGTATTCGCTCTTTATCAAATGAGTCAGGTATCGAATATAGTAAATCAAATGTCTTGCTTACTGGGCCTACTGGCTCAGGAAAGACCCTGCTAGCCAGGACACTCGCAGAGATATTAGATGTTCCTTTTGCTATTACCGATGCTACTACTCTAACTGAAGCTGGATACGTTGGAGAAGACGTGGAAAACATCATTTTACGTCTTTTACAAGCAGCTGACTATGATGTTGCTAAAGCAGAGCTTGGTATTATTTATATTGATGAAATTGATAAAATTCGAAAAACCTCTGGCAATGTTTCTATTACAAGAGATGTTTCTGGCGAAGGTGTTCAACAGGCTTTGTTAAAGATTGTAGAAGGGACTATTGCAAATGTTCCCCCTAAAGGAGGAAGGAAGCATCCCAACCAAGAATATATCAAGGTGAACACCCAAAACATCCTTTTCATTGTAGGAGGAGCTTTTGTTCATTTAGATAAAATCATTGCAAAGCGTCTTGGTAAAAGCACAATTGGCTTTACAGAAGAGTCTGGTGAATTACAGACTCAGGAATCCAATTATCTTTTATCTAAGGTAGAGCCAGAAGACCTTGTTCAATTTGGTTTGATTCCAGAGTTTATTGGCAGGTTTAACAGCATTGCTAATTGCAACGAACTTACTATTGAAGATTTAGTCGATATTTTAGAAAAGCCTAAAAATGCCATTATCAAACAATATCAACAAATGTTTGCCGAAGAAGAAGTGAACCTTCATTTTACTGTGGATGCGCTTAAAGCTATTGCTGAAAAAGCCAAAAAAACAGGCACTGGAGCAAGAGCTTTACGCATGATTGTAGAAAATCTTCTGCGCGATCTTATGTTTGATGTTCCGTCTGACCCAACTGTTCAGGAAATTACCATAGAAAAAGAGACTGTTGAAATAGGAGCCGATCCTGTAGTTAAACGGTCTAATGAACAAACTGGCAGCTAATTTTCCCATAAAAAAACCCCGGATATTTACCCGGGGCAGTTTTGTTGGGAAAACTGTTATTTGTATTATCTCATTTGAGCAGATGCTTTTGCTGTCTCTATAATTTCCCTTATAGAAGCCGCAAACTCACCAAATGTCTTATCTAAACCTGAGTGGAAGTTCTGCGTTACATTTTGCTCTGAGTGAATCAGGTCAGATACCCCTTTCTCTATGTTAGCTGCTTCTTCACTTCTAGATGCTGGGAACTGTAAAAGACCTTGAATACCTTGAGCAATTGTCGACACCAACATTACCATTTGAGTTGCTTCACCCAATTTTTTATTAAGTCCTGATCTTAGGTCATCAATTTCATTTTGTAGTACTTGTGTCTCTCTTGATTTTTGACCTTCTGTTAGCTGTGCAGGGCCTGCATCTCTTGGATTGTCGGAGTTTCTAGCACTCACTTTCATAGCACCTGGTCGAGCTCCTGCATTCCCAAGATTCTCAGCACGCAGCTCATTCCTGTTATTTAAGTCTCGTATTTCTTGGTTTTTTTGATCGATTATAGGTTGCTTTTCTTTAAGTGAGTTAGCGTATCCCTTCAATTTATAAAGTGAAAAGGCAGCATAACCAAGTCCAATTACTCCAGCTCCTACTGTTCCCCATGCTTTCCAAAGTTGAGAGTTTTTCATAGAACCTGCTGATTCCTTAACAAATTGAAACCCCGACTCCATATAATGACGGTTTGCTTTACCTGATATTTTATAAGAATCATTAATCCTTCCCATAAGCATCCAAATAGTCCAAAACAGATCACCATCTCTAAGAGATAACGATGGATCCTTAGGCGCAACAAATGATTCTTTATAATCTTTTTGAACATCTAAATAATTTCTTGTGAAGATGTCTTGTGGTTGTTGTGTTAATATACCCATATTATTCCTCTATTAAATTTATCTTACTGCAATCTGCATGGAAGCGCCGATTGTATTAATCATTTTTGTTTTTTCTTCTTGAGACTCCTTTTTAGCGTCAAGTGTATCTATTAGCTTCGAGCTAAGCTCAGCATCAAGCTGCTTATTTCTAGTTAATAGGGCGTCATCTAAATTATTACCAAATTCCATATTGGCTATTTTAGTCTGATTTACTCCTGTCTTTATCTGAAAACCAGCTTCCGCAGCACTTCCTAGTGCAATAAAGCTCTTTAAAAAAGTAGGTATAGCGCTTGGCAATGACCTCAAGTTGGGCACCAAACTAAATAAAAACAACGCTGTAGTAATGCCGCCTACAATTCCAGCTATTTTATTAGCTTCAAGAGAGTCTTTTTTCAAATCTAATAGCTCGTCAAATTCATTCATCAATTTATCTTGTACTTGAGAACCCACTTTAATAAATCCTTCAATCGAATTCATTTGTTTAAGCTGAGCTTCCGTCAACATTTCTTTAATAAGGGTAAGGACATCTAAAATCCTCCAGCCCTTTTTATTATCTGGAGCTTTTTCAGGTACTGTATAATTATTTACTGCTTGTATACTCATCATATCTCCTTACCTTTTAAAGTTAGCCATTTGTCCAAATAGCTCTAACATTCTTTTTAAGGCTTCCGTAAGCGTTGTTGCCATACCTTGCAATGGATTTAAGTCAGCTTGAACAGTTCTTGAAATTTCATTTTGCTTCTGTGTACCCTCATCTCGCAATTTATCTGCTTTTTTAGTGAGTACTTCTGTCTCAGCTGAGATAGCTTGAGCTTTAAGCTCATCCATATCTGCCTTAAAAATTGACTTAAATAAACTTCCCATAGCTGATCCATCAACAATATTTGCTGATTGTAAACCAGCACTAACACCTCCACTGGCAATTAAACCTACCGCAGCTCCAATTAGAGCTCCAGGCAGACCTCCACTGGCAAGTCCTACAACGAATCCTGCAGTTAATCCAATAGCTATATCTGTAAAATAACTACCTAAGTTAAAGCCAGAATCCTTACTTTTTGCTTCGGCAATTTCCCTCATCTCAGAAGATTTTTTGCTTAATTCTTCTATCTGATCGTTGAAACGTCCCATTGTCTGTCTATAATCCTGATCTTGCCTTGCAAGAGTTGCTAATATGGCAAGCTTGGCAAACTTCTGACTGTTTTGCTTCTGCTCAGCAAACAGCTGCTGAATGAGTAAGAAAATATTAAAATTGTCGACATTTTTCTCGACCACATAATTATCAACTACTGGAGTTGGATTTTGTACTGCTGCACTACCCATTTTTATCCTCTTATTATTTTAATTTTAAATCGTTACCATAAAGCTGCTCTATAGTACTAATCGTCCCTCTTCCGACATTTGAGAAGACTTCTAGCATTTGCATAATTGGAGCCACTTCTACTTGTATTACTCTTTTCATATCATTTTGAAGCTTTCCAGCTTCAAGCATCTCTTTTTGATACTCCAACTGAAGACTTTCAAGCTTTTCTTTGGCAACCTTTAACTTTCCTAAATCTGCTTGGTCCAAATTTTTCAAATAGTCAAGCTCTTGGCTGATTGCTTTTAGCTGATCCAAAAGGTTTTGAACCTTTTCTTGTTTAGCATCATATTGACTTTTTAAAGCTTCTATATGAGCAATAGATGCATTCACAGTATCATCTACCATATCTGCCCCTCTTGCCATAAGCATCAACAAGAGAAAAAGAATGTTTTTTTTATCTGTATTTGGCTTTTCGGCCTCTAGATACATTCTTTCTGTCGGCATAGAATTAATCGTGAATATCTCTGCCATTACATACCTCCCTTAATAATTTCTTGAGCACTCAAAGCACTTGTCATTGTAGCTTGCAAAGCAGCAATGGCACTTTTAGCTTCATAAGATAATTTTTGTGCTTCTATTTTAAGCTCTTCCATAGGACTCAAAGCAGCATCTATTTTCTTTATAACTGCTACAACTTCTTGTTCTACAGCTGTTGCCTTTTCCATTTTTCCTTCAATTCTTTTGGCCGAAGACTGAATTCTAGCCTTTAAGACAAGCGTTTCAACAGCCAATTTACCGCCATAAAATGGAACCCAAGAATACTTACTTAATTCGTCTTCTACTCCTTTCAGCTTTTTGCTGAGTCTATTATGCTCATCTACTTCTTCCTTATATTCTTGAATAGCCTCTTCATATCTTTTATTAGCCTCCAAAAGCTTTCCCTTAAGGGCTTCAATATTAGTGCTCATAGAATCTAATTTTGCTAAGGCTCTATCTGTATGCACAGATTCACCTGCAAAAATTACCTTCATTTTTTGTATATCAGCTAACATCTTATCTAAATCAGTAACATCTTTCAGTTCATGTCTCTTTACCAGATCTGTTATTCCTTCAATAATTCTAGCTGCTTTAAGCTCTTTCTGCTTTTCTTCCTGCATTCCCATGGAAAGACTTGAAGATCTTCCTTGGAGTAAGGCTAAAATGTAGAAGAAGTTCATTTGAGCTGTTATCTGAGTTGATTTTGGTATAGGCTGAATTTCTGTATGGTTAATTGCTCTTATGGTCATTATTTTTCTCCTATTACTGTTTTCGATAGTTATCAACAATCACGTTTAATAAAGTAGCAGAGTATTCTAAGAACTTCTGCGCCGCTGACTGTAAAGAGATAATGATCTGAGAGTCTCGGTTTAATCTATCAGTATAAGTACTCACTTCCGTATCAAGAATTAATCGCACCGTAACTAAACCATCGGCTCCATTTTTACCACTTTCCCAATCAAGGAAAGGACCTCTGTTATGAACGCTCTCTTCTCTTTTCCAAAAATCTAATGCTAATGAAAAGGCTTTCCAATCACCGCTTTCTATCATTTCAGCAACTGTCTTCTGATTACCTCCATTATGATACTCCTCATCCAAGATCATATCTAAGTTACCCCTTAGGCGATCGTAGATTTCTTTTACTCCTTTAGGCCATTGCTTATTCTCTGGAATGGAAGGATCTGTTGGTTCATATTGCTGCCTTAAAGCTTCTAGTGCTTCATCTAAATCTTTAATAGCTTTTGCAAGCTCTTTTGCATCTTCTTCTGTTACACGACCATCATTACCTCTGATTTTGTTCAACTTTTCCTTGATGATCGAATGATACTTCGAAATATTCTGAAAATGCTCTAATGGCAATGCGATATCATTTTTTAACTGAGAAGAATATAGAGAGATTACGTTAACAAGAACCATCGCAATCATCCACATTGCATAACCATGCGACTCAGCTGCATCTATAATCTCTTGGATCTCTGCTTGAAGCTTTGCTTTTTGCGTAGCCATCCACTGACCATAAAATAAATCAGCAGTTTTTTTATTATTATCTTCTGGTATATAATGTTGTACTAAGACACCCATTTTTATTCCTTTTTTTATTATTAACTTTTATTACTTTTAAGCAGTAATCCACTGCTTTGTTTTTAATTTAACTTTTTTTGCTTTTGCAGGTTTTTTCTTAGGTATATGCGAAGAATAAGTACTATCTACTTGTCCTTGTAAACCTTGCAAGGCATCCCACATTTCCGGTTTGAAGTTATTTGGGTTTTGGATCATTGCTTGAATATCTTCTTTTGATATACCCGCTTTTTCACAAATATCATCAAACTGTTCCTGGATATTTTTATTAACCTTTTCTAAAGCCTCTAAAACTTCCGTCTGCTCTTCCTGATTACCCTCTTTCATGACATTTGTAATCTCATCAAAAATCTCCATAGACTTATCAAGAGCTGTATTCACATCTAATTCTTGGTCATTCGAATTTAAAAGCTCTGAGAAAAAGTTGATTATTTTATCTTCTCTTTTAGTCATTTGTTCTCCCATTTATTAAAGGATAATTTCAATTAAGCAGAATTATCCTATTATTTATTACTACTATTATAACTTGTTAATTTAAAATTTTAATTAACTATTTGTTAATATTAAATTAATTTATATACAACTCATTGTCAATGAGTTACACATAAACTAAATTACTAATTTTCAGTGATTTACAAAATTGATGTTTTTCTCCCTTTTCAGGGGGGCTGAGCCAGATAATGCTCAGTTAATTACAGAAAAGAAGGCCTTTAATTATCTAATCAAACTAGATATCTTTTTTACCTTCTTTACCTAGTATACTAAAATTAAATTAGTTTGTCAAGTTATTTATTTCCAGCGATTAACGTAAATTACTTATTTTAAGTTATTTAGATTATCATCACCCCCTAGACTTATTAAAAAACCACACGCCTAATAAATATGGTTAATTTAAATTTTTAATAATCTTTTATTTATTAACTAATATGGGTTTAAAATATTTTTATTGATTTTTATCAATTACAGTGTTAAAATTGATTTAACAATAGTTAATATGGAGAAGAATTATTATGACAGCAGATATATCTTGGGTAAGTGGAGCTGCGCGTGCACTCGATGATACAATACTACCACCACCACAAGAAACAATGTGGGATAAGATAGGAAAAATGATGTCTCGAGAAAGAGAAATAGACGTTGTTCCAATATCAAATATTTTCGGTGATGATCAGATCGGGGAAGTTGAAAGACCAGATAGTCAAGCTAATGCATCTGTAGAACCAGATAATCAGGCTCTCTCAACAACCGCAAAGGTCTCGAAACTTAGAAAGGTGTTAAACACTATTTCACATATTTTTAAACACCATAAAACTGAGCTAGTAGTAGGTACTGTTATTGCCGGTAGTATAGCAGCTTTTTGTGTTCTCGCTTGGCCTACCATCCCGTTACTTGGAAAAATTGGTCTTATCTTCTTTGGTTCAATGGCGCAATTAGGAGCAGTTATATCGCATAACATGCTTGCACCTCATGGGCAATGTGAGGAGTAAACATCTTCTTAACCGCAACAAAAAGATATATTAAAAAATCACCCCAGAAAGGGTGATTTTTTTTTGATTCTCAGTCAAAGAATTATCAACTCATAGAAATCCAAAGGTTCTATCAAATAAATATTACGGCATTCGCAGTTCCTAAGCTCAACCCTCTCTAATCGATTGTTTTCAGGAATATGAGTAAGACCCTCTCCCGTTGTGTTTGTATCAGATAAATCAACCTCTTTTAAACGGGATGCTTTTTGGAAAAACTTTATAAGACATCTTTCCCAAAGATTATAACAGCTCCATAATAAAATAATTTCCAACTGATTTTCCTCTAAAATCCGAGCAAGGCCTTCTCCTGTTGTGTTTGTTTCAGACAAATCAACTTCTTTTAAACAAGCGGCTTTTGGGAAAAAACCTCTAAGAAAACTTTCCTCAAGATTTTCACAGTACTTTAAACAAAGCTTTTCTAATTGGTTTTGCTCTAATATATGAGCAAAACCTTCTCCCGTTGTGTTTGAGCCAGATAAATCAACCTCTTTTAAACAAACGGCTTTTTGGAAAAAACCTCTAAGAAAACTTTCCTCAAGATTTTCACAG
>JASFVE010000075.1:0-8529 GCA_050049995.1 Chlamydiota bacterium | reverse complement strand
TTTACTTTTCCTTTTTCCGGCACGCCTTTGATGCGAACAGCTAACACATTTTCAACCCAACCCACTATTTGGTTTTGAGAAGCATTGGGAGTTACCTTGATGTTTAGTATTTGGTCCATGATCAAAATATAACATCCAGTGATTTTTGCATCCTGGATTAAATTTTTCCATGCAGCAAGGACATTGGAAATCAGACAAAAAGTATTGATTGATTTTCAGTTCTAAGCCACATTTACCACACAAGACAGCATAGGTATCAAAGTCTTTAAGTATCCATTTTTCTACAAGATGACTTGTCATTTCCTTATGGCAAAGAAAACAAGAAAAATACTTTTGGCAACACTTAAATTTAATAGCTATAACATCTAAATGTGAGTGATAGTGTTTACATCGAGTGTGTTGACCTACATTGACTCCATGGACAACTTTTCCTTGAATGGTAATTTTATCCATTATCTTTGGTAAAACGCACAAAAAGAGTTCTATCCCCTGTGCTTAAAAAAGCCTGCAATTGTGAATCTGATTTAATTACTTTATTATTATTGGCATTAACTAAAATGACCTGATTTTTATTTCCATGTCGGACTATTTTTTTCCCAGTGAGAGTTCTTTCTTCATAAGACTTAAAGCCTTCCCAAGCACTTTCAAAAGCTTTTTGCCTAATCTCATCTACAGTACTTTGATTTGAAACTGCTATTCGGGCTGTTAACTCCATTTTCATAATTTGAGGATATCTTAAAAAAACTACCGGCATAACTCTAGCTGCCATCTTTAACTCCTTTTATGTGATTTAATATAAACATTGATAACGAACGCTTTAGTGATCTCTAAAAAAATAAAGGGATAAAATCCTAGATTTAAGATATTTTTTATTCCTGTAAAAAACGATAACCAAGCAGAACCTAAGAGTAATTGCAGGCAAGGAATAAAAATTAAAGCTAGTTTATTTTTTAGTCCTTTTGCATGGAAAAATGCTCCAAAAAGGTAGGCTTCCAAAGGATAGGCAAGCAAATATCCTCCTGTTGGGCCTAAAAGGCAATGAATCCCAGCACTTCCTCCTGCAAATACAGGATAACCCAGAGCTCCTTGCATTAAATACGTTATTGCTGCAAAGGCTCCTTTTCTACTTCCTAAAGCAGCTCCAACTAACATGACTCCCACGGTTTGTCCAGTAAGTGGAACAGGAGTAAAATAAAGAGGCAGGGAAATTTGTGAGCAGAGCCCAATAAAGCAGGAAGCTAGAAAAACTTGGATCGCAGATCCAATGAATTCTACTTTATCTGACTTTGGCATTGTTAGTGATTTTATCATAATTTTTCCTTTACTAAAAAATATCTAAAAACATTCTTTCAGTTGTTTTATTAGTTTTCAATCTAGTCAAAAATCAATTTCAAACTATTTTTAGGTTTAATAATTAATTTTAATCCATTTTTACCCTCAAAAAACCGAATTTTGTTATTATATATCCAACTAAAATTAAGTTTGTTTTTTATGCTAGCAACGATATTTGGTAATCAAAATATAGAAAGAATCCTTCTTTTTCTTTTTGTGAATGAAAAGTGTTACGGAACACAACTTCAAACTTTACTGCAAATTCCCCTTACTCCCATTCAACATGCATTAGCTAAACTAGAAAAAGGAGGTGTTCTACAAAGCCATTTTGAAGGTAAAGTGCGCATCTATCAATTTAACTCTTCTTACCCTCTTAGATGGGAGCTTGAAGAGCTGTTGAAAAAAGTATATACCCTTCTTCCTTCCCAGGAAAAAAAACAATATTGCTTTATCCACAAAAAAAGGATGGAGCTTCAAGAAGAAAGAAAACGAGATCAGCAAGTAAAAAAAGAGTTAATAAGATTTTGGAAAAGATTACTAATAGTAAAATCTCTTTCCTTATCTGCAAAATCCCGAAAAGGAAAAGAAACTATTATAAAAACAGGAAAAGCCGAGATATTATCAGCATCACAAACTCCTTCCATTATAACTTTTGAAGAAAAAGGGTATTGGTATTCAGATGCCACACAAGACGCCAACTTTAGCAACACGTTTCGATGGACCTTAGATGAAAAAAACTCATTAATTACTCTTGAACACCTTAGGTATGGAGTAAATCGACCAGTTTTCCTTTTTCATTTAACCTCTACTCAAAAAAATAAACTATCCTCTATTGATGCTCATTTATGTGGAGATGATACCTATTTAGGAAATATTACCTGGTCGTCAGAACAAATCGTTTTTCACTGGAGAATTATAGGCCCTCGCAAAAATGACGAACTCATCTATCACTATATTTAAAAGGCTATATCTTTGCTTAAAAAGTGCCTTGCAAATATAAGTATTTTTTTATGAGGAAAAATATGCGCGCTATGATTTTCCAAGGCAAAGGGATGCCTCTTGTAGAAAAGGAGGTTCCAAAGCCTATTCCAAAAAAGGATGAAATACTTCTTAAGGTAAAAGTCTGCGGCGTATGCCGCACTGACTTGCATATAAAAGATGGAGATTTATCTAGTCCTAAGCTGCCTCTTATTTTAGGTCATCAAATTGTCGGGGTAGTAGAAGAGATCGGAGAAAATGTCAAAGGATATATGAAAGGAGACAGAGTCGGTGTCCCCTGGCTTGGGAGTAGCTGCCAACAATGCGATTATTGCAAGGAAGGAAAAGAGAATCTTTGCGCAGATGCTAAATATACAGGTTATCAAATAGATGGAGGCTTTGCAGAATATACAACTTGCCTGGCTGATTATGCTTTTCATCTTCCGAAAGAAATGTCTGATTTGCAAATAGCTCCCCTTCTTTGTGCAGGAATTATTGGTTATAGAGCTTATAGAAAAGCTGCACCTAAAAAGACTCTTGGACTTTATGGATTTGGAGCAGCAGCTCATATATTAACGCAGCTAGCTGTCTATGAACAAAAAGAAGTATATGCCTTTACTAGAGAAAACGACACCAAAGGACAAGAGTTTGCCAAAAGCTTAAAAGCAACTTGGGCAGGAGGCTCAAAAACAGTTTTGCCTAATACTTTAGATGCTGCGATCATTTTTGCACCTGTAGGAGAGTTAGTTCCTATATCTTTGAAATCCTTAAAAAATGATGGCAGGTGTGTTTGTGGCGGGATTCACATGAGTGATATTCCCTCTTTTCCTTACAAAGACTTATGGGGAGAAAAAAAAATTGAATCAGTTACTAATTTAACAAGAAAAGATGGCGAAGAGTTTTTAGACTTGGCCTTTAAAGTTCCTATTCAAACAAAAGTAACAAGTTACCCGCTGGAAAAAGCAGATCAGGCTATTGAAGATTTAAAAAAAGGCAAATTTAAAGGTGCAGCTGTCCTTCAAATTGATAAAAATTTCTAAATTTTTACATGAAACGATTTACCAACAGAAAACAAGCAGGACACCTGCTAGCTAAGGCATTAGACTCTTACCGAGAACAAGACCTTATTGTGTTAGGTCTTCCAAGAGGTGGGGTTCTTGTAGCATCTGAAATAGCCTCTTTTTTAAAGGCTCCCCTTGATTTGGCTTTTGCTCGTAAAATTGGCCACCCTTTACAGGAAGAGTATGCCATTGCAGCAGTAAGCGAGAATGGCTATCTTGTAGGGAATAACCGAGAGTTAGAAACTACAGATAAAAAGTGGCTGGAAGAGGAAAAAGAAAAAGCTATAGCTGAGATTAAAAGAAGAAGAAGTACATATCTCCCCCAAAGACCCAAGCCAGTTTTAACTGATAAAATTGTAATCATGGTAGATGACGGTATTGCTACTGGACTTACATTACAAGCAGCTATTCAAGATATAAAAAGCCAGCAACCAAAAAAAGTTATCATAGCAGTTCCAGTCTCTCCTAAAAGCACAGCTAAGCTAGTAGCTAATCAAGTAGATGAATTTATGTGCCTGCAAACGGATCCTGATCATTTATTTTTAGGAGGTATTAGTGCTTACTATGAAGATTTTCACCAAGTAAGCGATCAAGAAATTTTAGACATTTTGCACTCATAAAATGGAGAATTTATGCAATCTGAAGTTCAAATCCCCATTGATTCTTTTTCTTTAGAAGGACTGCTTACTATTCCAGAAAAATCTACTAGCCTTGTTTTGTTTGTTCATGGAAGTGGCAGCAGCCGTTTTTCTCCTAGAAATAATTTTGTGGCAAATATTTTGAATGAAGGAAATATAGCAACTCTACTCATTGACTTGCTATCTGAAAAAGAAGATGCAGTGTATGAAACTAGATTTGATATCGATCTTCTTACTGAGCGGGTTATTGCTATCATCAAGTGGTTGAAACAACATAAAGACACTTCAACCATGTCACTAGGTCTTTTTGGATCAAGTACAGGCGCTGCCGCTGCTTTAATGGCAGCTGCCAGACAACCTGAAAATATACAAGCTGTTGTTTCTAGAGGAGGAAGACCAGGTCTTGCTAAAACATCTCTTAAACGAGTTAATGCTCCCACCCTACTAATTGTAGGAGAAAAAGACTTTGAAGTTATAAAACTGAATCAAAGCGCCTTTACAATGCTTTCTGCAAAAAAGAAATTAGAAATAGTACCAGGAGCTACTCACCTCTTTGAAGAGCCGGGTTGTCTAGAAATAGTGTCAAAACTCGCTCAAAATTGGTTCACCACGTACTTAAAACTTTAAGAAAAGTTATTTTTTAATAGAAATTTTCCTAGCAGGAAAATAAATTAATTTAAAATCATCTTTTGATGAAATTAAAAAAAACTGTTTAAAAGTTTCTTTTTTAATAGAAAAAAAATAATAGTTTTTTTGTCAATTTATAGCCCTTAAACAAAATTTTGTAGATATATAACCATTTTTCTCTTATTATTATTGGCCTTAGGTAATTAATTTTACCTACTTTCTAAGTAAAGTGTTTTGTTTAGATTACCCTTTTAAGCTTGGTTTTATATCTACAATTTGCACTTTTTTAGTGATAAATTTTTATTTAACCCTAGCTAGGAGTCAGTTATTAATACGTCGGAAATTTCATTTAAAGACTTTGATTTTGATCAAAACCTAATAAAAGCAGTTTTAGAAGTTGGTTATATATCGCCAACACCTATTCAAAGAGATGTTATCCCTTCGATTCTTTCAGGAAAAGACATCATCGCAAAAGCACAAACCGGATCTGGTAAAACCGCTGCTTTTAGCTTACCTGCTTTGCAGCTGTTAGCACAACATCCAGATAAAACAATTTTAGTGATCACCCCAACTCGAGAGCTTGCCTTACAGGTTTGTGAAGAGATGCAAAAGTTTTGCAAATACTTAGGAATCACTCCTGCTGCCATTTATGGTGGAGAGCCTTTATTCAAACAGTTAAAGAGACTGAAAAACGACGCTAGAGTATTAGTTGGTACCCCTGGAAGGCTTTTAGATCTTTTCAAGTCTAAAAAGCTGACTAACTTCTCACCTCTTCTTGTTGTACTTGATGAGGCAGATGAAATGTTAAACATGGGCTTTTTAGAAGATATCCAGCAGATTTTTTCTTATCTTCCAGAAGAAAGACAAACGCTTCTTTTTTCAGCAACTATGCCCCCTAAAATACGATCTATTTCTCAACAATTTTTAAAAAAGCCTGTTTCCTTTGACCATGCATCGGACGATAAAAAACACAAAGACATTGAACAAAAACACTACTTAGTAAAAGACAAACAAAGAACACTTGCTTTACTACAGCTTTTGCAGTTTCACATACCTTCTAAAGCAATTATCTTTTGCAATACAAAAAGGCTGGTAGATGAACTGTCATCTGAGCTGCTAAGCTTAGGTTATCTTGTTAGCGCTCTGCAAGGAGACATGTCTCAAGCTGACAGGCAAAGCTCTATTGAGCGTTTCCGTAAAGCAACAAAAATGATCCTTGTAGCAACAGATGTTGCTGGAAGAGGGATTGATGTAAGTGATGTTTCTCATGTATTTAATTATGAGCTACCACAGTCTCACGACGCCTATACACATAGGATTGGTAGAACAGGTCGAATGGGCAGTAAAGGTACCGCTATTACCCTTCTTACTATGAAGCAATCTTATTCTTTGAAAAGATTTTTAAAAGTTAAAGACATTACTTTTTCCAAGCTTCCTACAATTGCAGAAATTAAATCTAAACAGCATGTTGCTTTTTTAGAGTCTTTAAACCAAGGATCTATACACAACGATGCACAAGAAATCTTGTCTTTTCTACAAAAGGAAATGTCATTAGAAGAAATTGCTATTAAACTAGTTTCTCAAAAATGGTCTAAACAAAGTAAAGTCTTACAAAAACAGTTAGACGCATCTGATAGCGATAAGCCATCTAGAAAAAAAAGAGAAAGAGAAAGACCTGGTAGAAATGGCTTCCCTGCGAGGAGAAAAAGAGCTCGAAGGGACTCTTTTGGAAAATCAAAAGGGTTTAAGAAATTTTCTAAAAGATCTTAAAAGTTTAAATATTTATTTAAATCAGTGAGGCTGCAATGGAAATAGGAAAATGTTTAGCAAAAGTGGATACGTTTTGTGATTATGTACCTGGATTAAGCTCCGTTTCTAGCTTAACAGACCTATTCCTAAAAACTGTTATTTTTCCAAACATTGAACCATCCTCCATCAAGAGCAGCCATTATTACACTCACTTAAGTCAAAAAAGCTTCACTAGGTGTATTGCATTGTTGATACCTGTGATTGGAAACATTCTGGTGGCTATTTATGACTTTGTAAATAGGAAGTATGATGACAAAGACTTCATGCTCGCTGCTATTCAGCAAAATGCCCGATCTTTTAGATTTGCCAGCGAGAGGCTTAAGAATGATAAAGACTTCATACTTACCGCTATGGGACATGATCTCTTTACTGGTAGCTTGATCTTTAAACATGCCAGCGAGAAGCTTAAGGATGATAAAGACTTCATGCTCGCAGCTAGTCAGCGCAGTTACTTAATTCTTATAGATGCCAGTGAAAGACTGAGGAATGATAAAAACTTCATGCTCGCTGCCATTAAGAAAGGCCGCTTACCTCTTCAACATGCCAGTGAGAGACTTAAGGATGACAAAGATATAGTACTGGCCGCTATTCGAAAATACGCTCCGGATCTTCGCTGGGCTAGTGAAAGGCTTCAGGATGATAAGGATGTAGTGCTAACTGTTATTCGTCAAAATATCTATATTGATGCCCTTGAGTTTGCCAGTGAAAGACTTAAGGATAACAAAAACATCATGCTAGATGCCATTCAGCAAAATCACCGATCTTTTAGATTTGCCAGCGAAAGACTTAAAGATGACAAAGATATAGTACTGTCCGCTATTCGGAAACGCGCTTTTAATCTTCACTGGGCTAGTGAAAGACTTAAGGATGACAATACAATAGTACTAGCCGCTGTTCGACAAGATGGCTTTGCTCTTCAACATGCCAGTGAGAGACTTAAGGATGACAATTACACAGTGCTAACTGCCATTCGACAAGACCGCGGGGCTCTTCAACGCGCTAGTGAAAGACTTCAACAAGAGTATAGAAATGTTTCCTGGTGTCAAACTATTGCCTATCTGATGAATCATAGAAATTTTTTCCCTACTCTTATTTAGATATAAAAAAGAATTTAATTTCTTAATAATGGAGAATGTCATGGAAATAGGAAAATGTTTAGCAAAAGTGGACACGTTTTGTGATTATGTGCCTGGATTAAGCACGGTTTCTAGCTTAACAGGCTTATTCCTAAAAACTGTTATTTTTCCAAATATTGAACCATCCTCCATCAAGAGCAGCCATTATTATACTCATCTAAATCAAAAAAGCTTCATTAGATGCATTGCATTGTTGATACCTGTGATTGGAAACATTCTGGTGGCTATTTATGACTTTGTAAATAGAAAGTATGATGACAAAGATTTCTTGCTAGCCGCTATTGGACATGATAGCTATACAGAGAGCTTAATCTTTAAACACGCTAGCGAAAGACTTAAGGATGATGAAGACTTCATGCTTGCAGCTATTCAAAAAAACGGTTTAGTTCTTGAGTACGCAAGCGAAAGGCTGAGAAACAGCAAATACTTTATGATTGATGTTGCTAAAACTTGTTACTTTGGCATTCTTGAACATGCTAGTGAAAGACTGAGAGATGACAAGGAGCTAGTGCTACTTGCTCTTTGCCAAAATAGCGGAGACCTTAAATATGCCAGTGAAAGACTTAGGGATGATAACGATGTAGTACTAACTGCTACTCATCAAAACATCTATTATAATCCGGATATTATTGAGCATGCTAGTGAAAGACTTAAGGATGATAAAGACTTTATGTTAACTGCCATGCGAAATAACTACCGGTTTCTTGAGTATGCTAGTGAGAGACTAAAGGATAATAAAGACTTCATACTAGATGCCATTCAGCAAAATGCTCAATCTATTAGATTTGCCAGCGATAGACTTAAGGATGATAAAGACGTAGTGCTAGCTGCTATTCAGCAGCAAAACCACTCAGCTCTTTGGCTTGCAAGTGAAAGGCTTAAGAATGACAATACAAGAGTACTAGCCGCTGTTCGACAATATGGCCTTGCTCTTGAGCATGCTAGCGA
>JASFVE010000074.1:0-8850 GCA_050049995.1 Chlamydiota bacterium | reverse complement strand
AACGCCTATTGCTAAGGCTACAGTTACAATAGCTGGCAAGCCTTCTGGAACTGCAGCTACTGCTAAGGAAAGAGCTATAAGCACCATATCAATCAATGCATATCCTCTTAATAGTCCCACTGTAAAAATTACGGCAATAATCCCAAGGCAAATATAAATTAATAAATGTCCTAATTTCTTAAGTCTTTTTTGTAAGGGAGTTTTTTCTTTTTTTTGGGTTTGAAGATATGAGGCTATTTTTCCCAACTCAGCACTTTTTCCCGTTTCGGTAATAAGCACTTTAGCTTTTCCTGAAACGACAGCTGTTCCCATGAAAACCATATTAAAACGATCACCAATCGGAACTTCCTTTTTCTCAATGACATCTGCATTTTTTTGAGAAGGTAAAGACTCTCCTGTAAGAGCAGCTTCATTGATCGCTAGCCGAGAAGACTCTACAACTCTGCCATCTGCAGAAACATGATCTCCTTGTTCTAACAAGAGAATATCTCCAGGAACGATCTCCTCAGAAGAAACCTCTTGTATAGCTCCACCTCTAAGTACTTTAGCCAGTGGAACAGTCAATTTTTGCAGGGCTTCTAAAGATTTCTCTGCTTTATATTCTTGGATAAATCCTAAAATAGCATTTAAGATAACAATACTTAAAATTGCCACAGCATCAATTATCTCTCCTAAAATAGCAGCAACAATTGCCGCTACAAAAAGAAGGACAATAAGGACACTTGCAAACTGCCGAAACAAAATTGACCAGATAGATGTTTTGCTTTTTTGAGGAAGAAGGTTTGCCCCGTGCTTTTTTAGCCTTTTTTTTATTTCGCTTTCTCTTAGTCCTTTTTGAGGATCTGTTTTCAACTTTTTATAAATCTCTTTTAGAGGAAGTTCCCACCATTTCATAAAACACGCAAAAAAGCCTTTTTTTGAAGTGATATATAAAATTTTTTTTTCTTAAAAGGCATTTCCTTTAAAATAAACATAAGAAGGGGGAGGGGAATATGAGAAAAATTGCCGTAAAATCTGACGCAAAGCTTTGGCAGCAAATTAAAAATAAAGTACAAGCTTCTAATAAAGGTGGCAAACCTGGGCAATGGTCTGCTAGAAAAGCTCAACTAGCAGCTAAACTTTATAAAGAAGCCGGAGGAAAATATAAGGGTAAGAAAAGTGCCTCTCTTTCTTTAAATAAGTGGACCAAAGAAGACTGGGGGTATGTAGGTAAGCCTAAAAAAAGTAGATACCTTCCTAAAAAAGCTAGAGAGTCTTTAACTGCAGGAGAAAAAGCTGCAACTAGTCGAGCTAAAAATAAAGGAACTAAAAAAGGAAAGCAATTTGTAAAGCAGCCCAAAAAAATAGCTAAGAAAACAGCTAAATACCGAGCTTAATTAAAGACTTGTCCCTTTTATGGTTAATAAATTATCTGTTAAAGAATAGTCTGTTTGGATCATGCTTTTTACAAGCCATAGATTAGTAGAGACATGATCTGTTACAAATGGAATGCGATACTTACTCTCTCCTTTGGCAAGAGCTGCATATAAAATAAGCTGATCTGCTGTATGCCTGTCAACAGTAGCACTAGTTGCTAAGTCTTTAAGTAACATTTTAGCAACTGTTTTCCCAATATTTTCCGATGATCTTCCCAATTTTCCAGCCTTGTCTGCTCCTATTATGCAATGAGTATCTGTTGTTGCATAAACTGTAAGGGCAGCTCCTCTTTGCTTAGCTGTTGTATCATAATAACATCTGATATCAGCATCATATCCTTGTTCTTTTAAAACTGATAGGCAGCTTTCAGCCATTCTATCACTTACGTTATTCTCTTTTAAATGGGAAGAAAATGAAATCCCTTCTATTTTCTCAATCTTTCCCTGTATAGGTAGTGTAAGAGGCGTTAACGAACCGTTGACTGGATCCACATACAGTTGAATTACTCCTTCTCCTTGTGGTACGTAGCCAGGCCTTACTACCTCTAAGTGGACATTGAGTCCCATTTTTCGATAATGAGGAAAAATAACATGCTCCAAATGAAAGGCTGCGGGAGCAAAATCCTGAAAAAGACCACCTATGATTTCAATTTGAGAAGGCTCTTTAGCAAAAGCTGCCAGTGGTAAAACTGTTTGGGCTAGCATAGTAGCTGATCCAGCTGTTCCTATGTCCCATCTGTAATTTCCCCCTTTAATAGTTTTTCCGGGGTGATAAAAAATCTCAAGGCTGCCTACTTCTGCTTTTTCTAATAATCCACCTGTCATCTCGCAGCAAGCTTCAATGGCTTTGAGGTGCTGTGGTCGTAATCCTTTTTTTTCTCTTTTAACTCTAATATTCGTTAGATGAAGATTTTTAGTTAATAAACTCGCAAGGCCTATAGCATACCGTACAATAGTTCCGCTGCCGGACTTTTGCGATCCATCAATTTTGATCATCGAAGTCTTATTGTGTTTTTTAAGAAATTAAAGGAATATTTTATTTTATTTAAAAGGGTTAAATTTTCCAAATAATGGCTTAAGTTGTCTGACGGAATTCGGTAATTTAAATGGTGAAAATTATTCCAGGACAAATTACAGGAAGAGCCTATCCGCATGATATAGCGATAGTGCTTTTTAGCTTCTTTATGAATATTTCGATTAAACTTGCCAAAAGGATAAACAAAAGTATCAACTTTTGTCTGAAGTTGATTTTCCAGAATCTTTTTAGATGTAGTTAATTCAAAGCAATAATCGATTTTAGGATTTGTAAGAACTGCGTGAGTCATGGAGTGAGAGGCAATTTTTACAAGTTTGCTTTGATAGATTTCCCTCAACATTTGCCAGTTGCAGTAATTGGGTGTTTCTATCAGAGAAACTGGGACTGCAAGAAGAGCTTTGATTTGATACTTTTTTAAAAGGGGAAAAACCTCTTGGTAAAAATCTTTGGTAGCGTCATCAAAAGTAAGACAGACACTAGTAGAAAAAGGCTTCAATGGATCTCCGGGAATAACAACAGGGTACTTTTGCGCCAAATAGCTAAATTGCTTATCTAAAAGACTTAAAGTATTGGCGTATTTACCTAGACCTACTTGGTGATATAAAAAAGTTAGCAACATCTGTCTTTTCTATTGGCTTCAGCTAGTTTCAAGTATTTGTAAAAAGCAGTGTTGGCATTATAGGTAGAAATAATAAAACCCTCTTTTCCCATTATGAAACCCTTTTTTATAAAATAACTTTTGAAGAAAGCAAAAAGAGCATGGAAAATAGCTTTTGCTAAAGAAGATTTTTTCTTGCCTACATTTTGTTTAGCAAAAAGGGTAGAATAGCGATCCATTTTTACTAAAAAATCTTGGACTTTCCTATAGGAAGTGTGGTGGATAAAGTTATTCAAAGAAACTTTTTGTATGTTGTTTATAAGAACCTTCTCGTGTACATCATCCGAAGAAAAACTCGTATATCGTTTGTTGTACAGTCTTACATGGGATTCCGGGTACCAGCCACATGCTTTAATCCATTTACCTTTGTAATAATTTTTAAAGGGTATTTCATAGACAGCATTATTGCTAAAAGAGAGACCCATAAGTTCTTTTACCAACTCATTGGAAAGCACCTCATCAGTATCTAATGCTAATATCCAATCATTGGAGGCAAGAGCTGCTCCTTCATTTCTCAGAGACCCAAATCCTTCCAGCTTTTTTTTATATATTTTGACATTGCTAAAGGTTTGGGCAATCGCAGTAGTTTCATCGCTTGATCCAGTGTCAATTAAGACTACTTCATTAAAACCTTTGAGTTTTTCAAGAGTATCTGCAATATATTCTTGGTTATTTTTGAAAAGCATTACAATAGAAATCATGTTAAACACTATATCTATATTCAATTATTTAGGAAAATAAGAGTTCCTGTGATGGTTAAAAATTAATACTTTAAGAGGTTGCCCATGAAACGCGGTTATACATTTGATGACATAGCTTTAGTTCCTCAATTTAATAATATTCCTTCGAGAACAGAGCCTATGCTAGACACTTGGCTTACCAAAAATCATAAGATTAAAATACCTATACTCGCATCTAATATGGATACAGTCATTAATGAACCTTTGGCAGAAATTTTATTATCATATGGCTCTATTCCAGTTTTTCACCGATTTACTTCGAAGGAAGACCAGCTAAAGTGGGTCAAGAAATTTAAAGAAAACACCTATATTTCTTGTGGTATCCAAGATTTAAAAGAACTTAGAAAATTATTAGATCTAGGTCCTAAAGGTGTTTGTATCGATGTAGCACATGGCCATTCAGATAGAATGTTTAAACATATTGAAGAAATTAAAAAAACTCATCCAGATATCCAGGTAATTGCTGGCAATGTCTGTACACCCATGGCTTATCATGACCTTGTTAATGCAGGAGCTGATGCAGTAAAGGTGGGGATAGGGCCTGGTGCCGCTTGTACAACAAGGATTGTTACTGGATTTGGGGTTCCACAATTCACTGCAATAGCTGAGTGCGCCCACGTTGCAGGTAAATTAAGAGTCCCTCTCATAGCTGATGGAGGAATAAGAACATCTAGAGATGTCGTTTTAGCTTTAGCTGCAGGTGCTAGCACGGTCATGATTGGAAAGCTATTTGCTTTAACTTATGAGAGTGCAGCAACTAAAAGAGAAAATGAGAACATACCTTCAGGTTTTGAAGCTAAATATAGGGGACAGGCAAGTGAGGATTTTCAAACAGAGTTTTACGGCGGTCTAAAAGAAAAAACAGTTGCTGAAGGAATTGATTTTTGGGCGCCAGTTACAGGAAGCGCTCAAGAAGTCATTGAGACCTTTTTAGGGGGAATTCGCAGTGGTATGACATATGGAGGTGCCCGCAATATTAAAGAACTTCAGAGAAAAGCTGAGTTTATACAAGTTGGTCCTTCTTATACACAGGAAAGCCATACGCGACAGCATTAACTCAAGACTAAACTCTTTTCATTTCATTTGTTATAATATATAAGAAGCAAAAAGATTCGATATCATGGTTAAAGACTTTTTATTTTCTGAAAAAAAAATTTATGACTCTATTCATGGATTTATCCGTTTTGATGAATTTGAAAAACAGTTGATTGATTCTCTTTTTTTTCAAAGACTTCATTATATTCACCAGCTTGGAATAGCTTTCATGGTCTATCCAGGAGCTACTCATACCCGATTTGAGCACTCTTTAGGAGTTATGGAACTATCTACCAGGATATTTGATAAACTATGTAAAACAGTTAGGCCTGATGTTTTTCACTTAGTTCCTAGAAAAGGGTCGATAGAATATGTTTATTGGAGAAGAGTTTTGAGAATGGCAGCTCTATGTCATGACTTAGGGCATTTGCCATTTTCGCATGTAGCTGAAAAAGATCTTCTAGAAAAAGGGCATGAAGAAATCACAGCTAAAATTATTCAAAGTAAGGAGTTAGAACCCCTTTGGGAAAAAATTAAGGATAAGCCTATTTATTCGCTAGAAGGCAGGGCTTTTATCCAAGATGTTACTAAAATCTCAATTGGAGAAAAAAAATGGAAAGAATACTTTCAAACTCCTTTTTCTTCTTGGGAAAAGCTCGTTTCTGACATCATCACAGGTGATTTTTTTGGAGCGGATAGAATTGATTATTTACTCCGAGATGCCAAAAGTACAGGAGTTGCTTATGGTCTTTTTGACTACCACCAACTCATTGAAATGCTTAGAATATTACCTTCTGAGGATGTGAAAAATGAAGGACTGGAGCTTGGAATTGATGAAAATGGCTTAGAGTCTTGTGAAGCATTGCTTTTAGCTAGGCATTTTATGCATAGAAGGGTCTACCAATACTCATCTGTACAAGCTTATAACTTTCATCTTCGAAGATTTATGAAGGAAGCTTTTGCTCAAGAAGACTTTACTTCACTTGACAGGCTTTTAAACTTAAGTGATATAGAAGTCATTGCAAGCATGAAAAAAGCTGCTTTAGAAAAAAAACACCCCGGACATGAAGATGCTAAACGAATTATTTATAGAAAAGAAAGATTTAAAGCTTTTTTAATACCTTCTTTTATTAGTATTGAAGAGTTAGAAGCACTGAGAAAAGATCACAAAATTTCTAAAGATAAAATGACATGGGAAATGCAAAAACCGACTTATAATAAACAGTCATTATCGTTTCCAGTTGCTCGAAGACATTTAAACATTCAACAGGCTTCAGAAGCATCTGAACTATTATTTCAAATTCCGATAAGTGAAAACACCTGGCTTTATATAGCCCCAGAATATGAGATGCTTATTATGAGTATCTTAGAAGACTGGAATGCCAAAAAATGTGATTTAAGCTGAATTTAAACTCCGTTTTTCTTACAAATTCTGCATAAGAAAGGAGGAGCTCTTCTAGCTAGCTTTAGAAGAGCTTTGAAAATTGGCACAATTAAAAGGTTATTCTTGTCGTAGTAGGCAATTCTCTTAAGTATTCTCTGTTAAGGTTCTCACAGCTATGTACATTTAAATTTCTTAAATTAGGAAGATTTATTCCTTCGAAGACTTTTCCGGTTATTGGTGTATTGGAAAGATCTATAAACTCTATAGACTTCGCTTTACTAAGAAAAATTTGTAAAATTTCTTCGTCAATATCTTGAGTGTCAATTGCATCAAATCTTTTTAAATTAATAGGATTAAGGCAGTGAAGAAAATGGTCATGTTTAATGGACTCGAGTTCACCTAAAGAAAGTTCTTGTAGACAAGATGCATCAAATTTTTCAAATGAGACACCATCAAAAAACACGCCCGTTAAATCTAGTTCTTTTAACTCTTTAGTTTTACTAAGTAACTCATTTATGTTTTTTGCATCAAGATCTGTACATTCTCGTAAAATAAGTGTTTGCAAATGTAGTGGGTCAAAGGCTTCAAATGCTGTGCCTTCTATTGAAGTTATAGCAAGATTTAGCATTTCCAAGTTTTTAGCTCTATGTAATAAATTTCTTACACAAGCCTCTTCTAAGCGTGTGCAGCCATCTAAACGAAGGATTTTTAAATGAGCTGGGTCAAAGCCTTCAAAGGCATTCCCTTGTATTGGAGCATCCATAAGGCTAAGATCTTCTAATCTTTGGGACTTGCTTAGTAGATTTCTTATATATCTACTTTCTAAGCGTGTGCAACCATCTAAACGAAGGATTTTTAAATGAGCTGGGTCAAAGGCTTCAAAGGCAACTCCTTGTATAGTAGAGTCAGAAAGATAAAATAATTCCAAATTTTTAGTTTTACTCAGCAAGTCTCTTAAACGTTCCTCTTCCAAGTGCCTACAGTTCTCTAAAATAAGTTCTTCTAAGTGTGAAGAATTAAAATTTTCAAAGGCACCCCCTATTATATAAGTGTGAGAAAGGTTAAGTGATTCCAAATTTTTAGTTTTACTTAGCAAATCTCTTATGTGTTCTTCTTCTAAGCTGCGACAATCTCTTAACTCAAGTTTTTGTAAATATGAAGAATCAAAATTTTCAAAGACAAACCCTTGTATGCTAGAGCTAGCTAGACTAAGCACTTCTAAGTTCTTAACTTTACTAAAAAATACCCTCAGGGCCACGCTGCGAATATTTTTACAATTCACTAGGTTAAATTCTTTTAGTTTATTATCTGTACTTATCGTAGCAAGAGAGTTCCCTCCTGTTAAAGTAGCTCCAAAAGTTAATGTTCTTATATTAGGAAAAAGAGCAAAAACAGTAGGTAGCCAATGATTTAGATATTCTCCTGATCTTAAAAATCTCAAAAAGTTTAAATCTTGAATGGCATCTCTTACTTTTTCGGAAAGTGTTTTTAAAAAGTCATTCACATTTACATAGTTTTCAGAAATAAATCCATTAAGAACTCGGTTTACATAAAGAGTTAAAAACATATGCTGTGGATCGAGCATTTCATGGAATTTTTTTGTAATTTTAGGAAGGCCTAGCCCGTGTTTACATAGCCTAACCGTTGTATTCTGATCACAAGTAGCTATATTCTTAACACGAGCAAACACAGATTTTTCTGAATGAAAAGCTTTATTCCAAGCTGAAGAAACTCTTTGAGCCATAGCTTGATCTTGCACGCTTAAATAACTAATGAATGTAGGGAAAATATCATCAGTATAGCTCGTTATATCACAATGGTTTACTAGTATTTGACGATAAACAGTTGTTGGAGTAGACATAAAAATTTACCAAATTTTTTAAAGATGAAATAGTAAACTAGAATATTACTTTGATCTCAAGAACTTTAAGAAGGCACTTTTATTACAAATTTGCTGGCACCAAAATAGCGCCAGCAAAACAAGTATTTTTGTATATGTAGTTAATTAACTATAGAAATTACAAAAGCGCCATTTACCGTAATTCTTTTCGGCTCTTTTATTTTTCTGATAAATGTTTCAATAATTTCTCTATTTAAATTATAGCAACCTCCTAAATAGAGACATCTCAAGTTAGATGGGTTAAAATTTTGAAACACTTGCCCAGTTATGCTTGTTGAGGAAAAGTTAATAGACAGTAGTGATTTAGCATTATTAAGAAAGTTTAGTAGAAGGTCTTCATTAAGTTCTATACACCCGGATAAATCAAGCCTTTTCAAGCTAGAAATATTAAAATCCTGAAAAGCACCGCCTTCTATTAATGTATTATCAGCAAGTATAAGATATTCTAGCTGTGTTGTCCTACTAAGAAGATCTTTAAGAAACTCCTCTTCAACATCTTCACAACTTGATAAATCAAGCTTTTTCAAGCTAGAAGCATCAAAATGCTGAAAGGCTTCACCCACTAGATCTACTTGTAAAAGAGCAAGCTCTTCTAGTTGTGTCGTCCTACTAAGCAGTATGGCAAGAAAGTCCTCCTCAATACTCTTACAATCAGATAGGTCAAGTTCTTTCAAGCTAGAAG
>JASFVE010000073.1:0-8853 GCA_050049995.1 Chlamydiota bacterium | reverse complement strand
TGTTACAATTGTAATGGGCAAGTAGACCTTGAAGTAATTGTCTGTCCATTTTGTGGGACTGATTTACTAGAAGAATTCGATGCAGGATTAGATCCTCAAGAAGAATTTGAAACCAAACAAAAAAGTTTATCCCCACAGGAAACAATTGCATCTTTATACCCTGCACCTTATCAAGTAAATTCTGAAGAAGAAGAAGAGCAAGGATCTCAACCTGCTCAGCAGAAAATAAAAAGCAAAGAGAGCGATAAAAAAATATCTTTAGAATATATTGTCTTTATTTTTGCTTTGAATTTTCTATCTATAGGAATACTACTGTTTGTTTTTTCGGATGATGGGAAGATTCAATTAGAGCTCACTAGCAAATACTGGATTTTATTCGTTATTATAGGAGCTCTGGCTTCTTTCTGGAGTTTTAAAAAAATTCAAGAAGAATAAAAAACTGAACTTAGTCTGCCTCAGTACTTTTAACGGTACTTCCACAGCATTTTTTGTATTTTTTATTGCTTCCACAAGGGCAGTTATCATTTCGTTTTACTTTAGGCTCTGAAAGTGTTGGTTCAGATTTATGTTCTTGTTTCTCTTCTTTTTTTTCTGCCGGAGTAAATGACTTATGTGTGTGAAGTTCTATTTTTTTTAAGGGTTTTTTTTCCATAGGCTCCTCTGGAGCTACCATTGCAAAACGGAAAATATCTTTGGTAATTTCAGACTTAATTTTTTGAGAAAATAAGGCAAAGAGTTGAAATGCTTCATGTTTGAATTCCATTAATGGATCTTTTTGACCAATAGCTCGCAAGTGCACGTCATCTCTTAGGTGATCTATGCTTAATAAGTGCTCTTGCCAAAGAGAGTCAATTTTTCTTAGGCATACGTTTCGAACAACTTCTTGCAAGATATCTGGTTGGTCTTTCGACTCTGGTCGCATTGTGTGAACGATAATTCTCTGATGTTCAAGTTTTTGATGAAAAGCTTCTATAATTTTTGCAATTATATCTTCTTCAGTCATCCCTTCTTCCACAGTCACAGGAAACTGTTCCATAAGGTATTGTCTGTAGTCTTCAAAGTTAGAGAATTCAGCAGCTTTTTCTTCACAAAAAGCTCGAATAAGTTCTTCAGCAATCTCTATGGGGTTGTCAGAGTTTAAAATTTCACCTCTAAAATCATAGACTTCTTTTCGGTGCTTGTTCATGACATCGTCATATTCAAGGGTATGCTTTCTAATGGTATAATTTCTTTGCTCTACTCTTTTTTGCGCCGTTTCTATGGATTTATTTAATACTTTTGCAGAAATGGGTTCTCCTTCAGGAGGTCTGAATCTTTGTAAAAGAGCAGTCATTCTAGGAGAGGCAAAAAGTCTCATTAAAGAATCTTCAAAAGAAATAAAAAACTTTGAAGAGCCTGGATCGCCTAATCTACCTGATCTACCTCTAAGCTGTCGGTCAATCCTTCTTGAGTGGTGTCTTGTTGTTCCTATAACATGAAGTCCACCTAAAGCTGCTACATCTTTTTGTAGTTTAATATCAGTTCCTCTTCCCGCCATATTGGTAGCAAGTGTTATGGCTTTTTCTTTACCTGCATCAGCTATAATTTCGGCTTCGAGAGCATGATTTTTAGCATTTAAGACGGTATGGTTAAGTCTGCTTTGTCGTAAGATTCTAGAAAGCTTTTCAGAAACTTCTACTGATTCTGTTCCTATTAGAATAGGCCTTCCTTCTCCATGCACTTTTTGGATCTCTTGTAAAATAGCGTGATATTTTTCCCTTTCTGTCATGTAGATTTCATCGTTGAAATCTTTTCGACCAGAAGGCTTATACGTTGGAATCTCTAGAACATCAAGTTTATATAATTCCTTGAATTCATTTGCCTCTGTCATGGCTGTTCCAGTCATACCCGCCATTTTTTCATAAAGCCTAAAGTAATTTTGCAAGGTAATAGTGGCATATGTCTGCGTTTCTTTTTGAATTTTGACAGACTCTTTAGCTTCTATTGCTTGATGAAGGCCATCGGAAAATCTTCTTCCAGGTTGTGGTCTTCCCGTATTTTCATCGATAATAACAATTTTGTTATCTTGTACGATGTAGTCGATGTCTTTTTCCATTAATAAGTGAGCTCTAAAAAGCTGTCTTAAATTGTGGGATCTCTCTTTTCTCTTGGCATCTTCTTCTTTCAATTGTAGTTTTTTTTGGATTTTATCTTGCTCTTCTAAAGAACTATCTTCGTCAATTTTTGCATACTCATAACCAAGGTCGATCATAATGAAATCATTTTCTGAAGTTGTATCCTCAGAAAATTCGCTCCAAAGGGTAATCCCTTTATCTGTTAGCTCATATTCGTTCGATCTTTCATCAACTACAATGAAAAGCTCAGCCAGTGCTGCTGCTTTTTCTTCTCTATTTTGTTGAGAGTAGTAAAATGTTTCCCATTTTTCAATTTCAGCGCGTAGATCAGGATTTTCCTTAATCCTTTTTAAAGTCTTATTTCGAGGCACACCTTTAGAAACTAACCAAAGTTTTCTAAAAGCATGGTCTGCTAAGTTGCGATCTTTCTTGTTTAAAGAGGGTTTGTCACTGCCTTTAAAAAAACCTAATTCTTCTAGAGTTTTTCTTGCTTCAGAGGAGAGCCTTTGGCAAAGGTCTTTTTGTGATTTTACAATTTGAGAAACGCCTGATTTTAGGACATCATACATTTGTCTGCTGACTTGTACCGGTCCTGAAATAATTAAAGGTGTTCTAGCTTCGTCAATTAAAATAGAGTCAATTTCATCGATGATAGCAAAAAAGTGTCCCCTTTGTGCCTGCTCATTTTTGTGCATGGCCATAGAGTTATCTCGTAAATAATCAAAGCCAAATTCAGAAGCAGTTCCGTAAACAATATCTGCTTCATAAACTTCTTTTCTTTTATGAGGTTCGATGTCGTTAGTAAGATAAGAGACGCTAAGGCCTAATTTATTAAAAATGGAACCAATCCACTCGCAGTCTCTTTTAGCGAGATAGTCATTCACAGTCACTAGGTGAGTTGGTTTTTCTGTTAGGGCATGAAGAAACAAGGGCATGGAAGCTGTCAGGGTTTTTCCTTCCCCAGTTTGCATCTCAGCAATAGCTCCATGAAACATGGCTATAGCTCCTAAAACCTGCACATCGTAAGGGATCATATCCCACTTTTGATGATAGCCAGAAACAGAGACTTCTGTTCCGCAAAGTCTTCTGCATGCATTTTTAACTAACGCATATCCTTCTACTAAAAGGTCTTCTAAAGGCGATCCATTTTTATAGCGCTTCTTTAGTTCATTTGTTTTTTCTACGATTTGCTCATCGCTTAAACTTTGGTATTCTTCTTCGCACGCATTGATTTTCGAAACATACTTAGAATATTTTTTAAGGGTTCTGGATTGAGCTGTACCAAAAATTTTCTTTAAAAGACCGAACATTTTGTTGTAATTCCTTAAAAGTGAATTAATTATATCAATTAATAGGTTACTACTATTATAAAGAGTTTTATGATTAATTTCAAATTTAGCGTCTTATATGCTATAATTCCATTCAAAAAAATATGTTTATGGAAGAAATACGCTATATAGACCGACTTTCTAAGCAGGTTAAGCTAGAGAAAGTATATGGTCAAAAGGCTCTTTGGCTTTTATACGGCAATGGGTGGCTTTCTAAGCTTTTGTTTTTTCTTTTTAGCCCTGTTGTTGTTAAAACTCCTTTATTTTCAAGGTTTTATGGATTCTTGCAAAAGAGAAGGGCTAGTCGAAGAAAAGTGAAAAAATTTATTGATAAATATGAAGTCGATTCAAGCGAATTTTTGAAAAAATCTTTCACCTCATTTAATGACTTTTTCATTCGAAAGCTTCATAAGAAAGCAAGACCTATTGAACCGTCTTCTGAGATTTTGACCATGCCTGCCGATGGGAGATATCTCGTTTTTGAGCGGCTGGATGAGGTTGATGGTTTTTTTGTTAAAAATCAGCGTTTTTCTTTAGAAGAACTGTTACAAAGTCCTACCCTTGCTAAAACATATATGCAAGGTAGTATGGCCATTATTAGGCTGTGCCCTGTAGATTACCATAGATTCCATTTTCCAATGGATTGTATTCCAGATAAGGCTTCATTAATAAATGGATATCTCTATTCCGTCAATTTAAGTGTTTTGAAAAAGAATGTTCAATATTTAGCTCAAAACAAGCGCTATATAACTTCTTTAAAAACAAAAGACACTGGGACCATTTTATTTATTGAGGTAGGAGCGACAAATGTAGGTACTGTTCATCAAACGTATTCTCCTGGAATTTTGCATAGAAAAGGAGAGGAGAAAGGATATTTTTCTTTTGGTGGTTCATGTATTATCATGCTTTTTGAACCAGGGGTTATTACTTTTGATACAGATCTACTTCAAGCTTCAAAAAATAAAATGGAAGTGAGAGGATTAATGGGGCAGTCACTTGCTCGCAAAACTGCAAATAGGGCACTCTGATTGCTTATGACCTCTTGCAGGGCAAAACTTTCTTCCAAAGAAAATAATTTGTAAGTGGAGTTTGTTCCATTGAGACTTTGGAAACAGTTTTTTTAAGTCTTCTTCTGTTTTTTTTACGGTTTTCCCATTAGTTAACTTCCATCTTTTAGCAAGTCTATGGATATGGGTATCGACGGGGAAAGCAGGTTTATGAAAAGCATGCGACATAACCACTGAAGCTGTTTTATGACCTACGCCTGGAAGCGATTCCAATTCTTCAAAGGTTTGGGGCACTTTGCCGTCAAATTCTTCTAGTAAAATTTTAGATAGCCCTTTAATGGCTTTTGCCTTAGTCGGAGAAAGACCACAAGGCTGGATAATTTTTCGAATTTCATCAGTAGTAAGTCTAATCATTTTTTCAGGTGTATCTGCTTTTGCAAAAAGATGAGGTGTAATTTTGTTCACTCTATCATCAGTGCATCTGGCAGAAAGCAATGTGGCAATCAATAGCGTATAAGGATCTTTGCTTTGTAAAGGGACCTGTGGATTAGGGAAGTATTCCTCTAAAATTTTTGCAATTTTTTTTGCTTTTTCTTCTTTTCTCATTTACCTAGACAAAATTTAGAAAAAATTGAAGTTAAAATCTCTTCAGTTACATCCACTCCAATGATTTGACTTAAACTATAAAGAGTTTCTCTCATGTCGAAGGTGACAAATTCCGCAGATATGTTATTTTTCAATCCTGCATATACTTTATCTAAAAACTCTATAGATTTATCAAGTGCATTTTTGTGTCTTAATTTAGTGAGGACTATTTCTTCTTTGTCAATTTTATTAACAGTTAAAAGATGTTTTAATTTTTCTTTAAAAGACTCTATTCCCCATTGATTTTTCAAAGATATTTCCACGTAATGAGGGAAGTTTATTGATCTTGGATGGGAAATGTCAATTTTATTAATAACCAATAAAGTTTTTTGAGGGTCAAGCAAATTAAGTATGTCGCTTTCTGGAATATTGTTGGCTTCGGCCATGTAGATGGTAAAATCAGCTTCTTGCATTGCTTGTTTTGTTTTTTCTATACCAATTTTTTCTATTACTTCATCGGTCTCTCTAATTCCTGCTGTATCTATAAGATTTAATTGCATTCCCTCCAGGTGAACTTGCTCTTCAATAGTATCTCTAGTAGTTCCAGCGATGTCAGAGACAATAGCTCTTTCCTTTTGTAATAGAAAATTCATAAGGGTTGATTTTCCGGCGTTGGGAGGTCCTGCAATACATATCTTTACCCCTTCGGATAACTTTTTCCCCTCATCAAATGTATTAGACAAATACACCATTTTTTCTTTTGTCTTTTGAAGTCTGTTTAAGATGGAAGTAAAGCTTTCAAAGGCAAGGTCCTCTTCAGGAAAATCTACCCAAGCTTCTAATACGGCTGCAATATCTGTCAGTTCTTTTTGAAAAGAAGTAATCACAGAAGATAATGAGCCTTCTAGTTGTTCTTGGGCAGCTTTAGTGGCTGTTTTATTTTTTGCTGAAATTAATGACTGAACAGCTTCTGCTTGTACAAGGTCTATTTTATTGTTTTTATAGGCCCTATAAGTAAACTCGCCTGGTTCAGCAAGTCTTGCCCCCTTATTTATTAGAGTCTGCAGGATGGTCTTAGCTATAAACGTAGAGCCGTGACACTGAATTTCAATAGTATCTTCACCTGTGTAAGATCTAGGGCCTTTCATAAAGAGGAGAAGAACGTGATCTATGACATGGTTATTTTCATCAAAAATTTTTCCATAATGCGCCGTATGGGATTTCAAAGTTGTTAGGTCTTTAGAAAAAATTTGATTAACAATGGGTACAGCTTTGTTGCCTGATATTCTCAAAATAGCAATAGCACTTTCTGCATAAGGTGTGGCAATAGCTGCAATTGTATCTTTATTAAACATAATTTTAAGTTGAATAACGTGAGAAAAATTGTAACAGAAAATGCAAATTAATTAAATTTTTCTCAAAGCAAGAGTAATTAATTGAGCGATGTCGTTTGTGTCTGGATTTTCTTTTTGTACTAGTTTAGCAGCTTTTTGTGCTCTCATAGGGTGGTATCCTAGGTTGATAAGGGCGTTTAAAAGATCTTTTCCAATATGGTTTTCCGAATTTTCCGAGGAGATATTGACAAGATGATTTTTTAATTTGTCTTTCATTTCTAAAATAAGCCTTTCAGAAGTTTTTTTACCGATACCTGGTATTTTAGAAATTAATTTCACATTGGCAGTGGCTATGGCTTCATAAAAGGCTTCTTCATCTAAATGGCCAATAATTGTTAAGCCAAGCTTAGGGCCTATGCCACTGACAGAGATAACGAGTTCAAATAATTTTTTTTCTTCGGATTTTAAAAACCCATAAAGAGTTTGCTCATCTTCTTTAACGATAAAGCTAGTATATAGCTTAAGTTGTCCTCCTAAATCAGTTAGTTTTGAAAACATATGCGAAGGTGTCATGATTTTGTAGCCCACACCGTTTACATCAAGAACGACATAGTGAGGGGTTTTAATTTCTAATGTTCCTTTTATATACTCGTACATATATTCAAACTGTTGGCATGTGCAATGGCAATAGCTAGAGCATCAGCTGCATCTTCCGGCTCAGGAGGTGCTTTCAGCCCTAAAATTGCCTGGGTCATCTTCTGTACTTGTAGTTTACTCGCCTTGCCATTTCCTACAACAGCAAGTTTTGCTTTTTTAGGGGCATATTCAAATAAAGGGATGTTGTACTTTGCTGCAATGAGATAAACAACGGCTTTAGCCATGGCAAGCTTCATAGCGCTTTGTGCATTTTTCTTAACAAATTGCGACTCAACGCAAATAGCATCTGGTAAGTGTTTTTGAATAATAGACTCTAAAGACTGGTGCAAGATCCAGTATCTTTTATGAAGAGGGTCTTTACTAGGGGGTCGAATGCAACCAAAATCAATTGGCTCAATTTTTTGTTTAGATTGAATAATTCCAAATCCGGTAATTCGAGTTCCAGGATCAACGCCCAAAATAATACATGGTGGTTTTGTGTTCATAAAACCACCATATCGGAATTTCTGATTTAGAAAAAAGAGAGATTAAATGATCTCAAAAAGTTTGTCGTGTGTTGTATCAAAAGAAATATCAGTAATGGATACTCTTTCCACAGAAGGCTTGTTATTACGGATTGCAAACTCCATTTGGATTTCTATTCGGCCTATTTGTTCTGCATCCATGCTCATGCTCTCATTAATAGGTGATCGACATGTACGTTTAATGAAGATGTCGTTTCCATCATGGGAAACTTCAGTAAAAATAGTACCATTTCCAAAGGAAAGGTCTGCATCCACCTTTGCATTTTCAAAGGTTTCAAGAACACCTGTCAATGGATATTGAGACATAAGTTGTTGTACTAATCGATCGTGTGACTGGTAGGGAGCCATTAGTAAATTGCTGGCCAAATATTTAGCGCCTTCTCCATTGGCTTCGTCTTCAAAATGCTTCCAAGTTCTTAGGTCAGAAAAAGCAGGTCTGTTATCATTGTCAATAAACCGAAATAGTCTATTATCTGAATTTTCTTCTGTTAATTTATCAAAAATATAAGCCTCTCCATTATTGCTTACTACTCTTCTTCTACGGGCTTCGTGTTCGGCTACATCTTTTTGATTACCCATTAATTCCTGATATTTATCTTCTTGGTTATTTAAAGAGTTAAATAGGGCTCTGTCAAATTGAAACAACCTTAATGGAGATGTTTCGCAAGCTTTCAGTAAGCTTTCTATATGAGCAGGCAATGGGCTGTCATGATTTCTGAAAATGGCAAAAAAGGCATGCAGCTCTAAAAGACGCTGTTTATCTTTTGCACTTATTTTTCGAGGAGGATTCTGAACTAATTGGGACAACCTATTTGCTTCTTTTAAACTAACTCTCATGGATTTGATTTGTTGCCAAAGTTCCATCTTACTAAGTTCTCTTCTTTTTTCAGGATGTATAGGGTTTTGAAGGAAGTTGTAAATGTCTAAGTCGTTAAAGATTTTTAAATCTTCTTCTTTTTGAAGATCTGCAAAAATAGCATTTTGACTTATTCCCATTCTAGAAAGCGCATTTGTTTTTTGAACTAAAGCGGATATTTTTTCTGCTTGTTGATCTAAGATAAAAAGCTTTATTTGTCTACTAACAATCCAGGTTCTAATAGGAATTAAAATGGCGGCAAAACCATTTGTTGACCATTTAAGCCTTTGAAAAATGTCTGCTACTAGAGGGGTTCTTTTTTCAGGTGATCTATGGGCTATTAAAACCTCATCATGATACGAATTAATAGCTTGAGTTACATTATTAAACATAATTAATTCCTATTAAGTATTTAATAAAAGTATTTTATCAAAAATTGTTTAATCTC
>JASFVE010000072.1:0-8870 GCA_050049995.1 Chlamydiota bacterium | reverse complement strand
TCCTTCTATCATTTTTCTTAAGAGATCTTGCCTTACGACCTCTTCAGGTAGTAAGGTCGAAGATCTCTTATTAAAATTAGACCAATTATTCAATTTCAATCACACCAAAATGGTCATCTTCTTTACGGCGGTAAATGACTTTCAGTTTTTGATCTTCTTCACCTTTATAAATCATGAAGGAATCACCTGAAAGCTCCATACGCATAATAGCTTCTTGCTGCGTTAAAAGATGTAATGGATGTGTTTCTTTAGAAACAATTTTATGAAAGGCGTACTTCTCTTGTTGCCGTCTTATATTTTCCGCTTCTATTTCATCATTAATTTCTTTTAAATTGTCTTCAGCAGGCCTAAAAACATTGACTTTTAGATCAATAAAATGCGGATCAATGGCATGCTTTTCTTCTAAGCGTGACTTATACTTTTTAACCAATCGCATTAGTCTAGCGCTAGCTTTATCAATGGCTGAATATATATCATCCATAGAAGCATGAGCTCTTATCTTGAAGTTTTTGACCATCAGATCAATCGTACAAACATGTGCCAGTTTTACAACATCCAACGTCACTACAACGTCTAAAATCTGATCAGAAAACCTCTCAATTTTAGAAACTTTTTCTAGTGCATAGTCTCTAATGGGGTCAGTTAAAACAATATGATTTCCGGTAATAGCAAGGCTGTACCCTTCAAAAGCAAATTTTTCTAAACGGGTTTTTTCAGCATTTTGACTCATCTAAAACTCCCTGTTAAAGTGAGAGATCAATTATACGAATTAAAAATTGAGGGATCAATAATTAAATTTCTAACATTTGCTCATTGGTGTGAATTCCACTTTTAACTATACCATCTCGGTATAGCCATTTCCCTTCCTCACGAACAAAATAACTTCTTTCAGTAAAAGTGGCATCCTCACTTTCTTGCTCTAGGAAAGCAACAAAAGTAATAAATCCCAATTCTTCATCTTCGTGGGTATCTAAAATCCTAAGGTCTTTAAAGGTCGTAGACGTGCTGAATTCTTCTAAATCTTTTTTCCATTTATCCTTGTCCTTTTCATAATAAAAACATTCAGGATGGGTCGTACCTATGATAAAATCAGGCAAATTCAACGCATAAGCTGCATACCGGGCTCTTAACAAGATAGTAGGAGTTGGCGGCAATTTACCTTTATGGAAAGGCTCACAACAGTCTTTATAGTCATTCCCACTATGACATGGACACTTCATAAAACCCTCTTTTTGGCTAAAAGATATTGAATAACTCACTTTTTTGTATAGGAATCATCTTTATAACCATCTCGTAATATGAAAAATAATAGAAGAAGGAATGATCTTATTAGCAAGCTCTTTTTCTCCCATTTTATATAAAAGTTTAGCCATCCAACAAAAAACATTTTCTTTTATAAGTTCATTAGAAATAGAGCTCGCATGTTCAAATGTTTGATGCAATACTTTAAGGGCTTTATCTTTTTCGCCCTCTTCATATAAAGATTTTGAAATTTCATTAATAAGAATATAAAATCGAGACCTTACAATAAATTTTGTCACCTCAACGCCTTTCCGTATTTCCCCGGATGCAATTAAAGCTCTAGAAATGTTGGTAAAAGCGCTGTTTCTAACTTTCTCTTTAAATATAAGCCTTGCCACTGCAACAGCTTCATCCCATTTACCTGCTTCCGTTAAAGCTGTGTTTGTTGTAACAAAAAAGTTATCTTTGCCCCGTTTCCAGTCTTCGCTTCTATTATCAGGGATAAATGGCACAATTTTAAGGGCTTTATCCCATTTTCTTGCATTGATAAAAAATTCAAAGCCATTCTTAATAGAATAGAAGTCCAGCAGTTGACGTGATATAAGTTCAAGGACCTTATCTATTTCATCTGCCTCAAGCAACGTCTGGAAAATACCCTGCAGAGCAGTATATCTATATAAACAGCTAAGCATCTCTGCTGCTTCTAAAGCTACATCTAACTTTCCATCGCCTATTAAATACTCTTTGAAAACAGTGCTTAAATTGCTTTCTAATCCTTCAGCTCTTATTTTAGTTACAAGCCTGAGAGTCAACTCCAGCACCTCGAAAAAATTTTCAAAAACCTTTGGTTCGCTAATTTGTTTGAGGTTTTCTATTACTAGACTATCTAAACCAACTAACTCTTGAATTATCAATTCTTTGACACGAAAAACACTGGGTTTTTTCAATAAGAATATTAGTGAAGATAAACCTGGAAAATCTGATGGTTCTAATTTACTTGTAACATCATGAATTGACTCTTTAATCATTTTTAGAGTCAATATTTGCTTTTGATGTTGCACTGGTTCAAGTTTTAACAGCAACTTGTCTATAAAATCTTGAATTTTTACGAAAGGTTGGACTTTTGGCTTAATATAATACAGCACTCTATCTAAAGTTTCTGAAGAAGCAGTTCCAAAGTTTTTCAAAGACTCTGGGTCTAAATATTGAAAAAATGAAGCTTCAGCATCAGAATGTAATTGATAAATACTACTTTGATTACTTGATTCACGTAAATGCGGGTTTGATTCTATGCTCATCTTATTTATGTAAAAAAGGAAAATATTACAGCATTATCAAAAGATAAATTCACCTTAAAAAAACAGCTTTTAATAGAACTTGGTGAGACTATATTTTTTAAACTCCCTACATTTGCCGTAAGGAGCTTTTAAATGTAAATATATTAATATAAATTCTTAAGAAGATCATTTCTAATGACTGAACTAGAGATAAGCTCCGCTACCTCAAATGCTTTAGCGGGTTCATTTGCTCTACTATAAACTTTAGAAATAGCGATAAGTAAATCATTGTTGGAGAATAAGTCTAAAGTAGGTTGCAATATTTCAAGGGCATTACTTGCTGCCTCTACTGCCCTATTTTTTTCGCCTGCAGCAATGAAAGATTGAGCTATGCCTGAAAGAAGATACATTCTGACCCCTTTATCTAAAGACTGAACTTCCCCAAAAGCTTGATTTGCTATTGCAGCTGCCTTAGTTTTTTCATCTACCTTACTAAAAGCTTGAGATACTTCTATAAAAGCCACTACTTTATCTTTTTTAGTAGAAATACTTTCTGCTACTTCCAGCGCACAATTCAACATTGCAATAGCCCTATCTTTTTCCTCCACTTTACTAAAAGCATGTGAAAGATGGATCAATGAAGTAACCCTGGTTGATTTATTAAGGATATACTTTGATACTTCAAAAGCTTGATTCAGTGCATAAACTGCCGATTCATTATCTCCTACATAATTTAATGCATTAGAAATAAAGATAAGCCCACTGATTTTATCAAACTCCCAAGAAATAAAATTTATTGTTTCAAATGCTCTTCCCCACTCACCTACTTCACACAAATCTTTAGAAAATCTAATAAAAGAATTGTTGCGAGTCCAATCATTAGAAATCAATTGCGCAGCTTCTTGAGCTTTATCCCAACGTCCCTCCTCTCTTAAGCTCTCTGAAAGATCATCAAGAGTCTTATCTTTATGCCACTCATTAGAAATAAATTGAGCAACTTCTAGCGCCTCATCCCAGCGGTCTTCATTTTTTAAAGTTTCTGAAAAGCTGATAAGCACATTATTTTTTGCCATTTCATCAGAGATCCGTAAAGTTATTTCAAGTGCCTTTTTCCACTCACCTGTTTTCTTTAAAGCCTCAAAAATAACTTGAAGAACTTTATCTCTTTCGTAGTTATCAGAAAAAAGATCTAGTCCTTCTAAAGCTGTATCTAACTTTCCCTTTTCTACCAACTCTTGAAAAATAGATTTTAGCTCATGAGTGGTTTTTGCTTTGTAAAGCTTCAACAATTCAAAAAGATTTTCAAAAAAACTAGGAGGTGTAATTTGTTCAAGTGTTCCTAGAGTTGCTTCATCCAGAAGTGTAAACTCTGCCATTATTAATTTTTTTATCTCCAAAATATCAGACTTTAAAATATGCGACCTGACAATAAGAAATTTTATAGAAGATAGCTCTAGAACTTTTTTTGACTCTAGTGCTTTTTTAATTTTTTGTAAGTTTTCTACTTGCTCAGCAAACTGCTCCTGATCAAGCTGATCTATCAACTTATTAATAAAATCTTGTACTTCAGATGGCTTAATTTTTTGAAGATAATGCATTGTCAGATCCAAAGCTTTTGGCGTTGTGACTGCAAAATTTAACAAGCCTTTTAGGTCTAAACACCTCAAAAACGAAGCTTCTTCATCAAAATGTAATTGATCAATGTATGCTACTTGCTGGGGCTGTAATTCTAATTTAGATGTCATATTTTTTCCTTTGTTAATAAAAAAGGCCGACTATTATAAGTAAGAAATATAATTTTTCTCCCCTAAATTATATTAAAATAGATTTTGTTATGTTGAACTCAAATCTTAACCCTTTTTCTGTAAATACTATCCTGTTATTATCATTGACATGTCGAAGATAGTAGTTACTGGAAAATCAAAAGCATCACCTCAAAAAGTTTGGAAACTCTGGCAAAAGGCGCAGCCTTGGAATAATTGGGACGAAGAAACAAAAGGGCTGAACCAAGGGTCAAAAGGACATGTTACCTCCAACAATGGAAAGGTGGTCCCCTATAAAATTTTAAATGTAAAAGAAGGTGAATCTTTCACAATTTGCTGGAAGGCTCTTTTTTTAAAACTTATTTTTACTTATCAGGTCAAACCTATTGATACTGGATCTGAAATCACCTATCTAGTTCATATTAAGGGATTTTTTTCCTGGCCAATCCGTTCCTTGTTAAAAAGAAAAATCCAAAAAAACCTTGAAGACGGCCTTACTTCTTTAATTAAACAACTCAATTAATTATTTATTTAATTCCATTTTTCATTTTAAAATGAATTAAATGGGGTGAATATATGGTTATTAGGTTAATTACCTTCCAACTTTTAATAATATTCAGTATTTTTACTGCTGAATTGTCTGAAGGTTATAACGCCCCTTTTCCAAAAAAGCCACTGCGAGGATCTATTGGAACAAGCTTTCTCTACTGGCAAGCAATACAAGATGGGTTGGAATATGGCATTACTAACCCAGCAGGAAGGCAAGTAACACCCAATCCTAATGGAAGAATCCTACAGCAAGACTTTACCTATAAACCTGGGTTTAAAATAGAAGCTTCTATTTTCACCTCTCATGACAATTGGCAAATAGTCTCTCAGTACCTTCGTCTACATCAGAGCACTACATCTTCTTCAAGCGCCCCTAATTCACCTATTGGCTCTATTTATACCTTATGGTTGATTTCACAAAATGCAGGCTTTGCTAATAATGCCTCAGCTAAATGGAGGCTTAACTTTGATCAATTAGATCTAGAGCTTGCCCGTAGCTTTTATGTTGGCAAAGAACTTGTTTTCAATGCCCATTTTGGAACAAGAGCAAATTGGATCGACCAAAGGTATAACATCCAGTATTTTAATGTTTTTGCTAAAACAGGAAGCACTTTTTCTAGTAAAGCTGTCTCTTTTAGCAAAAGTAACTCGTGGGCTTTAGGACCTAAAGGTGGCATTAATACTAACTGGTTATTAGGAAAAGGGTTTCGACTCATTGGAAAAGCCTCTGCCAGCATTGTTTATACAAAGTTTAAAACAAAACATACTGAACAAAGCCCTTCTAACTCTATTTCTCAAGTAAATATTAAAGATGATAGTTCTTATTTAAGACCGATGGCAGAGCTGGGGCTAGGTTTAGGCTGGGGATCTTTTTTCAAAAAAGAAAGCTTCTTTTTTGACTTGAGCGCCTCGTATGACTTTCAAGTTCTTGGAAGCCAGAATATGATGCAAAATTTACTTAACCTCTCACAAGGAGCAGGTGGTGGAATTGGCGATTTATATTTTCACGGACTTTCTGCTACAATCCGATTTGATTTCTAAACGCACCGAAGAGGACTCGAACCTCTAACCACTTGGTCCGAAGCCAAGTACTCTATCCAATTGAGCTATCGGTGCAAAAGTGATAGAATCTTAGCATTTAAGGTTAGATTTTGACAAGTTCAGAGCAAGTAGCAACATTAGGCATCACTCTTAGATCCTATCCATTTAGAGATACAAGCCAGATTGTAAAAGTATATACTAAAGAGTACGGGCTCATTTCTTTATTAATAAAAGGGATTACTTCTAAAAACAGCCAAAAAATTTCTTTATCCTCTAGTTTTACTTTCGCCGAATTTTATTTTAAAAAAGGGAAAAATGACCTTCATTACTTTACAGAAGGCAAAATACTTGATTTACATCTCCCCCTTAGAAAATCCCTAGAGCGTATTCAAGCTGGAACTAAAATATGCCAAGCCGTCCTTAAAATGCAGGAGCCAGAAAAGAAGAACGAACTCTTATTTTCACTGCTTACACGCTTTATAAAAAAAATAGAAACTTCTACTAAACCTCTAAACTATTTATATAGCTTTCGTATGAAATCTCTTTTATTAGAAGGGCTCATGCACATGTCTTTTTACTGCTCGCACTGTAAAGCACCTGTATCTTACATATATCTTGGCGAATGTTTTTGCCAAGAACATGCTCCATGTAATGCTACTCTGTTTTCTTCTGAGGAGCTAGCCTGCCTATTTCAACTTAGCTATACAAAAAGCTTTGCTGAAATGGAAAAGACAGATGTCTCAAAAAAATTAGAAGAAAAAATGGAAGCTCTCTATCAAGACCTGATAAAAAATTAAAAGCGATAGCCTACAATAAATTGACCGCCCCAGTACGTATAGACTTGCTCGGGTAAACGAGAGGGAGCATCGCCAACAGTCTCTGGTTTTGTTCTTCCATCTTTATCCCTTCTCCAAAAGGGAACAAGGGAAATTTCCCATTGTCTTTGATCTCCTAAAAGAAAAACTAAAGGAGTTTCTACCCTGAAATTTTGTTTATGTTTCAAAGCGATCCTAGTACCTGGAATAGTTCCAATTTTCACTGTGGGGTCAACATCTGGGATCCAAGTAAAGTCAAATATAAAATGAAAATAGTCCACTATTTTCCAATCAAACAACAACCCTACGGGAATGTAATATTTAAAGTACTTCAATTTAATAGAAGAAGTGCCATTGCCAGAAGATCTGCTATGGATTTTATAATTAAAACCAAAGCCAGTGTAAAATGTAGCAATAAGCTTGGCACCTTGTAGCGCTACATAATTATAGCCGAATCTTCCTTGCGCATCCCACTCATGAATAAATCGCTGCACTCCATTGTCAACTCTTCCAAGCCCATAAAATCCTCTTGTGGAGACATATAAATGGTTAAGCTTCTTATAATCATAAGCCGCAAACCCTCCACCTAAAGGACCATCAAGCTTGTCTGTGCCAATAATACTCCCCCCTTGCGGTTGGATTACCCTTAGCCTCATATAATATCCAAGCGGTCCTCCATAGAGCCGAGAATTCTTTTCACGCACTTCTTCTCTATCGCTAGGATGGACATCTTGAGCTATGACAGATGTTATGAAAAAGAAAAAAATAAAAAGGAGTAGTCTATTATTCATGCAGATGTTCATAGCACTTAAAAGATTTTTTACGCAAGAACTGAAATCCTATCATTTTTGATATGTAATGAACTTCTTTTTAAGTTCATCTTGCGTTAAAAGCCAAAGCATAGGATCTTCAAATTGCATCCAGGCAAAATCTTTCATAAGCCTAAAGCGATTGACTTCATTCAAAGCTAAAAAAAGCTGCGTATTTAAGGAATTAAACTTTGCTAAGTTTACAGCTGATACCCTAGTTGAAGAAGTTATAACAGTAAAATTGCCAACTATATTTCCTATATTGGTAAACCCACTTCCTAAGTTGGAAGCTGTCCCGGATGTGGAAGTTGTAAAAGTAATTTCTGCAGAAGTTGTAAAGGCTGTATAGTCCAAAGTATTGGATGCAGCAGGCGCTCCTCCGTCAATAGCTCCACTTAAACCTTGCCCATCTGCAAAGGCGAAGTCATCTGTAGTATTACCTCCTGTCAAGTTTTGAATATTCGTAAAAGAGGTAGTTCCCACGCCAGGGTCTAAAGTTCCCGCATCTGTACTAGTGATCTGCCAATTTGTAGCAAGGTCGGGACCAACTATTGTATTAGAACCAGAGCCTCCATTAATACCTCCTGTTAGCTGAAAATTTCCATCAAAGGTAAAAGTATCATTAGCCGAGCCTCCTGTAATATTAGGAAAATTACTAAAAGTAAAAACAGTAGGTGAAGGATAGTCTGTATTTTCTAAAGTCCCCGCATCGGCAGCTGTAATGGTCCAAGTATTACTCAAGTTATTACCCACAAGTGTATTATCAAGACCGGGAGGTCCATTGATCACTTCAAAGCCGGTAACTGTATTTAAATTTATGGTAGCAGGTGTTGTCCAACCTGCTAGGAAATTTAAAGTATCGGTTCCAGATCCTGCCGTTATGCTTGGCAAGGTAATATCGGCAGAAAGATTAAACGTATCATCACTTGCGTTACCTACCAATGAACCTATATTCGAGTAACTAGTAGAGCCACTGGCACCTGTTGGTGTGAGGGTTCCTGTAGTTTGGCTGTTAACAGCCCAAACATTATTCACATTAGGACCATTTATAGTATTAGATCCAGTCGAGCCATCTATTGTTCCCGTAATTTGAAAGGCTCCATTGAAGGTAAACGTATCGTTGCTAGAGCCTCCTGTTAAATTATCAATATTGCTAAAACTGGTAGCTCCAGTAGCTCCTGTAGGAGTTACACTTCCAGCATTATCAGCAGTAATTGCCCAGGCATTATTGACGTTGGGACCGGTTAGTGTGTTGGTTCCTATGGAGCCATCTATGGCACCTGTGATTTGAAAAGCCCCATTAAAAGTAAACGTATCATTACCAGTGCCACCTGTTAAATTTTCAAAACTATTTAACGCAAAAGTTGTACTGCC
>JASFVE010000071.1:0-8923 GCA_050049995.1 Chlamydiota bacterium | reverse complement strand
ATGCTAATGCAGTGCATGGATCTGATGCTGAAGAGACAGCAAAAAGGGAAATAGCCTTTTTCTTTAAACCAGATGAGATTTGCTCAACTGCTGCTAAATGATCCTTTTTATCGATAATTTCGATTCTTTTACTTACAATTTAGTTCAGGCATTTTTGCTACTCAACTATGATGTTCAAGTTTTTAGAAACTCACAAATTAGTATAGGAAAATGCCTGAAAATGACCCCCACCTGTATTGTCATAGGCCCTGGCCCTAAAAAACCAAAAGATGCCGGATCTTCTAAAGAAATCATATCCTATTTCGCTGGAAAGATTCCTATTCTAGGCATTTGCTTAGGACATCAGGCCATTGCAGAAGTCTTTGGAGGAACTATTGTAAAAGCGCCTCAAGTAATGCATGGAAAGTTAAGTGCAATGAAGCACAACAAAAGCTTTCTTTTTAAAGGGCTAGATCAAGAAATCACTATGATGCGTTATCACTCTTTAGTTGTTGATAAGTATTCATTGCCGGATTGCTTTGAAGTTACCTGTCAGTCACTTGATGACATGCAAATCATGGCCCTTTCGCATAAAACACTAGCCATACATGGCATACAGTTTCATCCCGAGTCCTTTTTGTCAAAAGATGGACTGCAAATACTTAAGAATTTTTGCTGTCATTATTTTTCTCAATAATGAAAGTAACTGGTCCATCGTTGATAAGCGATATTTTCATATCTGCCTGAAAGATCCCTTCTTTAACTAGCTTATAGCTTGCTTTTAGTTGTGTAACAAAAGCCTCGTAAAGCACCTTAGCCTCTTCTATGGGAGCACCTTCTATAAATGAAGGTCTTCTTCCCTTTAAACAGTTACCATAAAGAGTAAATTGCGAAACAACTAAAATCTCCCCTTGTATGTCACTGACTGAATTATTCATTTTACCTTGTTCATCTTCAAATATTCTTAAGTTGATAAGTTTATCGATAACCCAAGGGAAAATTGCTGTTGTATCGTTTTTACCAATACCTAAAAACACAAGAAGACCAGCTTTAATTTCAGCTATATGCTTACTTTCTGAAGTAATGGAAGCTTGTTGAACTCTTTGAAGAACGAGGCGCACAGGTTACTTATTCAGTCTTTCTTTTAAATTTTCTAGTTGCTCTTGAAGACCTTTAGGAAAACGGTCTTCGAACATTTCAAAATATTTTCCCAAATCTTTTGCTTCTTTTTTCCAAGATCCAATGTCTACGGATAACAGCTCTTGCATATCATCTTGAGAAAGGTCTAAATCTGTAATATCAATGGCATCATTAGTTGGGACATAACCAATAGGAGACTCAATAGCATGTTCTTGTCCTTCACATCTTTCAAACATCCATTTTAGCACTCTAATGTTGTCTCCAAATCCTGGCCAAATGAACTTGCCGTCTTCATCTTTATTAAACCAGTTTACATAAAAAATCTTAGGTAGATTTTTAGATTCTGTTTTCTTACCTATTTGAAGCCAGTGATTGAAGTAATCTCCCATGTTATAACCACAAAAAGGGAGCATAGCAAATGGGTCATGCCTAAGTTTACCAATCTCTCCTTTTGCTGCAGCTGTCATTTCAGAAGAGACACTGGCTCCATAAAATACTCCATGTTCCCAATTCATCGACTGAGAAACTAATGGAACGACAGAACTTCTTCTACCTCCAAAAATGATAGCCGAAATAGGAACACCTGCAGGATCTTCTAATGCCGGGTCTACAATAGGACATTGAGAGATAGGAGCTGTAAAACGAGAGTTGGGATGAGCTGCTTTAACATCAGATTCTTTTGTCCAAGAATTGCCATGCCAGTCCGTTAATTTTTCAGGAGCTTCCTCCGTCATACCTTCCCACCAAACATCTTCATCTTCAGTCAGGGCGACGTTGGTAAAAATACTATTTTTTTCAATAGACTTCATGGCATTGGGATTGGTTTTGTACGAAGTACCAGGCGCTACTCCAAAAAAGCCAAATTCAGGGTTAATAGCATGTAACTTTCCATCCTTCGAAAACTTCATCCAAGCAATATCATCACCTACACACTCCACTTTCCATCCTGGCAATGTAGGTGTCAACATAGCTAAATTTGTTTTACCGCAAGCACTAGGAAAAGCTGCTGCAAAATATTTCTTTTTACCCTCTGGATTGGTAATACCCATAATTAACATGTGCTCAGCTAGCCACATCTCATCTCGAGCCATCGCTGAAGCTATTCTAAGGGCAAAGCATTTTTTCCCAAGTAGAGCGTTGCCGCCATAACCACTGCCATAGGAATATATAGATCTTTCTTCTGGAAAATGAACAATGTAGCGATTCTTAGTATTGCACGGCCATTTTTTATCCTTCTCACCTTTTTCCAAAGGAACCCCTACAGAATGCATACATGGGATAAAAGTTTCGTTTTGTAGAGCATCTAAAACTTTTTCTCCCATTCTTGTCATAATGCGCATATTACAAACAACATAAGGCGAGTCAGTAATTTGCACTCCAATATGGGCTATTTCCGAACCAATAGGGCCCATGCTAAAAGGGATAACATATAGAGTTCTTCCTTTCATGCAGCCGGAAAACAGTTTTTGTAGTTTCTGCTTCATTTTTTCCGGATCTTCCCAGTTATTTGTAGGACCTGCATCTTCCTTTTTTCTACTACAGATAAATGTAGATTCTTCTACTCTAGCTGTGTCATCAGGGTCTGACCAAAATAAATGGGAATGGGGACGCTTTTTTTCATTCAAGGCAATAGCCATACCGCTTTCTACCATGCCTTGCATAAGATAATCGTACTCTTCTAAAGAGCCATCACATAAGTGTACTTGATCTGGTTGACAAAGACTTATCTGCTCTTCTATCCAAGTAATAAGGCTTTTATTCTTTGTCCATTGATTCAAAGGGGTATTGAATTGCATTACGCACTAACAGTTTTTTTTCTTTTAAATTTATCTAAATAATCCAATGCTTTTCCTGTTCCCAAACAAACTGCAAGAAGTGGATTAGGAGCGACAAAAACAGGAAGACCTGTTTCTTTAATAAGAGCTTTGTCTAGTCCTTTAATTAAAGCTCCTCCTCCTGCTAATACCATTCCCCTTTCAACGAGGTCAGCTGCTAATTCTGGAGGACATTTTTCTAAAGTTAGTTTTACACTCTCAATGATCTGCTGATTTGGTTCTTCTAAGCACTGCCTAATTTCAACCGAGTTAATTCTTTTAGTAATCGGAAGACCTGCTACTTGATCTCTACCTCTTACCTCCATTTCCAGTTCATTATTGCCGAGAGGATACGCAGATCCAATCGTCATTTTGATCTCTTCGGCAGTCCTAGGACCAATCATGAGATTATATGTTCTTCTCATGTAGTTCATGATGCAGTCGTCGAACTCATCACCTGCAATGCGAAGAGACCTTGACTCAACAATGCCTCCTAAAGAAATAATAGCAATTTCAGTAGTACCACCGCCAATGTCGATAATCATATTAGCTGAAGGTTCATGAACTGGAAGATCTACTCCTATAGCAGCTGCCATTGGCTCTTCTATGAGAACAACCTCCTGGGCTCCTGCGTGCAAGGCAGAATCTTCTACAGCTCTTTTCTCCACTCCAGTAATACCCGAAGGGACTGCAATAAGAATCTTGGGTCTAAAAATTGATCGTGAAGGAGTAACTCTTTTAATAAGGGCTTTCAGCATGCCTTCCGCAATTTCAAAGTCAGCAATAACACCATCTTTCATAGGCCTTACCGCATGAATTTTCCTTGGGGTTTTTCCAAGCATTGCCTTAGCTTTATGACCTACGGCTAACACCTCATTAGTCAATGAATCAACTGCTACAACAGATGGCTCGGCCAGTACAATCCCTTTTCCTTTTACAAAAACCAAGGTATTGGCTGTCCCCAAGTCAATACCAATATCGCTTGAAAAAATCCCGGATAAATGTCCAAATTTTTGATTAAGGCGTTGCTTGGATTTATTAAGTAACTCTTGCAATCGTAAAATGGCTTTCAAATCCATATTTTATCCCTTTATGTCTGTAGAAGTTCTAATACATCTTCCCAAGTCAATTTCGAAATGGCCTCATCATCGCAACTTACCACTTTCTTTACCAACCCTTTTTTCCTTCTCTGCATTTCCACTATTTTCTCTTCAATTGTGTTTTTTGTGATGAGCTTATAAGAAGACACCGACTTTTTCTGACCAATACGATGCACCCGGTCTGTAGCCTGATTTTCTACAGCAGGATTCCACCACATATCGTAATGAATTACGGTATCTGCACCTACTAAATTAAGCCCTGTTCCCCCTGCTTTTAGTGAGACTAAAAATACAGGTATTTCGAGGTTTTCATTAAAGTCCTTTACAATTTCCAAACGGTTTTTACTGGAGCCATCAAGGTAGGAAAAACGAATACCTTTTTGCGCAAAATCTTCTTTCATTATTTGAAGCATGCGGGTGTATTGGCTAAAGATTACCGTTTTATGATTTCCTTCTACAAGAGTTTGTAAAAGCTCTAGTAGCATTTCATATTTTGCTGAGTCATTAATTTCAGGCTTTTCTTTGGCAAAAATAGCAGGATGACAGCAAATTTGCTTTAATCTAGTTAAGGTTGCAAGAACATGAATCTGTACCTTGTCAAATCCATCTCTTTCAACCAGCTTCGTAAGTTCATCTCTTGCAGATTGTGCATAAGATTTATATAACTCTTGCTGCACATCTGTAAGCTGACAGTGATAGACAATTTCATCTACTGGAGGCAGATCATCCAACACATCTGATTTCATGCGTCGTAAAATAAAAGGAGATACTTTTTTACGTAAGTAATCAATATTTTCTATATGCTGCGACCCAGTAGATCTCAAGTATTTATCAACAAATCGATCAAAGGTACTTAAAAAACCCGGCATAAGGAAATCAAACAAGCTCCATAATTCCTCTAAAGAGTTTTCAATAGGAGTGCCAGTCAGAATTAATCGATGGGAAGCTTGAATCATTTTTACCGACTTCGCATTTCTAGTCCCCCTGTTTTTTATATGCTGAGCTTCATCTAAAATTGCATAGCTGAACTGCATCTCCTTATAGTAATCCACATCTTTTTGCAAAAGAGTATAGGAGGTAATCACTACCTCATACTTTTCTAAAGAAGTTAAAACCTTTTTTCTTTGGCTGGGAATTCCATCCACTACTAAGGAGTTCAGCTTAGGATTGAAGCGGGCTATTTCTTCTTTCCAGTTATATAATAAGGAGGTGGGGCAAACAATAAGCGTATGAGCATTTTTCTCTTGAGAGTGGTGTTGCGTTATAGCAGTGATGGCTTGCAGTGTTTTCCCCAAGCCCATGTCATCTGCAAGAACTCCGTTAAGGTACATTTTTCTAAGCTTTTCAAGCCAATAGACCCCCTCTTCCTGATAGGGTCTCAATGTAGTTTGTATTTCTTTTGGAACAGCTGATGGTTTCACCTCTTTTTCACCTAGCATCTGCTGTCTTATTTCTTGTAGTTTTTTAGTCATGCTAAAATTTATCGGCAAGTTTTCAAACAGCTTTTCATCAATTGTTACAAGATTCCAAAGAGGTCTCTCTTCTTTATGTGAGTCTAATTTTTTAATGCCAAGTTCATCAAAAAGTTGTGCTATTCTAGTTATTTTTTCTAAATCTAATACTAAAATCTTGGAGAACCTAGATTCATTAGCATTAATTTTAGCAGCATCAAGCTCAATAAAAGATCGTTTAGAAGCAACACAATCCCATAATAGGTCTAGTTTCACCCCTTTAAGCTTCCCTTCTACTTTTAAATCCAGCTCATAAAAACCAACATGGTTTTTATAATCTAACTTTAAAGTAAATTGTGATTGGTCATAAATAAACTGATCTAAAAGATTCTGTGGACATTCAAAAGATACTCTATGCTGATTTTGCGGTATGATCTCCGTCATGAATTCCACTATTTTCTTTTCTGTTTTTGCTACAAAATTTCCTTGAGTCGGATTGAAGACGAAGTCTTGAAAAAGATTTTCAATGATTTGTTTTTCTTCTATAAGATTGCGTGCCAAAATACCCTCTTCAGACACGAAAGATTCTATATCTTTATATCCTAATTTACTTGCAATAGCTGGCACTTCCTGACCATCGTAATTAAAATACAATGTAGCTTCTAGCTCACCATCTAAATAAGAAAGCTCACACCTAGCTTCCAGATCGCCCGCATAAGGCAACGTAACAAATCTATCCAGTACATTTTCTTGCGCAACTTCTGCGTACCTTTTAAGGACAGGTAAAGAGTTTTCAACAAAAGTGCCAAATAACGGCTCTGGAATAGTCATTTCCCTTATATTTTCTAAATTCTGTAAATGACGCCTCTTAATGTGCGGAGCAAATCTGTAAAAAGTTTCACCATGTATCAGACCGGGCTTATTACACTCAAAAACAATAGCCTCTTCTAAGTTGATAACCTGTTCATTCACATCTAACGTTGGCCTTAATAAAATTTTTGCCGAAGGAGGCTCTAAGTATTCTAAGAAGAAACGAATAAGCGCAGGAGTGGGGCAGTAATGCAATGGTGTTTCCAAATTCCCCCAATATAAAAAGGGCAGAGTAGGAAGTTCCTGCTCATTATTTGCAAATCCTCTAGGTTTTTTTAGTTGCATGTCTGCATCATAAATTTGAGAAAGGAGCGTTCCAAACACCTCTAAATTAATTAAAGAAACCCTATGAGCTCTTTCACTTGCTGTTGGAGCGGGAAAGTGAGCGTTGTCCATAATAAGTTTTAAGGCAATGCGACTAACGTCGCTAAAAGACATCATGGAAAAAAAGTATTTTTTACCAATTAGTGTTATTGACTCATCATATCGGATTGCTTCTAAAAAGTTTTTAATATGGGCAACTTGCAAAGGCTTAGACCTAGTAGGAAGACGTAAAGCCAGCTGAAACTCCACTCTTTTTTTAGGAAGTGATTTAGGATTAAAAATAAAAGCAAGTTCCGCTTCTGTAAAATGAGATTTTTCTGGAGATTGAAAAAAAGGCGAGTCGGATAAAGTATTTGCCGCACTTACATATTCTCCCAGTACTTGCTTTTGATATCTGGCATCCTTTTTTGCCACTTCATTGCTTTCAGCTTCTTTAATAGTGTGTAAAAGTTCTTCTTTTTGTGAATCATCTATATCATCATCCTCTTCAATGTCAGTTTCCTTGGAATATTCCACCAACAGTGAGTCCATTTTTTCTTCTAAATAAAATAAAAGTGCAGCTAAATGTTGACAGTCATACCTATAGGAACAGTCACAATTAGAATGGATCGCCTGAGACTCAAAACGGTCAATTTCTATTTCGCTTTCATAAGTATTGTCATAATTTCCCATTACTTTTGCGCCTAAGCGAATCGAGTCGTTGTCCACTTTTAAAATTTTAGCGAAGACAACCTTCTTTTTTTCTTTAAGTTCTCGACCTTCCTTTAAAATATTAGAGGAAAAATCTTGTTTAAGCTTTCGAAAATTAAGCATGCTAACAGAGTCTCTTAGTTGATTATTTGCACAGCAAATTTTGGTTTTACACCTTTTCGGAATCGACTGCAATAAAAAATTGTAAAAAAAATATTTCTTCCTTGGGGTAACCCATGAAATAATTATTTTTTTAACATATGATTTCTTTTACAGTTTGCTCTAAATTCTACTTGAGATTATACTCGTTTTCTTAAAGTTTTTCGCGGGTGTAGCTCAGCGGTAGAGCATCACGTTGCCAACGTGAGGGTCGTGAGTTCGAACCTCATCACCCGCTTTTCTAATAATCTCCACTGATAAAATAAGAGGTTCCTTTTGACTGATACTATCCAAAAAGAAGAATTTAAAACTGAAAATTTATCAATCACCGTACAACGAAAACCATTTTGCAAAATAGAATTAGAAATTGAGGCGACTCCTTCTTTTATTCAAAAGTCTAAAAAAAAGGCTATTAAAGAAGTTGGGAAACAAGTTTCTATCCCCGGCTTTAGAAAAGGCAAAGCTCCAGAAGAGATGATTTTAAAAAGCTATTCTGGTGCGGTTGATGAAAAGTTACATAAGCACCTAGCTGATGATGCTTTTAAAGAAGCTGTTAAAGAAATAAAAATACCCCCTCTTTCTAATGGACCTAAAATTACATACGACTTAAAAAACTTGGACGTAGAAAAAGGAGCTCACTTATCTTTCTCTTATGAATCTGAGCCGAATGTACCTTCTGTTGATCCACAGAAATACACACCTAAAGAAATTACTAAACAGGAAATTGGTGAAAAAGAGATTCAAGAAGCTATAAGACAAACACAGTTTTTCTACGCAAAATGGAATGATGTAGAAGAAAGAGAAGCTAAAGAAGGTGACTTCGTGTTGATCGACCTAGAGAGTTTAGAAGATGAAAAAGCAAAAGTTTTTTCTGATACTCGCTTTGAGGTTAAAAAAGAATATATGGCTGACTGGATGAGAGAACTTGTTGTCGGCATGAAGCCTGGAGAAGAAAAAGAAGGTGTAAGCAAACCGGATAAAGACGCGACAGATAAAGAAAAAAAAGAATTTCAGCCTAAAAAAGTAAAACTTACCCTCAAAAAAATAGAAGAACCTGAACTTCCGGAACTCGATGAGGAGTTTGCAAAAAAAGTAGGCACTAAAGACATTGAATCTTTTAAGAAATCTTTAGAAGAAATGTTACAAAAAAAAGCGGAAGAAAAGTTTGATCAGGAAAAAAGAGAGGATGTTAATAAATTTTTATTAGATGTCTATCCATTTGAGCTACCCTCATCTTTAATTGAAAAAGAAAAAGATCACCGCCTTCAGCAGATGCTTTCCAATCCGAAGTCAAAAAAGGAATACGAAGGTTACTCACAAGAACAAAAAAACAAAGTACTAGCCTCTGTTGTAAAGCAAGCAGATGATGCTGTAAGGCTTTTTTACATTTCTCGTA
>JASFVE010000070.1:0-9086 GCA_050049995.1 Chlamydiota bacterium | reverse complement strand
AACTTTTAAAGAGATATCAATTTTTTACAGGGGAGTTTCCAGATGATGTTATCAACACCTTAGACTATGAGCAGTCGTTACGTTCTTTTGAAGATCCAAGGATAAAAGCATATTTTTCTATGGCACCTTTTACATGGGGATTTACCAACTATACCATTCAGCATATTGATAAGCCTCATTTCATAGTTGGAGTAGAAAATGATCAATTGCTTCCTCCTTCTTCTCATGCTAAATATTTGGCTGATACTATTCAAAACGCCGAATACTTTTTATTAGAGGGAAAAGCTGGGCATTATATTTTTCTAAACGAGGCAACTGATCTTGGAAAAATGATCATGGATGAAAGGTTTTATAGCGATCATCCAGATGTTAATCGAGCAGAAATTCATAAGGTTTTAGGCAACTTAAGCGTTGAGTTCTTTAATAAGCACTTGAAGACATTGTTGAACCATGATTAGTAAGTTTCTTATTTTTTATAGGTGTTTCCGCTAAAATCCCTTTAGTAAAGAGAAGAAGGTCTAACCATTGTATAAGAAGTTGTTGCTTTTTGTTATTTTTCTAGCATCTTCCGTTTTTTCTGAAACTAAAAAGGACCATGTGGTGTGTATTCATGGGTTCATGGGCTCTTCCTGGAATATGCACCTTTTTAAGAAAAATCTTAATAAAGATGGATGGGACTCGGTTAGTTGGAATTATCCAAGTAGAGATCGTTTTATTAAAGAGCACGCAAAAGAGTTAGTTTCTTATTTAACAAGTCTAGTAGAGGATAAGCCGAACCAGCCTATTCATTTTGTAGCTCATTCGATGGGAGGATTGGTTTTATTAGCGGCTTTAAACGATCCATCGTGTCCTCATGAAGCAAAAATTGGTAAGGTTGTTTTACTAGCCCCTCCTTTAAAGGGCAGTTATTGGGGAAGATGGGCAGGTCGTTTTTCACTGACAAGATGGATTACTAAGCAATTTTCAGGGCGCGAACTTATCACAAAAACTAGTTTTGATGATTTAGGAAAGTACCCGAGTTCATTAGAAGGTGTTTTAGTAATTGCTGGGAGTTTAGGTTTTAATCCTCTCCTTAAAGAAAAAAATGATGGCACTCTTGCAATAAGTGAAACCGCCTTATCAACGCCTCACAAACATGTGGTGATAAAGCGAGGGCATAAAACAATTATATTTAGCAAAAAAGCCTATGGCTTAATCTATCAATTTTTAAAAAACTTACAGCCATCTGAGTTAAACTGCAATTGTAATAAAAATTGAGTTCAAAAATATTAACATGCTTTAAAGTATTTATTTTTTTGCTTGAATAGTTTAAATTTCTCTCAAAAAAAATAAATTGTCTACTTTACGTTATGATAACCATTGAACGCTATGAAAGAGCTCTTCAAAATTTTTCAAGTATGGACTTAAGTGCTTCGTGGGTTACTTTTTCTCAAAAAGAACTTATAGTAGGGGGAACTCACCATAGAGTTATTGTACCGCAAATAGAGCAGAAGACTTATCGAATTATTCGAGTGGTACAACGGATATTTTATTATTTCTTTGGAGAATTTTTGTCTTTAAAAGCAGCCAGGCTTAATACAGCTAGAAATTTCGATCGTTTAATTTCAGAAGCTATTAATTTGTTTCCCAGAGAAGAAGACTTATTTGATCAACTAGGTGTTGATGTAAAAAATGGAATAACTCGAGTAGCTTTTCAAATTCTTCAAAAGATCAAGCGAGCTTGCAATAATGCAGAAGATGTCCATCAGATTGAACGATACCATGGGGCTATTAGGCACAAGTTTTGCCAATTTAGGCGAAGAATTCTTCTTGCTAGAAGAGATGAGTTAGTTAGGTTTAGAGATGCCCAAGAAGAAGTAGGTCTCATAAGAGCTGAGCTTACTAGGGTTAATACTCAACTTAATAGCGCAAGAAATGAAATTCTTGATCTTGTAAGTGCTAATCATGAGCTTTGTTTTGAAAATTTAAGACTTAGAGATAACGGCGCTACTAGAGATGAGGTTGGATAAGAAGCTTAAATATCGCAATAGATAAAAAACAGATTAAACAAATCTGAACTACATTATTACAGAACCTAGCGGTGTAATAACAATTTCTTCGCAACTGCTTCTAGATAAAGTTGCAAATAATTATTTGGATTTTTGTTATTAACAATATTGTTTTTTTTTAGTATATTATTATCTTAAAAATCTTCACAAAAAAATAAATTATTTACTTTACGTTATGATAACCATTGAACGCTATAAAAATGCTCTTCAAGATTTTGCAAATATGGACTTAGGAACCTCACGTGTTGCTTTTTCTCGTGAAGAGATTATCATACAAGGAGAGCATAAATGGGTTACTGTACCAAAAATAGAACAGAAAACTTATAAAATTATTCAACTGATTCAACGTATATTCTCTAGGATCTTTGGATACCTTTTTTATTTAGATTCAAATAGAGCAGCTACTGCTTTAAAAATTTCTAGACTAACGGAGGATGTTATTTACTTGTTTCGAGGGGAGTATGACCCGGATGAGACTCGGTATAACCTACTTAATGACGCTCAGTTAGGTTTTGATCTAAAAAAAGAGGTAACCCAAGTTGCTTGGAACGTGCTCCAAAAAATTAAACCAGCCTGTCACAGTGAACAATTAAGAAACCGTATTCAGCAAATGCAAAGCGATATCAGGTCTCGATTTTCTAGAACTGTAGAACGTGCCAGAGAACAGGATGAAAGGTCTGAAAAATATAGACGTACTGTTGCAACAATAAATGCTAATTTTTCTACTGCCATAGCTTATTTACGTAGTAGAGAAAGAGCTGAAGCGCAAGGCTAAGCAATTCTTCCTAGATTCTATTTTTCATAAGTGCTTTCCTGTAAAGTTACAACTTTTTGTTATTAACAATATTGTTTTTTTTGTATCTTAATTGGTTTAAAAAAATATTCACTAAAATCCAAATTGGTCATTTTACGTTATGATAACTATTGAACGCTATAAAAGTGCTCTTCAAGATTTTGCAGATATGGACTTAGGAACCTCACGTGTTGCTTTTTCTCGAGAAGAGATTATCATACAAGGAGAGCATAAATGGGTTACTGTACCGACAATAGAACAGAAAACTTATAAAATTATTCAACTGATTCAACGTATATTTTCTAGTATCTTTGGAGACCTTTTTTGTTTAGATTCAGATAGACTAGATACTGCTAAAAAACTTTCTCAACTAGCTTTTGAAGTTGTTAACCTGTTTCGCGGGCAGCAAGACTTGCTTGATGACGCTCAGTTAGGTTTTGATCTAAAAAATGAAGTAACTCAGGTTGTTTGGCAAGTTCTTCAAAAAATCAAACGAGCTTGTCATAATGAACAATTAAGAGAAGTTCTTCATCGAGGGCAAATAGGTGTCAGGCATGGATTTTCAGAGGTTAGAAGGCAGGCTGTAGAACTCGCTAGATCGAATGCGGAATTTAGACTTACTGTTGAAATAAATAGAGCTCGTTCAGCTATTGCATTAGATCGATATTATAGAGCAAGAGAAAGGGCAAGAGGTGCACTGGAGAGGATTGAAGAGGCAAGTGATAGTGATTCTGACTAGAATCCTATTCTTCACAACTGCTTTTAGAAAGATTAAAATTTTTTATTGCCATCAATATTGTTTTTTTTTGTATCTTGATTAAATTAAAAAAAATATTTACTAAAATCTAAATTGGTCATTTGACTTTATGATAAGCATTGAACGCTATAAAAGAGCTCTTCAAGATTTTGCAAATATGGACTTAGGTACCTCACGTGTTGCTTTTTCTCGTGAGGAGCTTATGTTACAAGGAGTGCATAATTGGGTTACTGTGCCAAAAATAGAACAGAAAACTTATAAAATTATTCAAGTAGTCCAGAGGATATTTTACCATATCTTTGGAAAACTTTTTTCTATAGATTCAGGTAGGCTAGAGACAGTTAGGAATCTTGATCAACTAACTGCTGATGCTATCAGCCTGTTTTATGGGAGGGAAGACTTGCTTGATGACACTCAGATAGGTTTTGATTTAAAAAATGAAGTAACCCAAGTTGCTTTACAAGTTCTTCGAAAAATCAAAAAAGCTTGTAGTAGTGAACAAGAAAGAGGTGCTATTCAACTCGGTCAGGTGGGTATTAGAGATAGATTTTCCCAAGCAAGACGACAAACTGCAGAAGAAGCTCGAGGAGATGAGGTGCTCAGACTTGGTATTGCTTTGAATCAAAGAGATAGTGCTATTGCAGAAGTTAATAGGCTGAGAAGGCAAGTGGATAGACTTAGATCTGTTGCCGCTGCTAGAGCAGAAGTACAAGTTGATTTAAATAGCGCGAGAGCTGAAATATTTCAATTAAGGTACCAACTTTCTAGTCTTAGAGAAGAAAGGGTAGAAGCTAGCTAAATCCAAAGAGCATTACTAGATTTCTTTTGACTTGAAAAATGAAATAACTCAAACAGGTAGCAATCCCAGTCTTTTGGGTGTAATTGCATTCCTTAGTAATTTTATTTTTTAGATGGAGTTTGGCAGCTTTAGTTGTACTTCCACAGCTTAGAACTAGTTCAGGTCTATGCCATTTCAACTGCGGCTGCTGCTTCCTTGATTTCTTTATCAACATTGGCAGCAATACAAGAATCAGACCATACGTTAATGCCAGTTTCTAACATATCTAAAAAGGCGTAAAAAGGTAGTATTAGTCCCATTATATGAAGTGGAACGCCCATAGAAGTAAGAAGTGCAGTTGATAAGAAATAGCATCCCATAGGAACTCCAGCATTACCAATAGCTGCAACAGTTGAGATGAAAATCCATCCTATAAGCTCAAACAGAGAAAAAGTAATGCCATTGTGAGCTGAGACAAATAAGGTCGTTATAAGTATAAAAGCTGCGCAAGCATTCATATTAATTACTGAGCATAAGGGAAAAGAAATACTGCAAACTTTGGGGGACATGCCATATTTTTCCTCAGCACATTTCATAGATACTGGCAGAGCTGCATTCGAAGATTTGGTAAAAAAAGCAATAAGTAAAGCTTCAGACATAGCTTTAAAAAGCTTTTTGGGAGAATTCTTTTTTATAAGTAATATGATGGGTAAAACGATCACCCCTTGTATAAGGTTAGCTCCAACAACACATGCGATATAAAGCCCCAAAACTTTGAAAGAAACTTCTTTAGACAGAAGATCTTGTACTAATAAAGTGGTAAATGCCCATATGGCCAAAGGGAGTAACTTCACAATAAAACCGGCCAACTTTAAAAATGCAGAAAATAAAGAGGAGAAAAAATGATGCAGAGTCTCTTTATTGTTCTTAGGAAGAAGGAGAATGGCAAAGCTTAGCGCAAAAGCAAAAAAGGCCACACCAATTACATTATTTTCTCCAAATGCTTGAAATAAGTTCGAGGGAACGATCTTTTGTAAAGCATCTAAATATCCACCTTGGGGCATTGTTGCAATACTACTCGAGGTTTCAATAGAGGTTTGCGCCGGGTCTAATCCTAAATATAGAAGAAGAGCAATCGTTGCTGCGATGATAGTAGTAATAAGGGTATACTTGATGATCTTCAACCCAAAGCTTTTCATTTCTGATAAGCTTTCCATTTTAGTTACAGTTGCTGTGATCGATAAAAAGACAATAGGTACAGAGATCATCTGTAAAAAATTCATAAATATACTAGATAATGCTTTTGCAGCATAATCAGTAGCTGTAAAGTGGAAATACCCCGAAAAAAGACCTAAGGCTAAGGCTAATATAAGTCCAAGGGTTGTATGTTTTTTCTTCATGAATAAAAGTTTAATTTTTAACAAATTATATAATAACAAAAAGGGGCTTTGTTTTAAAAATATAAATTATTTTAAATATTGTTTATTTGAGGGGGTTTTCTTTGAGATTTTTTCTCGGCATGTTTCTTTTTTTCTTGTAAAATTTTTTCTTTAGCTCTTTTAGATCTTTTTCTTTTTTGTCTTCTGATTTTTTCAATAGCCTGTTTTTTTTCGCTTTTTTCTTTTAGAGTTATTTCTTCTATTTTTTCGACAAGTTCTTTTCGAGCAAAATAGCGATTGTCTTCTCGAGATCGAGTCTTTTGACATTTGATTTCTATTCCTGTGGGAATGTGTTTTAAATAGACACAAGAATGAGTCTTTTGAATTTTTTGCCCTCCTTTGCCCGATCCTAAAATAAACTTTTCTATAAGATCTTCTTCTCTTATAGAGAGCTTTTTCATTTTTTCTTCTAAAGAATCGATCTTTTCTTTTGTGACAACCATTAGCTTTTTTTAAATTGTAGAGATGTTGAATTAATACAGTACCTTAAGCCTGTTGGCTTAGGTCCATCCGGAAAAACATGACCCAAGTGGCTATTGCAATTAGAGCATTTAACTTCAGTTCTTATACTTTCTAATGTGTAGTCAGGCTCTTCTGTGACAGCACTTTGATGGATAGGCTTTGTGAAAGATGGCCAGCCTGTTTTAGAGTCGTACTTGTCATCTGAAGAAAAAAGTGGTTGCCCACAACATACGCAGTGATAGGTTCCTTTTTCCTTATGGTCGTAGTATTCATTTGCAAAAGGAGGCTCAGTTCCTTTTTGCCTACATATTTTGTACTGATCAGCTGATAGCTTTTTTTTCCATTCTTCATCAGTCAGCTCCTTTTTGCTCATGAATATCCTCCATTTTATTTGAAGAATACTCGTTTAAGAAATTTTCTAAAGAAAATTCCTCTGGTATTTGCGAATAAAAAGACATTTCTTTTTTAGTGCTGGGGTCAGTGAAGGCTAATCTATAAGCATGAAGAGCTATTCTTTTGTGAAAAGAAGACTTTGCACCGTATCGCTTATCACCAACAATAGGGTTGCCATTCTCACTTAAATGCACTCTAATTTGATGCTTGCGTCCCGTTTCTAACTGCAACTGCAAGCAACTAGTGTTTTTCCTTTTACAAACTACTTTGTAAAAAGTGGTAGCATCTTTGCCATCTTCAGCTGAGACGACATTATAGTTAGGTAGCTCTTTTAACTTTGAGGTGAAAACTCCACTATTATGGGGGAGCTTTCCTTCGCAAATAGCAAGATATTGTCTTGTTATCAGGTGCTCAGCAAAGAGCTCTTTAAAAATTATTTGATTTTCTTTACCTTTTACAAAAATTAAAAGACCAGAAGCTTTTTTATCTAGTCTGTGCACAGGATAAAGAGCAGTTTTTGGGTAAGTGTCTTTCAGGATTTGAAAAACATTTTCCCCTCCATTGTTATCTAGAGGGACAGAAAGCAAATTCGCAGGTTTATCAACAATGACATAGTCCTTAGATTCAAAAATAATCTTTACATTTTGGTAGGTGCTTTTCTGTTTTGGCAAAATTTTTAACAAATCACCTTCAGAAATAATGTGAGAACTTTTTTGAATTACTTTGCCATTTACCAATACAGACTTGTTTTTCAGTAAGTTGCGAATAGTTCTATTAGAAGAGTCAACCAGGTGCTCTTTTAAAGCGTCTAATAGAGAAGATGCTTTTTGTGCTTTATATTCCATTAATTAAAAATATGATGTTTTAAAGGGGATATTATATTACTTCTTTATAAAAAAATATAGATAATAATTTTATTTTAAAATAGTTGGGTGATTTATGAATTATCACGTAAAAATTGAATGATTTTTTCTTCTGCATGCTGGAACAAATTAGATAAGTTTAAAAGGTGGGTTCCTTTTTCAATTTTTAAAAATTCAGCGTGGGGGATTTTTTGAGAGAGCTCTTCTGCATGCTCTAGGGGAACATCCTTGTCACTTGTTCCATGAATGATAAGAGTTGGGCATTGTATTTTTTCATAAGGGATATCCTTCATATTTTGTAGCTGCTTTAAGTCATTGTAAAAACCCTGACTTCTTCTGCTCATGGGAGCTAAAGACTGTAGGATTTTTGATAAAAACTCCATTTTTGCAGTGTCTTTAATCACGCTAGAAGAAAGCTTTTTAATTTCGGTTGAGTCCAAGCTGCTTTCAAAACTAAGGAATTTTTCTAATGTTTTTTTAGGTGCTATTCTAAACATCCAGTGTAAAAGCCAAAGGCCCAAATCACTTAAGCCGATTTTCACAAATAGTTTATTTTTCTCAATAAACTCAGGTTTATATGTCTTAGTCACCGCAGCTTCCATTATAAGAGCTGAAATTCTATCAGGGTGCCTTATAGCAAACTGTAAAGCTGAGGGACCTCCTGCAGAAATGGCTAAAAGGGCAATTTTGTCTATTAGTAAGTGATCTAAAAGCTCGGCTAAAACATCAGCTTGTTCTTCTATGGTTTTACCTACATGTAGAGGAGTTCTGAGATAACCAGGTCTAGACCAGCCAATTAACTCAAACCCTTCTTTAGCGATCATTTCACCTAAGCAAATGATTTGATCATACCCTCCCGGAGCTCCATGCATTCCGACAACAATGGGGCCATGTCCATAAATGGCGTACTCAACAGGACCTTTGCTTGTGTCTAAAACCTGGCTATTGGTATTGAGGATGTAATTAAGCCTTTTTTTCCAAAAATACAAGCTACTTGTCCTTTGTTTTCTTGTGATTTTGCTCTAAAAGATCCTCAGCCAAATCTATTTGAATTTGTTGTATTTCTAGGAGCCTGTACCAGTGTTTTTTCATAAATTGGTCCAGCTTTGAGTGAAGCTGTCGGATTTCCAGTTCAGCTTTTAAGTTAGTAGTATACTCATAGTCTGATTGTAGTTTGTCTCTTGCTGCCTGTCTATTTTGACTCATCATGATAATGGGAGCTTGAATGGCAGCCAAACAAGATAAAAACAAATTAAGTAAAATATATGGATAAGGGTCAAAAGGATGAATGAAAGCAGAAACGGTGTTGATAGTCATCCATAAGAGGATGATAAAAATAAAAATGCTGATGAATCTCCAGCTACCTCCAAACTTAGCTATTTTATCTGCAAGGCGCTCACCAAAAGTTAAGTTTTTCTCAAACTTCTTATTCATATTTTCAGCTAAAATTTCATGTTCCTCGAAGCTTTGTAAAACTTCATTTTCTAGCTGAGATAGCTCTCCTTTATCCTCAACTAAAAGATCCTGGATTCTTTCAGTTCTAATAGCTCTCA